>WFRI01000029.1 GCA_015486615.1 Candidatus Omnitrophota bacterium | reverse complement strand
CAACATCCGCTTTACTTCTATGGTGTCTATGTTTTCTAATGCTTCCCTGCGGATATTTTCATCTGATAGAAGTATATCCAATGACTCTTTTATAGTTGTCCATGCACCACAGCTATATTCCTCTCTGGCACGTTCAAGCAGCAGCCTTGCGCCCTCTAAGCCGTAATACCTTGCCAGATAAGCGCCTAAATCCCTTGTCTGCCAATTGTAGTCCTTCAACATCCGCTTTATTGTTGTAATAGTTATATCCTTTAATATCTCTCTGCGAATATTTTTATCTTCCAACATATTCTCTATTACAAAGAGAGGGACATCATTTACAATAGCCTTCCTGAGATTGGTAACCAGCAAATGCTTGTATAATTTAGCCTTTATCCCTTTATCTAAGACAGCTCCCTTTTTGTTGTCTATATATAGCAGGATATTAATAAACTGCTTTTTTTCGTACTCCTGCCAGTTATTTTCTTCTATCGACCGCATCAGATTAATGATTTCTTCTTTATTCAACTTAACTTCATTCACCAAAAGCCCTATCACATTTTTTATCCCTTCTTCAAAACTTCTGTTTTCTGCCATATCTTTTATTAATTTTTCTCTTATATTTCCAGCAAAACCGTTTTCTTTCTTATGCAGATGATAAATATTTTCAAGCCATAAATTTTTATATATTCTTTTTATAGTTTCATTATCAACAGGCGTGTAATCCTTATTGGCTATAATTTTATATTTATTGCCGCGCCTGTAAAACTGCCTGATAAAGGCCTCTTTCGCATCTAAATCATTCCCAAACACAAAGTCTATCACCCTGCTTTCGTGTTCCCTCATCCCGGGAGCATTCTCATTGTAAAGGCCTCTCCTTAATAAAAATGGCAGTCCCATCTCTATCAGATTGAACTGCTCAGGCCTTTCCCTAACCGCCTTAAGCGCCCCGCATATTATATTGACAATATCTGCAAAGGTATTTATATCTATTCTCTCTTCTCCCCTGTATTTGGGCAGAGAACAGAACCTTATCTCTACTGTATTGTTTGTAAAGCGGATTGCCCTGCGTTGATTAATTTTGAATCTCTCAAATATAAAGTTATCATGAAAATCTAAAGGTAAAGTATCATCCCTCAATATTAGCAAGTCCCCTCTTCCTCCAATCCTGTGCCATAGTGCCTCGTATCCCTTTATTAGCCGGGCAAATTTGGTCTCTTTTCCGCGGATGCTGTTTCTGTCAAAATGCATGTGCAGTGCCCCCAGATATTTTATCCTGCTATTTTCATATCCCACTGAGTCATTTAATATATCTATTCCTTTAATAAATTTTTCTATTTCTTTCGGCGAAGATGTATCAATCGGAGGGATTTCTATCTCCAGTTGGTCTTCTTCTTCTTTTTTGGCAATCCAATTTAGATTATGTCTTTCGAGAAGCTTGTCATAATAGTTAACTGCCTCTCTTAAATCTTGGCCTTCCTCTAAAACCGCCTCTATCTCAAATCCAACGGTCTTGATTATGTCTTTATACCTGCTCAACACATCCCTTAAATCATTTCCTTTTAAGGAACAAATGACCTTTACAGTATTTTTATACTCTTTTGCGCTTAGTTTACTTATCCTTTTTATCTTTTTCCTTTGGCTCTTCTTTATGGCTGTCTCTTCTTCCAAATACTGCTTATACCAGCTGTCATTCTTTGCCCTTGCCTTTGCTTCCTCCAATAGCCATACATAGAAATCATCTATCTCTAATCTGCCTTTTCTGCGCGCCATGCAATAGCTCTTGGCAAAAATATCGTTGTCTGTTGTTATAGTTAGGCCTTTGTATTGCTTGTCTGGCCGGTATCCCTGCCTGCCTAAGTAGTATTCATCTAAGTAGATAATTAAATCACGCAGGTTTTCGTATATCTTTTTGTTCTTTTCTATGCCTTTTGCCTCTATTATCAGATATGGCAATATCTTTAAAAACGCATCCTGCTGAAGCGGCAGCATATGCATTAGGTAGTGAGGGTCCATTAATGTAATAATTACATCGTTTATCCCTTTCTGAGCAGATTTAATCGCATCCATTATAGGCTCTAATTTCCCCCATGATATTTTATCTATATCATCTATTCTTACCTGAAAGGCCTTTAGCTCATTCTTGCCTATGAACCCTGCCTCTTCTAAGTAACTGCCCAGCCACAAATACGGCTGTTCGTTGTCCACTGCTGCCAGGGTTTTATCTTCCCTGCGGGCATATAGATATTCTTCCAGACTTTCCTTTAAGGATAAGGCTTTGCCTTTCGATATTTTATTTAGGCTTTCCTGTGTATCACTAAAATCCTTTGTTACCTTACTGATGGCCGTGATTATCTCTTTTTCATCTGCGCCTATAGGAATTATCTCTCTATCTAACGGTAGATATAATTCCTGCATATACAGGCCGTTGGGCTGGTTTTGCCTATCTGCTTCCTCTAATTTCACCTGTCTCTGTCTTGCAAAGAATTCACTGATATCTTCTGCTGAAGCTCCCTCTCTTATTAGTTCAGCAACTTTGACAAGGACTGCATCCTGTATTTCCCTTGCCACAAAATCATCCAACTCATCCATAGACATCTCTACTCCGCCAATAATATTCCTTACCCTTGATATAAGGCCTGCATCTTTGATTAATGGCTTCCTCGCTTTTCCTTCAAAACCTGCGTCTTTTGCGGCAGTTATTTCGAAATGTCTGTTCTTTTCAACAGAATAGCGCCCCTGCGATGATAGTTTGCTCATAACAGCAAGCAGTATTCCAAAGGCCTCGCTCTCAGTGCCTTTACTGAGGTTAAGGCCTATCACTCCGCGCAGGTATTCTTCGTCCCGCTCCTGTTTATATGCCGACAGCAAGCACCTCTTATACATAGCCTTTGTTGTTTCATCTTCAAATCCTGCCTCTGTTTTTTCAACCAGGGATTTAAAACTCCTCAAATAATCATACTCTTCGCCTATTTCAACCTTTCTATGTATTATTCCAGATTTCCTTAGCCAGCCTATTACAACCAATTCTATCTGCTCTTTGCCATTATTGCCTTCTTTTACCTTTTTAAAGAAGTATTTCCATATCTTCTCTTCTCTTTTTGCCTGAGAGGTTATGTATTGCTTTATATCACCAGGAATGAATGTTATCTTCTCTATAGTCAATATATTGCTAATTATTCTCACCGGCTCCTTTCCTTTATATTGTTCCCATAATCCCCTCTTAAGTTTGCCCCTTATCACCCTTTCAGGTATATCGCCTTTTAAACTATCCATAATATAGCCTTTAAACAGTCCGATTACCTTTTCCTTCTCTTCAAAATCGGCAAATATTTCTTCTAATATCTTCTCTATCTCCTGCCCTATGCTCCTTTTATCCTCT
The DNA here is from genome assembly GCA_015486615.1 of Candidatus Omnitrophota bacterium. Lineage (GTDB taxonomy): Bacteria > Omnitrophota > Gorgyraeia > Duberdicusellales > Duberdicusellaceae > WFRI01. The sequence continues at coordinate 3,547 of WFRI01000029.1, read as the reverse complement.
GGCCTGTCATCTAATCCGGCGGCTTTCGCCTTTTGCTTTTTATTTCGCAGGTAACCTATCAAATCTTCCAATGTGCGATAATGAAAGTCTTTATCCTTTTTATACTGCCCGACTCTTTGTTTTCTAACTGTGCTGGAGGAAGAACCGCTTTCCTTACTGCTTTCCACAACGGCAAAGTCTTGTTTCTCAGCAGGCAGATCAAGTATAAACCTCGCCCCGCCGTAGGGACTTTCGTTGTCTGCCGAAAACCTTCCTCCCATCATCCACAACAGGTGCCCGCTGAAACACAACCCCATGCCTGTTCCACCCTCTCTCCTCCTTATTGTAACTCCGTAGCCGTAAACTTTTTGCCTCTCTCTGCCAAAGGCATTTTCCGGTTCTAATAACCCCTCCTCTATACCCTTTCCGTCGTCCTGAATGATAATCCTTACCCAATTACTATCCTTAGTTATATCAATATAGATATTCCTTATGCCTAAATGCACTCCGTTAGAGATGTAGCGTAAAAACGCTGACTTCAGGGCATATTTATCAATCCCTTTAATCCGGACCTCTTTATGGTGGCTGTGAATTTCTACAGCAGGTATTTTATCTGACAAATGTGAATCTTTTACTTTATGCCCGCAAATATCCTTAATAAAAGATGTAAGTTCTACAGTTTCATTTTTATTCAGCTCAGAAAAGGCAAACCTTAAAAGATAAAACTCAATAAATTCCACTACCTTCGGGATATCTTTTAATAATCTCCGCAGAGACACTGCATAGATTGCTTTGCTTAAAAAACGCCTGTCTTGCGCATACTTTTCTTCTATCTCATTAACCGCAGTTAAAATATCTTTTAGATATTGAACAAGCCCGTTCCCCAAAGACGCATACACATTAAGATAGAATTCAACCTTTTCTATTAGCAGAGACTCGCCCTTCGTCCTGGCCTCTTTAACTATGGAGCGTTGTTCTCTAAAAAGACTATCCAGATTATTAAAATAATTATTTAACCGTCTTAGGCGGGCATCATCTTCTATAAAGCCGAGGAAGGACTGAATACTACCAATATCGCCATAAATACTATTTAAGAATGAGCTTAAATTGACCGGACCGACAGCCCCATGCCATAGCATTCGGGAGACAAGAAGCATTCTTTCCTTAATCAATCCGCCAATAGTATTTATAAAATCAACCCGCGATATCTCGAAATCCACTGGTATTGTCTCTGCACCCCCTGCTATTAGCCTCCAGCCGCGGTATAAAATAAGCAATGCTCCCAATTTTTTAATAATCATTTCCTTATTTTTCTGCGCGGGAGGTTTATTATTTTTTACATCTTCAAAGAGATAAACAAAACCAATCAGAGAATGAAGCATATTTCCAAAATGGTCAGTTAAGGATGTGAATGCATAAAATTCCTCGTTACTTTCTCTAATCCATCCACCGCGGCTTTCTGCTACGCTTTTATAATTCTCGCCTGCCTTCTTAATCGTTTCTATACCAATCTCCCCTCCCTGTCTTGCCTTTAAATATACCTGCCTTAAATCTTCGATATTCGGCTTGAGCTCATCTAAAAAGCCCATAATAAACTTTTTCTCCCGCACGGACAAGGCCGGCGCGCCTGCTGAAACCGCCGAGGATGACTTTATCTGGCTATCGGTAAGGACAAAAATCCCCTCAGCTCTATTGCAACTAAATACCAAAACCGCACTGGAGGCGCTGACGGAGGGCATACCCGGACAACCCCGGGCAGGGAAGCCCCGACGAGCCGCGGCCTGCGGGAAAACATAACCGTTTCCATTCTGCGGCTTTGCTATATTCACCGCAGATGATGCGCTGGAAGAACTATCGGGGCAATTCCAATATAATAACGGCAGGCGAAAGTCAGAGTAACTGCTGGTTAGGGCGGAAGAAGATAATCTTGACATATCAATTTCCAGCAGATACGCAAAACTGCTTTTAATCTCTTCCTCTACTTTATCTGATAATACCCTGAATAGCTCCAAAGACGCCCTAAAACCGCTGTAATTATCTTTTTTTATTGCGCTGCTGCTACTACTATTGCCATTCTCTATTAAGGATATGCTGGATGAGGAATTGCTGAAATCTATGCCGTGTTCTTTGAGGATAGGGATTATATCTGGAGGGGAAATTATCCTATTTTCTTCACGCGCAATTTGCAATAAAAGCTCAATAGCATTATTTATCAATACAGTGTCCATAGCTTTATCTATTTTTATTTCCTCAAACAATCTCAAAACAGTAGATTTACCACTTTGAGGAGAAATAAAATATTTCTCTTTTCTGCCAACAATTCTTGGAGAAAAAACAGAGTATATCTCATCTCCAGGAAATCCTTTGGATACAGCTTTTAGAATAGCATCTGTATGGATACCACTATGTTGGACAAAAACATTTTTACCAACAACAGGATATCCTCCTGGTAAATTTAAACCTAAGTTCTTAGATATGAACTCAGCATATTTTCCTACTGTTTCTAGATTAATTTGAAAACCCTGGTGTCTTAACGCTGACAACAGAATAACCAAGTCAGCGTTTCCAGCACGTTCGCCTATGCCAAGTCCGGTTACATCAATCATATCAGCTCCAGCGTTTATCGCCGCCAAAGAATTCGCCACAGCAAAACCCAAATCATTGTGGGCATGGAGACAAATTCCAAAGGCACCTTTAATCTCTTCCACCACAAAAGATATTAATGATTTGACCCCATTAGGAAGAAGCGTTCCAACACTGTCAGCAAAAACTAAATTATCTATATTTTTGCCTTTAACAAGGGAAATAGCTTTAATCAAATCAGATTTTTCAGCCCTGCTGGCATCTTCAAATCCAACTCGCCAGACTTTTAATCCCAGACAAAAAGCTTTTTCCCAAGCTTCATTGAATTTATCCTCTACAATATTCCAATCCCAGTTATTACAAATAAACCGAACTTTTGACACAGGATAAAATAAAAACGGATAAATCTCTATCCCGGATTTATCAGATATCATTGCTATATTTTCAAGATCGCCAGAATGAAGGCGCGCAAGACAGAATGGAATAATATCTATTCCCATTTCTCTTACAAAAGAAGCTATCTCTATTATTTCATTGATATACGATTCAGCCCTGCCCTTTGCAGGAAAACCCAAATTAAAGGCCTTTACCCCTAATTTCGCTTCCATTGCTATTATTTTCTTTTTCACTTCAACAGAAGGTTGTTTTTTCAATGTTGGGTCTTGCAAGCCGTCTCTTAGAGTCTCGGAGCAAAATAGAATATTTTCTTGAAGATGTGTCAAATCCCTATTCCAATCAAAAACCACACCTAACTCTTTAAGAGTTGCAGGATTATCTTTTCTATCTTTTATACTGCTGCTACTATTGACATCATATATAACATTTCTATAAATGTGTGGATAACGGATAAGATTTTTAGCGGTTTTTTCCATAATAAACTGTGACTGATCTTCATAGCTGAAAACAGGCAAAGAACGTGTTAAATTTATTCCCTTTAAAATAATTCTATTGGAAATAAGAAGTTTTATATCGTTATAGATATTCT
>WFRI01000028.1 GCA_015486615.1 Candidatus Omnitrophota bacterium | reverse complement strand
CTTGGACGTTGGACATTCAAGCAATAGCGGCACAGGGTCCGGCTCAACGCAAGGCAATGTTGGGATTGGGCCTTTCTTACCGGCACCCACCTCGGGGGTGGAAAAAGTTCCACCCCCGAGGTGTTAAAAAAGCACGCAGTGCTTTTTTAGTGGTAGCTAGCGTTTTTTTTAGTGGTAGATTTTTTAGTGGTAGTTGATTATAATTTTGATTTTTTATATGTCATTTTACATTTTGATATTTAATTTTTGATATTTCAATAAAATGGGGCAGACTTCGACGTTGGACATTCAAGCAATAACGGCACAGGGCATATCTCAACGCAAGGCAATGTCGGGATTGGTTTGCAACAAAATAAGACAGTCTTAAAAAGTTGCTTTAGGCCTGCATCTTTTGGACTTACGACATTCGACGTTGGACATTCGACCTTCGACCTTGGACAAAGATAAAATCCAGCCTGAGAGGTAAAAAAATACTTGATAAACTTTTTCCGGAGTATAAAATGAAAAGCAAAGCCGAGGATGCAGTTATAAACAATTAACAGGAGGGTGGTATGAAAAGGAAGGCTCAAATAATTGGGTTGTGTGTTGTGCTGGCAGCCTTCTTAGGCTGTAATGGCGATTTGTTTCCTCGTAAGCATAAGAAGAAAATCTCTAAAAAGGTGCAGACCCCGGTAAAAAGAATTAACGGGCCTTTACTCGCTCAGGTTAATAACTGGGCAATAGGCTTAGATGATTTTAACCGCCAGCTTTCTTTATTGTCATCTTTGTTAAAGGGAAGTAAAGTAAATTTGGAAAGCTATGCTGCAAAAAAAGAAATTTTGGACGGCTTGGTGAAGATTGAGCTTTTAGCCCAGGAAGCAAAAAGAAGAGGTTTGGATAAAGAAGATGATGTTAAAGACGCTATTTATAATTACACCAGGAATTTACTCTACCAAAAACTTATTAACGAAATAACTCAGGATATTCAAGTTACAGATGCGGAGATAGAGACTTTCTATCAGGAAAATAAGAACAGGTTTAGGGAGAATCCGAAAATTAAAATCCGGGAACTGGGAGTAAAAGACCAGTCGCAGGCCAGGGATTTGTATATAAGGATTTTGCAGGGTGAGAGTTTTGCTGAACTGGCTAAAAACTATTCCGTCTTAGACAGCGCAGGCAAGGGCGGAGACTTAGGTTATGTAGATTTGGGGAAAATTTCTCAGGATGAACTGAAGAAAAGGCAAAAATATTGGGAAAAAGTTCTTTCTTTAGGTAAAGGTGAGATATCCAATATTTTTAAGGACGGCGGCATCTATTACATTATTAAGGTGGAAGATTTAATTACTCCAGAAGTAAAGCCTCTAAGCGAGGTTAAAGATATAATAAGCAGTTATCTTAAAAGGCAGAAGGAAAATGAAAGGATTAACAAGCTTATGGCGGCGTTAGAAGACAGGGCAAAGGTAATTAAAAACTACGATCTATTGAAGGATGAATAAAAAGATAGTAAATTTAGGCATTGCTATTACTTTGGCAGCTTTAGTGGTAATTATGTTTCAAGACTTTTTGAAAAGCACAGTGGAAAAATACCGTCAGGAACTGCTAAAAAAAGACAGGGTATCTGTAGTAGTAGCAGCAACGGATATTTACAAAGGCACAAAGATAACTTCCCACCATGTCCGGTTGAAAAGCCTGCCTCGGGATTTGGCAGAGATAGGGGCCTTTTGGTCAGTGGACTCGGCTATAGGCAAAATAGCAGTAAAAGATATATTAGAAGGCGAACAGATAACTACTTCTAAAGTTTTATTGGAACACCGTCAGAATAGATTTTCTAATCTTACTCCTCCCGGCAAAAGGGCAGTAACTATTCCTGTAGATAAAATAAGCTCAATAAATGGGATGATTAAACCCGGGGATAATGTGGATATAATCGGCATATTCCCTTTTAAGTCAGGGAAAGAAACTCAGAATGTAGTTGTGCCTATGTTTGAGAAAGTAAAAGTTTTGGCGGTGGACCAGGATTTTAACCCCTCTATGGCGAAAAAGACAAATATACCTTCTACTTTGACTTTGGCTTTGACTCCTGAGCAGGCAGAGTTGTTGACTTATTCTTTAGAGATAGGCAAGATAAGGATGCTTTTACGTTCGCCGGCGGATGAATCCATTACTAACAAGGAGTTTATTACTATTAACAAATTGTGGGAAAAATTGATGAATATAAAAAGTGCCCCCAGGCAGCCGCCTCCGTCTGCACCTCCTCCTACAGTAGAGATATATAGAGGCAGTAAAAAAGAAGCAGAGGTAATTCAGAAATGAGGTTGAGAAAATATGTATGTTTTATTTCATTTTTGTTCTTTTTTTCGTTTTTTAGCCGGTGTCTGTATGCCGGCGCGGCCTATAGAGATGAAACTAACAGATATGAGTGTCTGGTAGGCGAGATAATCACCATAGATGTTTATAAGCCTAAGAGGATTTCTATAGTTGATCCGGCAATATTAGATGTTATTAAGGTTAAAGACACAGGTTTAGATATCATTGGCAAAAAACAGGGAGTCACCAGAATAGATGTCTGGACTGATTCCGGCAGGGAAAGTTTTCAGGTGGCAGTTTTTATGAAAGATTTGAAAGCGTTAAAAGAAAGAGTCAGCAGGCTTTTGCAGAAACGTTTAGGTATAAGTAATGTGGAGATAATCCCGGATAAATTAAACGGCAAGATAATGCTCAAAGGCAAAGTGTCTAAACAGGATAAGAAAAATATAGAGGCAGTGCTTGCCGGTTTTGGGGGATACATTGAGGATTTTTTGGGAATTATTTCAGAGCAGAGGCTGGTGAAAATAAATGTTAATATTTTAGAACTTAGCAAGGATTTTAAGAATAATTTAGGTTTTAACTGGCAGAATTACCTGCAGGTTAGAGAAGAGCCTTATAATTCTTCTACTTCTGATACTACCGGAGTGGTTACTACCTTAGACAGGGTTGCTACCGGCAAGATTTTTACTATAAACGGCCTTTCCCGGGATGCTTTAACTTCTAAAATTAATTTGTTAGTACAGAGAGGCAAAGGCAAAATTCTATCCCAGCCGCAGATGGTTTGTTTAAGCGGCGAAGAAGCAAAAATATTAGTAGGCGGCGAAGTCCCCATTGTTAGGACTACTGTTAACAGCAATGGCAGATCTACGGATGTAGATTATAAAGAGTACGGAGTTGTATTAAAAGTAAGACCTAAAGTTGAAGATGGTGGTAAAATTAAGATTAATATATACACCGAAGTAAGCAGTATAGATTGGGCAAACGCTGTAGTTGCTGATGGAATTTCTATCCCGGCTTTTTCCAAAAGGGATGCCTCTACAGAGGTATTTTTGAAATCCGGGCAGACTGTTTTTATCGGAGGGTTAATTAAAAACACGCAGTCCAAAAATATTTCCAAACTGCCGGCGTTAGGAACTATTCCCATTATAGGTGCACTTTTTAGGTCTAAGGATTTTCAGAATAATAAGACGGATTTAGTTATAACCCTTACTCCTGAAATTGTAAGCGCCGGCGGGGATAACTCCGCAGAAGATCTCAAAAAGTATAAAGTAAAAGTTGTTGAATCTAACAGCGGGAATTTGGCTTCTGTGAACCTGAAAAAATACATTTCTGATATTCAGAGAGAGATTTTGTCCTCTCTGATATACCCTCCGGTAGCAGAAGAAGATATGAAACAAGGAGATATGCTGGTAAGCATACACTTGGTTTCTGACGGGTCAGTTTTGAATGTGAGAATGGTTAAGTCTTCAGGCTATAAGATTTTAGACGATACAGTAATAAGCACGATTAAAAATATCGGCCGGTTCCCGCCGTTTCCTCCGGTGATAGAGGAAAAGGAACTCTGGATAAATATACCTATTGTTTACAAATTAGACTGATTAAATGGCTGCGGAAGTTATTAGCCTTTTTAGTACCAAAGGCGGAGTGGGCAAAACTACTCTGGCGCTTAATATAGCAGTTTCTTTAGCCGGTTCATTCCAAAAAAAAATTCTTCTGGTTGATTTGGACCTTTCCGGGCCTCAGGATATGATTAAGATGTTAAATGTTCCGGCTAACAAATCTATGCTGAATTTAGTCCATTCCTGGGAGAGTATAAAAAACAACAGAGATAATATCCGTAAATTTATTACCTCTACTGATATTCCTGGGTTAACAATACTTCCGGCTATTTTGCATCCCCGCGAGTCTGTTAAGATTAGTTCAGATAACGTAAGGGAAATTCTTGCAGCCCTGAGGAACTGGGATGAATATGATTATATTATAATTGACGCAGGCAGGGATTTGACGGACCATCTTATAAGAACATTTGACAGTTCCAGCCTTATATTTCTGATTGTTACTCCGGATGTCTTATCAGTTTACCAGACAGAGTGGTTTTTGGATGTTTTCCAATCTTTGCATTTTCCTATAAAAATGCTCAAAATTATCCTTAACCGCGCTGAAAGCAAAGGCGGGGTAAGCTGGCAGGAGATAAAAGTGTTGTTTCCTTTGGATATTTTTGCCAAAGTGCCTTCTGAAGGCCATACTGTGGGTTTAGCCCTGAATAGAGGGGTGCCTGTAGTTTTAGACAGTAGAAAAAGCAGGATTGCCGAGGCTATAAAAAAGATAGCCGGCCAGTTAATTTCTTCCCGGGATATTTATATCCCTCATACAGAACTTTCCAAATTGAGGGCAGTTAAAGAGCATTTTGAAACTAATCCTCAGGATTTCTGGATGCGGTTAGGTCTGGCTGAGCCTGCTATTACTGTATCCTCAGATAAGGAAGAAGACGATGAGATAATTAAGTTGAAGAAGAGAATTCACCAGCGGCTTATTGAGGAAATGGACTTAAAAAAAATGCCGGTGGAAATCCTCAGCGCGGATTACGAAAAAATGCAGGCGTTAAGAAACAGATGCGGAAGAATAGTATCTAACCTTATTACTCAGGAGGCTGGCGCGTTTTTGTCTTCTTTTGAAGTCAGGGAAAGATTTATAAAAGAAATAGTTGATGAAGCTTTGGGCCTGGGGCCGTTGGAGGACCTGTTAAAAGATCCCGGAATTAGCGAAATTATGGTTAATAACAAAGACCGGATATATGTAGAAAGGGCTGGAAAAATTGAACTTACCAGCAAGAAATTTACCACTAATGAGCAGGTAAGGATTGTTATAGAAAGAATACTTGCTCCTTTAGGCAGAAGGATTGACGAGTCTAATCCGTATGTTGATGCCCGGCTTCCTGACGGCTCGCGGGTAAACGCTATAATTGCGCCTTTGTCTCTTACAGGGCCTGCCTTGACTATCAGGAAGTTTAGCAAGCAAAGGTTTACGATGGATGATTTAATTGAAAAGTTTCATACTATAGAAGAAGATATGAGTAAATTTTTAGAAGCCGCGGTTTTGATAAGGAGAAACATTTTAGTTTCCGGCGGCACAGGCTCCGGAAAAACCACATTCCTTAATATTCTTTCCCGCTATATCCCGGATAAAGAAAGGATTATAACTATAGAAGACTCTGCGGAATTAAGGCTTAATCAGTCTCACTGGATAAGGCTGGAGACTAAACCGCCCAATATAGAAGGCAAAGGAGAGATAACAATAGGGGATTTGTTTCGTAATACTTTACGTATGCGCCCGGACAGGATTATTGTAGGCGAGGTGCGGGGCAAAGAGGTTTTGGATATGCTGCAGGCTATGAATACCGGCCATGACGGTTCTATGTCTACTATCCATGCTAATTCTACTCATGATGTTTTAATCCGGCTGGATTCAATGCTGCTTATGTCCGGGATAGAACTGCCAATAAGGGCTATTAGAGAAATGATTTCTTCAGCGATACATTTAATAGTGCATACTGCCAGGTTGTCTGACGGTTCAAGGAAAGTTATACAGATTACAGAAATAACCGGGATGTTGGATGATACGCATGTGGATTTGCGGGATATATTTATTTTTAAACAGACGGGCGTAGATAAAGACGGCAGAGTATTGGGGTATTTTACGCCTACTGGTTATATCCCTGCTTTTTTTGAAGAAATACGCGCGCAGGGTATCCCTCTTTCCCGGGATATTTTTTCACCTAAAGATTGAAGTGTTATTGTTCAAAAATGGGGCAGACTTAAAAAGTTGCAAAGCACCAGGGCAGTGATGTTTGGTTATTACTACTGCGCTTTCTTACCACTATCCACCTCGGGGGTGGAACTCTTTCCACCCCCGAGGTGTCCAAAAAACGCGCTAGCGTTTTTTTTAGTGGTAGCTTTTTTAGTGGTAGCAAATTGGACATTCAAGCAATATCGGCACAGGGCCCGGCTCAACGCAGGGCAATGCCGGGATTGGTTTGCAACGAAATAAGACAGTCTTAAAAAGTTGCTTTAGGCCTGTATCTTTTAGACTTACGACGTTGGACGTTGGACCTTCGACGTTGGACCTTCGACGTTGGACGTTGGACCTTGGACACAGTACTAATTACAAGGGGGGTATATGAAAATATTTATTGATACTGCGAATGTAGAAGAAATAAAACAGGCCAATGATTTGGGGGTTTTGGATGGAGTTACTACTAATCCGACTTTGCTTTCCCGGGAAAAAAACAACCCTAAAAAGCAATTAGAGGCTATTTGTAAAATAGTAAACGGCCCGGTAAGTGCTGAAGTTATTGCATTGGATGCCTTGGGGATGGTTAGGGAAGCCGATGATTTATGTAAAATATCCGGTAATATTGTAATTAAAATCCCGATTACTACAGAAGGTTTGAAAGCGACTAAGATTCTGTCAACCAAAGGCATAAAAACCAATCTTACTCTTTGCTTCTCGCCATTGCAGGCTCTTTTAGCGGCTAAAGCCGGTGCCGGGTATGTATCTCCTTTTGTCGGAAGGCTGGATGATGTTTCTACAGAAGGCCTTAATTTGGTGGCTGACATAAAGTTGATTTACGGCAATTACGGTATTTCTACAGAGATAATAGTTGCTTCGATACGTAGTCCTATGCATGTTTTAGAGGCGGCGCGGATCGGCGCCGATATTGCTACTATTCCCTTTAAAGTAATAACCCAGCTGTTAAAACATCCTCTGACCGATATAGGTATTGAGCGTTTTCTGAATGATTGGGATAACCTTAAAAGAACTGAGCGGTGATTAGAACTAAAATATTGTTGGTGTTATTGTTTTACTGGGCAGGTTTTCCTTTTGTTTATGCTAAGGAATCTGCTGCCCAGAAAGATAAACTTCCGGTAGTAGTTGACGGGGACCATGTTTTCTATAACAGCGAAAGCAAAAAAATAATCGCTGAGGGCAATGTCAGGATAACTTATAAAGGTGTCACTATCTTTTGCGACAAGGCCTCGGTAGATACTATAGAAAGTATCGCTAAAGTAGAAGGGAATGTAAAAGTCCAGCAGCAGAAGGGTACTATTTTTGGCGACAGGATAATTTACGATTTTAAAAATAAGACGGCAAATATCTCAGATATGCATATGGCTTCAAAGCCGTTTTATGCTTTTGGAAAATCTGTGCGGAAAGTCTCAGTTAAAAAGTATGTACTTGAACACGGATATATTACCACTTGTAATTTGAAAAAGCCGCATTACCGCTTTGCTGCTCGTAAAATTATCTTCTACCCCGGCGATAAAATTGTAGCCAAAAATGTTGTATTCAAAGTAGGTGATATCCCTCTATTTTACATACCTTATTATATGCAGCCGGCTAAAGACAAACTTCCCCGGGTCAGTGTAGTTCCGGGAAGCGATCATGATATGGGTATGTATATGCTGACGGCCTGGAGGTATTACTACAGTGAATCGTTTAAAGGCCGCCTGCACTTTGATTATTACGAAAAAAGAGGCTTTGGCCGGGGGTTTACCCACAGTTATAATACAAAAAACTTAGGCAAAGGCATGCTTAAACTATACTATATAAGCGATAAAGAAGGCAGGTCTTTTGATGGTTACAACACCGGCCGGGACAGATATAAATTCCAGTGGAGGCATAGTTGGAATATGTCGTCTAAAGACAATTTAAGGGTAGAAATACACAAGTTTTCAGACAAGTATTTTATGAAGGATTACTTTTACCGGGAATATGAACGCGATTCTCACCCTTTGTCTTATGCCCTGTTTACGCATTCTTTTCCCTATTCGGTTTTTTCTTTGAGGGCGCAAAAAAGGTTTAATGATTTTTATACGGAAACCGAATACCTTCCTGAAATTAAACTTGATGTGTTTAGCCGGCCGGTAGGAAACAGCAATTTTTATATTGATTCTACTTCTTCTTTTTCTAACTTAAGTTATAAAATTGCGGATTCCTTAGAAGACAGGGACGTATTGAGGCTGGACAGCCATAATACTTTAAGTTATCAGGGGAAAATTGCCTGGCTGAACTTTAAGCCCTATGCCGGGATAAGGGAGACTTTTTATTCTAAGGATACTTCCGGAGACAGCGGGCTTTATCGGACTATATTTGATTCGGGTATAGAATTAAGCACAAAATTATACCGTTTATTTGACAAAGGGATAGACTTTTTAGGTATGAAAGCGGATGCTTTAAAACACATAATCACTCCCACAATTGAATATACCTATATTCACAGGCCTACGACCGGGCGAAACAGGATTCTTCAGTTTGACAGTATAGACAGTATTGACCGCGAGAACGAAATAAAATTTACTCTGGAAAATAAACTGCAGGCAAAATCAGGCGATAAGACCTGGGATATGCTGTATTTTGCTCCTGCAGTCAGTTATGTTTTTAATCAGGAAGCAAGAGGCAGCCATTGGAAAAAGTTAGAGTCGGATTTTGAATTTCGGCCGGTTGAGAATCTATACCTGGAAAATGACGCTACTTACGATTTGGACAATAAAGCCCTTACAGAGATGAATACAGACCTGACGTGGAAAAGTAAGAAGTGTAATTTAGCCTTAGGTCATAACTACACCCGGGGAGAATCTTCAGAGATAACCTCTTCTCTTGATTACGAAATATCCAAAAAACTAAGTTTTCATTCTTACCAGCGTTTTGAGGCTAAGACCGGCCAGTGGGAAGAACAGCAGTATTTTTTCCGGCGGGACCTTCACTGCTGGCTGATGGATTTAGGTATGGATATTGATAAAGATAAAGCGGTTTCTTTGTGGGTGATTTTTAGGATTAAGGCTTTTCCGGAAGTCGGCATTAATTTCCGCAAGTCTTACCGCGGGCCTAAAGACAGCGGTTAAATAAAGTTTATATGTATCAGGAAAAACACAAAATTTGCGTAATCGGAGCAGGCTATGTAGGTTTAGTCGCTGCGGCTTGTTTTGCCAAATTGGGGAATAAGGTAATCTGTGTTGACAATGATTTGCGTAAGATATCTTTGCTCAAAAAGAATAAAATCCCTAACTACGAGCCGGGATTGGATAAAATAATTAAAGACGGCCGCAGGAGAAAAAACATTTCTTTTACCGCCAGCATTAAAGAAGGTGTCAGGAAATCAGAGGTGATATTTCTGTCAGTAGGCACCCCTCCTTTGCCGGACGGCGGTGCTGATTTGAGTGCTTTGGAAAGTGTCGCATACCAAATAGCAGTTAACATTGATGATTATAAGTTGATAGTGGAGAAATCAACAGTTCCTGTCCAAACCGGCTTGAAGATAAAGCAGACTATAAAACGTTATGCTAAACAAAACGTTGATTTTGATGTGGCTTCTAATCCGGAGTTTTTAAGAGAGGGCACAGCAGTAAAAGACTTTCTTTCTCCTGACCGGATTGTCCTTGGAGTAGAGAGCAAGAGAGCCGAAGGTATATTGAGGAGCATCTATAAATCTGTCAAAGCCCCGATTTTAGTCACAGACATCAATACGGCTGAAATTATAAAGCATGCTTCCAATTCTTTTTTAGCCGCCAAAATTTCTTTTATTAATGCCGTATCTGTAATTTGCGAGAAGACCGGAGCCGATGTAGAGAAAGTAGCCGAAGGTATGGGCAGGGATAAGAGAATTGGCAGAAGTTTCCTTAATGCCGGAGTAGGGTTTGGCGGAAGTTGTTTTCCTAAAGATGTAGATGCTTTTATTTCTTTAGCCCAGAGTATCGGCTATGATTTTGGCCTGCTTAAACAAGTGCGGCAGATAAATCACAGCCAGAGAAGGCATTTTGTTGATAAAATAAAAGAAGAACTCTGGATATTAAAAGGCAAAATTATAGCAGTTTTAGGCCTTTCTTTTAAGCCGGAAACCGACGATATTCGGGAATCTCCGGCTTTGCAGGTAATAGGTATGCTGAAAGATGAAAAATCCAGGGTTAAAGTTTACGACCCCAAGGCTATGCCTAAAGCCAAAAAGCAGGTAAAGGGAGTAGAGTTTTGCCCGGATGTTTACAGCGCGTTGGAAGGCGCTGATTGTCTGGCTTTGCTTACAGAATGGCAGGAGTTTAAAGATATAGACTTTAGGAAAGTAAAAAAACTTATGCGCTATCCTTTTATTGCTGACGGCAGGAATTTTTACAGCAAAGAAAAAATGCAGAAATTAGGTTTTCATTATTTAAGCATAGGCAGGTAATATGGCTGATTCCTATCGTATTCTTAAAGGTAAAATTTCCGGAAGAAAGGCAAAAATTTGCATAATTGGATTAGGTTATGTGGGCCTTCCTTTGGCTTTAGAGTTTTTGAGAAAAGGTTTTACGGTTTTTGGTTATGATAAAAATCCTAACCGGATAGAATATATCCTTAAAAAACAGCCGTATATTGTTGATGTTGACCCTTTAGAAGTTAGAAAGTTTGTTGATAGAAATAAATTCTTCCCCCAAACCAGCCCTGAGCCGATAAAAAACGCTGATGTTATAATTATCTGTGTCCCTACGCCTTTGCGCAAAGTCAAAACCCCGGATATTTCTTATATCATAGATGCTGTCAGGGTTATTAAAAAATTTATGCCTGTGCCCAGCCTTTTGGTTTTGGAGAGCACAACCTATCCCGGGACATGCCGGGATGTTGTTTTGCCGATTTTGGAAAAAGGCGGTTTTAAAAGAGGCAAAGATTTCTTCTTAGGGTTTTCTCCGGAAAGGGTTGACCCGGGGAATAAGAAATATCCTTTGACAAAAATTTCCAAAGTTGTCAGCGGTATAGACCATAAGTCTCTGTCATTGATATATTCTTTATATTCTCTGATAATAAAGAAGGTTAAAAAGGTTTCTTCTTTGGAGACTGCAGAGACAGTTAAACTTTTAGAAAATACTTTTCGTCTGGTTAATATAGGGCTGATTAATGAGTTTGCTATGCTTTGTGATAAATTAGGCGTGAATGTCTGGGAGGTTATTGATGCGGCCAAGACAAAACCTTTTGGCTTTATGCCTTTCTCTCCCGGCCCGGGCATAGGCGGGCATTGCATTCCCTGTGACCCTTTGTATTTATCATGGAAAGCCAGGAAAGTCGGCTTTAAGACTAAAATGATAGACTTGGCTTCTTTTGTTAACCGCTATATGCCGAAATATATTGTTGAAAGGCTAAAAAGAATCTTGGGCACATCCAGTTTAAAAGGCAAAAGAATATTAATAATCGGAGTTTCTTACAAGAAGGATGTTAAGGATTTGCGGGAGTCTCCGGCTTTGGATATTATTGAGGATTTACAGGCACAGGAAGCTGAAGTTTATTACTACGACCCCTATTTTCCTTATTTGCTGGTTAATGGAATAAATATGAAGTCCGTAAAATTAACGGCAAAGATTTTGAACAGTATGGATTGCGCGGCTGTTATTACTGAGCACAGCAGTATTGATTACAATTTCTTAGCCGGGCATTGCCGGGTTATTTTTGACACGCGCAATGTCTATAAAAAGAAGCTGCCCAACGTAATAACTTTGTAGGCTGTACTGATTAAATCTTTCCGCATTTTGCTATGCTTTCTTACCGGCACCCACGTTAAAAAAGCACGCAGTGCTTTTTTAAGCGGCAGCCAGTGCTTTTTTAGTGGTAGCTTTTTTAGCGGCAGAAAGGCAATGTCGGGATTGGTTTGCAACAAAATAAGACTGTCTTAAAAAGTTGCTTTAGGCCTGTATCTTTTGGACTTACGGCCTTGGACATATATCTTTTTCAATTGGCGGCAAGGAGGTTATAATGGAAGAAAATTTATTAAAAGGCAAAAGGGTTTTGGTGACCGGCGGCTGCGGATTTATCGGCTCGCATATTACAGACAGGCTGGTTAATTTAGGGGCAGAGGTAGTTGTTTTGGATAATTTGCTTACCGGCAAAATCGAGAATATATCTGGCTGTATTGATAAAGTTGATTTTGTAAAAGCGGATATTCGCGATAGTGCTGTTTTGGATAAAATTTTGCCAAAAGTAGATTTTATCTGTCACCAGGCTGCTTTGCGCAGCGTGCCTAAATCAGTAAATCTGCCCTGGCTCTATCACGAAGTTAATGTGAGTGCTGCTTTACAGATGTTTATTAAGGCTAAAGATTTAGGAATAAAAAGAATTGTTTTTGCTTCTTCCAGTTCAGTTTATGGAGAAAGGGAAGATTTTCCGGAGAAAGAAGACGATTTACCAAGGCCGGTTTCTCCTTATGCCTGCACAAAACTTCAGGTAGAAACCTATGCATATATGTTCTGGCGGCTCTATGGTCTGGAGATAGTCAGCCTGCGGTATTTTAATGTTTTTGGGCCGCGGCAGTCTTTAGAGAATGAATATGCTGTAGTTGTGCCTAAATTTATAGTTTCTCTGCTTAAGCAGCAAAGCCCGCCTATATACGGAGACGGCCGCCAGGAAAGGGATTTTACTTATATAGATAATGTAGTAGAGGCGAATATTCGGGCCCTAACCCGGGAGAATATAGGCGGCGAAGTTTTTAATGTGGCGTTAGGCAGGCCTTACTCAGTAAATTCGCTTTTGGCTGCTCTTAAAAATATAACCGGCAGCAATATTGAGCCGGTATATCTGCCGCCCCGCTTAGGGGATGTGCGTAAAACTTATGCGGATACCGGGAAGTTAAAAAATGTCTTAGGGGTTAAAGGCCAAATTGGATTTGAGGAAGGCTTGGCTAAGACAGTAGAGTGGTTTAAAAATAATTACCAAAGGGGGTAAGAATGGTTTTTTTCCTTACTGGCTGCAGCGGATTTATAGGCTCTCATTTGTTGAGAAGACTTATTCGGGACGGTCATAAAGTAATAGGAGTGGATAACTTTATCTCCGGCAGTTTTGATAATATTAAAGATATTAAAAGTCCGAATTTTACTTTTATTGAACATGATATATCTAAACCTATATATTTTGGCGATAAAATAGACTGGGTTTTGCATTTTGCTTCGCCGGCTTCGCCCCGTGATTATTTAGAATTTCCGATAAAAACTTTAAAAGTAGGTACAATAGGAACTTATAATTGTCTGGGGATAGCCAAGTTAAAAAAAGCCAGGTTTTTTCTGGCTTCTACCTCAGAAGTTTACGGCGATCCTGTTTTGCATCCTCAGCCTGAAGAATACTGGGGGAATGTTAATCCTGTTGGCCCCAGAAGTTGTTATGACGAGTCTAAAAGGGCGGCGGAAGCTTTGACTTTTGCTTACCATCGCCAGCATAATGTAGATATTCGGGTAATAAGGATTTTTAATACTTACGGGCCTTATATGCGGGTAAACGACGGCAGGGTTATATCTAACTTTATATCCCAGGCTTTGCAGGGCAAAGATATTACTGTTTTTGGCGACGGCTTTCAGACTCGTTCTTTTTGTTATGTTGACGATTTAATAGAGGGAATAATGCGGTATATAGAAAGAGCGGATTTTACCGGGCCGTTAAATTTAGGCAACCCTCAAGAATTTACTGTTTTAGAGAGCGCAAGAATAATTAAAAAGCTCACCGGTTCGTCTTCGGAGATTAAATTCCTTCCTTTGCCGCAGGACGACCCTAAAAGAAGAAAACCGGATATCAGTAAAGCCCGGAAACTTATTTCCTGGCAGCCTAAGGTTTCTTTAGAAGAAGGGTTAAATAAGACTATCCCTTACTTTAAAGAAAAAATCATCCCCCGTTAGTTCTAAAAGTATCAATTAGTTTTTAATCTTAATACACTCAGATATTTTAACAGCCTTGACTTTATTGGGCTGATATGATAACATTTTGCTATAAAATTAAATATCCTATAGCGGCACAGGGTGTATCTCAACGCAGGGCAACGCCGGGATTGGGTCTTTCTTACCGGCACCCACGTTAAAAAAGCACGCAGTGCTTTTT
>WFRI01000027.1 GCA_015486615.1 Candidatus Omnitrophota bacterium | reverse complement strand
GTTCTGTTTAATCCGGCTAAAACTCAATATGTCTATAGCATAATCAAATATAAACAATTCCCGGCTGGCTATGGCTTTTTGAAAAAGGATTCCTTTTATTTTTTCGTCAGAAAGCAGATTAGCCTGTTTAAAAATAAAAAGCCTTCTGCTGAAACTAAAATTGCCTAAATTAAGAAATACTTTATCCCATTCCGCCTGACTGCAGTAAAAAATAAATGTATTCTGGGAGGCAACCGGCGCAGAGGCAGAAAAAGACTTTTTAAACGCGGAAATCCTTTTCTCTTTCAGGCTGAAATCCGTGCCGGCTACAACTAAAATAGGCTTTACCATCTCTCAACAATACTCTCAACAATACGCCTGCCGGCATCGTCAAGAAGGTCCAAAAGCGCGCTGTCTTCAGATTTAGCATAAGCGCCCGTCAGATTATAATTCTCATCAGCAGTAATAGTCCTGGTTTTAATTACCCGGCCTTGGGAGTCAAGAAGCGTATAAGTAAAATTCAGTTTAAGACGGTATTTCTGCACCTGGTCATTGTCGTCATAATCTATAGCATCCCGGACAAAATCATTAATAACGCATTTTAAAATCAAATCGGCGCTTTGTTCATTCGTGGTCCTTAAGTTACCGTCAAGATTAAACCGGGAAATAATTTTACTGGTAAAATTATCCTCTATTAGAGCCGGGAAACTGCGGTATTTTGAATATTCCTCAGTTTCTTTAGTAATATTTATTTTGTTCTCTACCGGCGCAACATATATTGTCCTATATTTAGGATTTAAAAATCCCCGGGTAGTATAACCGCATCCTGCCAATAGAAAAGATACAGCAAAGGCCAAAAAAGATTTATATTTTGCCCTCATCTTTTAAACTCCTGAGTATATCGCGGGACTTTTCAGCCCACAAGGTCTGCGAAAAATTATCAGCAACAAACTTATAATAGATTGCTGCGCTTTTATATTTTTTCTGTCTTTTATAAAATTCGGCAATGTCAAATTGTTTCTTCGCTTCCTTATCTCTAATTCTGCCCAACCTCTCCAAGGCCTCGCTGGAAAGTTTTGCATCTGGGTGCTCAGCAACAAACTCTTTGAATCTCTCTTTTGCCTCCTGAGTATATTCCTGGTCGTAATCTGTTCCCAAAGAAGCCTTGGCGCTGGTAAGAGCAAGCTGGTATTTAGCCGGCTCCGCCCATTTACTCTCAGGATGTTTTTCAATTAAACTTTTAAACGAATCCACGGCTTCGCTAAACCTTCCTAAATTAGCATATAAAAGCCCTAACTTATACTGTGCTTTTACGGCATACTCGGAATAAGGAGAATTGCTTATTACCTTCTTAAAGATTTCTATAGAAGGGTGTTCAAAAAGATCGTCAACAGCAATTCCCAATATCTTTTTTTTCTGTTTATTAAGGAAGAACTCGCCGATTTTATACTGCCGGCCTACTATCTCCTCAATCTTGGTGCTGTAAGGATAAGAATCAATAACTTTCTGGTATTCCTCAAAAGCCCTATACATCTGGCCTAATTTTTCAAAACACCTGCCTACATAATACTGAGCCTGAGGAGCCTGTTTGGAATCCGGGTAATGAATCACTAACTTTCGGAATTCCACAAGCGCCTGCTTGTAATCTTTCTGTTTGTAAAAAGACATAGCCCTGTCCATCTGCATCTTCGGAGAGGCCAAAGGAGAATATTCAGGATTTTTCCACTTCTGGGTTTTAGTGGACCAAATCCAGAAAGAATAGGCTGAGGAATTTAGAAAAACCGACCCTAAAAATATTACTGCTGTGATAAGTTTCAATTTCATACTTATTCCCTGCTCAGGCTAAAAGATATTACAGCCTTTACTATAACAAAATAACCCTGCTTTGTCAATTATATTAATCTGCGCGGTGCGAAGCAGATGTTTAACAAGACCGCAGAACCGCTATCCTCTGTTTAGAGTTTCCTTAATCTGTTTAATCCTATCGCGAAATTCTGCGGCTTTTTCAAATTTTAAATTCCTGGCAGCGATAAACATTTCTTTTTCTAAAAAAGACAAGGTTTTATAAAGCCCTGTCTCATCCGGAGTTTCGGCAATTACTGCCTGGCTGAATTCTTCAGCCTCCGCTAAAGTTTCAATGCCTTCTTTTATCGCCTTTTCGATAGTTTCAGGGACAATATTATGCTTTTTATTATAGGCTAATTGCTTTTTCCTGCGCCGGCCGGATTCTTCTATAGCAGTCTGCATAGATTTAGTAATTCTGTCTGCATACATTATTACCCGGCCGTCAACATTCCGGGCAGCCCTGCCGGCAACCTGAATTAAAGAAGTGCTTGAACGCAAAAAACCTTCTTTGTCCGCATCCAGAATAGCCACCAAAGAAACCTCCGGCAAATCTATGCCTTCTCTGAGCAGGTTTATTCCCACCAAACAGTCAAAACGCTGCCTGCGTAAATCCTGAATTATCTTTGCCCGTTCAATAGTATCTAAATCCGAATGGATATACTGCACTTTTAAACCTTCTTCTTCCAAATAAGCAGATAAATCCTCAGACATTTTCTTAGTAAGAGTAGTGACTAAAACTCTTTGTTTCTTTCCGGCACAGAGTCTTACCTCTCTAATTAAATCCTGGACTTGGCCCTGCGTAGGCCTTACTTCTATAAGAGGATCTAAAAGCCCCGTGGGCCGGATAACCTGCTCTATTACTCTTGGCCCGGACTTTCTGATTTCATAGACAGAAGGCGTAGCAGAAGCAAATACAATCTGGCCGGAAAGGCTGATAAATTCTTCATATTTCAACGGACGGTTATCTAAACAGGATTCCAGCCTAAAACCATGGTCAACCAGCACCTGTTTTCTCGCTCTGTCGCCGTTATACATCCCTCTTATCTGAGGAATAGTAATATGAGACTCGTCAATTATCACTAAATAATCACGGGGAAAATAATCTAAAAGGCAGTAAGGCCTTGAGCCTGCCGGTCTTTGAGACAAATGCCGGGAATAATTCTCTATACCATGGCACCAGCCGCATTCTTTAAGCATTTCCATATCATAGCGGGTGCGTGTAAGAAGCCGCTGAGCCTCTAAGTTTTTCCCCTGTTTCTTTAACTGCTCAACCCTTAAATCTAATTCCCCGGCTATTGTCTTCAAAGCCAGAGTTATCCTGTCAGAGGAAACCAGAAAATGTTTCGCCGGATAAATGCTGACTTTCTCAAATTCAGACATTCTCCTGTAACTTACCGGGTCTAATTCCAAAATAGAATCAATTTCATCTCCGAAAAACTCAATACGGATAATGCTCTTTTTATAAGCAGGGTAAATATCCAAAACATCCCCCCTGAGTCTAAACTTCCCTCTTTCTAAAGAAGTGTCAGAACGCACATACTGCAAAGATACTAATTTCTGAGCAGCGGTAAAAATCGGCAGGCTCTGGCCCTTTTCAAAAAACAGGACCATATCCCGGTAATCATCAGGCGAGCCTAAATTGTAGATACAGGAAACCGATGCTACAACTAAAACATCCCTGCGGGAAGATAAAGAACTTGTCGCAGAGAGCCTAAGCCTTTCTATCCGCTCATTAATTGAGGCATCTTTTTCAATATAAGTGTCAGTCTGAGGGATATAAGCCTCCGGCTGGTAATAATCATAATAACTTACAAAATACTCTACTGCGTTTTTTGGGAAAAAGCCTTTAAATTCAGCATATAACTGCGCCGCCAAAGTTTTATTATGGGAAATAACTAAAACCGGCCGGTTAATCTTTTCAATCACACAGGCTAAAGTAAAAGTCTTGCCTGAGCCGGTAACTCCTAAAAGAGTCTGATATTTATTCCCCCGGGTAATGCTTTCAGTTAACTTCTTTATTGCCTGAGGCTGATCGCCCTGAGGCTTAAACCTGCTGGTTAAAATAAATCTGTCAGCCATAGAAATATTATACCACAAAGACACCAAGGCCCCAACGCATCAGGTTAACGGGTTACTGGGGTTAGATTGAGATTGAGATTATAATTACTATGGCACCAGCCGAGGCATATGATATTTAAATAACACTCATTTTGCTACAAATAGAAGAACGCGACACCATATCGCCCACTTCGGCACAGGGAAAAGCATACAAAATACTTGACGTTATGCTGATAAATAAAAAAATCAACTTGTTTTTTAACAAAAGTTCCAATATAATATTATCTAAAATTGCCTGCGGAAGTGGCGGAATGGCAGACGCGTTAGGTTCAGGACCTAATAGGAACAATCCTGTGTGGGTTCAAATCCCACCTTCCGCATTGATTAATATCTGCCTCATTTTGAAATTATAGGGCATGCCCCAGGGTTCCCCCGTAAAGCCGCTATGCGGCTACGGGGTTAATTCGGCTAAAGGTTTTTACTGCACTTTGGCTTGTAAAAACCTAAGCCTCATTAAAAATCCCACCTTCCGCATTACTGTTTAAAAAATATATGTCAAAAGCCCAATGTCGAATATCGAAGGTCGTAAGTTCAAAAACCGCAGGCCTAAACTAACTTTTTAAGACTGTCTTGTTTTGCTGCTTAAGGCTCCGCCGAACCAATTTGTTATAAAAGGGCTGGTCTAAATCCGGAGTCATCTCACCGCTACACTGCCGCCGTTTTCCGTAGAGGGGGATTTTTTAGAAGAGATTAGAAGTTCTGTAACAGTCAATTTGGCTTTCAAAACCGCTGACCCTTCCTCCTTAAGAGTTAAGCGAAAATCCCTCACCCGGAGTAAACGAGATGATTGTTCCAACTGGTATATGAAATCGGCTAAAAAAGATATTTCAGATTCAACCCGTATATCCACAGTATATCTTTTATAACCTCCCGCCTTCTCTATCGGGCCGGGTTTTACATTCACAAGGAAAACACCGGATTTTCCGGCTATTTTTTCTATATCGCTAAGTAATCTTGATTTCTCTTCTTCGTCAGAATAAATCTGTTTCAGGCTTTCAACATAGCGGCCATATTCTGCAGTAATCAAATCCTTCTGTGCCAGAATACGCAAAGACCTCTGCAGTTTCTTCTCCTGGACATAAATTTCTTTATTTAACTTATCCAATCTACTCATAACCTGCTGAACTACCACTCTATCAAAAAACACAGCCAGAATACTTACCAGAGCAATATAAAATATATACCTTTCTCTTCTACTAGATAACCTTGGAAAAATAAAACTCATCTGCTTTCTGCCAATTGGCGTTTAATCTTTTTACCCAAAGGACAAACAATCTCAAAATCTGTCAATTCCTTATCTTTTTCTTTGCGGGTAGTAGCAAACTTTGTGTTAACATTCTGAAAATATTCCAACTTTTCCAAAGCATTGACAAACCTAAATACTGCCGGCATACTGCTGGATACCCCTCGAAGAATGAGTTGATCGCTGCCATCAAAACTTACTGATATAAGATAAATCTCCGGGGGGATAGTTTTGTGTATATCGTAGATAAGATTCAGGGCAAAATCTTTCATCTGTAGGCGTTTCTTTACCTTTTCTATCTGCTGTCTCATACCAATCAGCCTGTCAGCCGGCTTCTGGTTTTTAAGAATCTCCTGTTTCAACTGGGTTAAATACTGTTCTTTGTTATAAATCCGGCCTAAAAAGATACTGGATGCAATTATCAGAATAAGAGCTGAACATATACCAAAAAAGTATATGTCTTTTCCCCTCTTTCTAAGCGCTTTCTCCATCCTAAGCTCAGCAGGGATAAGATTGATCTTTTGCTGAGGATAGGCAAATACCAAGCCAAAAAGCGCAGGCATAGACAGATCTTTCGCGCTGTTGCTGAGGCTTCCTAAACATCTCTTTGTCATAGGTATATTTTTAAATTGAGGAATAATCTCTACTGACAAACCAAGATTATCTTTTAGAACAGATTCATTTAACTCTGAAGTAAATACGTCCGCTCCGGTAATCACAATCCTATAAATCTCTTTATCTATCATTTCGTTCTGATATCCATAGAGGGAGTGATTTATTTCTTCAATGAAACTCTTCTGCCATTCTTCTGTTAGACTGCCATTGACAGGTGAAGAGACAGAGATACTACGGGAGAATATTAACCTGTCTTTTAGAATAACCACGAAACTTCCTTTATCCGAATCAACATTTACCAACGCATATGGATTATTACCTTTTCCTTGTTTACAGGCAAAGCGCAGCCAGACAGCCAGGCCTTCAGCACTTAAAGCAATGTTTTCTGTTTTTAGGCCGGATGTTTCCAGTATTTTAAAATAGCGTCTGATAATATCCTTGTGGACAATCGCCAGCATAACTCTGCTATACCCTTCCTCATTGCAGGAGAGAATTTCATAATCGTAAATTATCTCATCTTTTGTAAAGGGAGTTTGTTTCCCTGCCTGCAATTCCACCATATTCTTAATCTCTTCCGCATCTGTAGAAGGAAGTTTGAGGTTTCTTACCGCAACGACTTCTTCGGGGACAGAAACAATAAGATTATCCGAATCTATATCTAAATCTTTTGACAGAATCTTAATCCGCTCTGAAATTTTATTATCTGTTTCAGGAACGAGTTTTTCCCCTATAACTGTCTCAATCTTCCTCTCTTTAGCAGACAGCCTGGCTTGAACTATCTTCAACTGCCCTTTATCTATCTCTAAAACAGTTATCCTTCTCTTCTTTTTTCTGAATAGTCCCATTACTTAATATTTTCCACAGATTGTATAATGTTCTTTAATAAGCAAGCCCTGGCTCTTTATACATCGGGCCTCTTTCCCCTATAATACAACACAAAAGGAATAAATCAACCTTCATGCCAATACAATATCTGAGGCGGCTTTTTGGCTAATATACGGACAACACAAACAATATTCGTATGCAACATCCGGCTGTTTCTCTTCAAAATCCCAGATGAGGAAATCCGGAAAACATCTGTCTTTACCGAAAGCACATTTAAAGAAATAAGACGGCTAATTTCTTCTGATTCTTCTGTAAATAGATACCCTATGTTCTTTATTTCACCAACGCTTTTAAAAATATTATCATCTTTTGTCCCCTCTATCCCATCATTTCCCCGGCGGAACCGGATAATTTTACTGACAAGTTCACTGCTTAGCCCTAATGCCCGTAAAACTTCCCTGCCCGCCGTATTAATATTAACCTTGCCTCCGCCATAAACAGTAATCACCCGCGAGATCTTTGAATAAACCTGAGGGCTTATTCCTTTTACCAGCAATAATTCTTCAGGGATTTGAAACTCGCCGTTCTTACAGGGATAAGGAGGCTTAAGGCCTTTATAATAATCATTTTCCGCTCCACCGGAAGAAACTATAATATCTTTATCCCGCCAGTCAACAATCGCCGCGGCAGCATCTGCCGCTTCATCTTCTTCCATTCCCCCAATATTTTTCAGCATTGATTTTAATATTTGAAGCGGGGCTTTATTTATATTAATCTTTGAACTTTCATCTTCTACTCCGTAGAAAGTTACCGCTCCCGAGCCCTGGACAGCATGGGAATCAGAGCAACTATCTTTTAATTGATAGCTGACTGTTACATACCCGCCATCGAGAGGCATCTCTTTAAAAGAATCTGCGTCATTTGACCATTTCTCATTTAAACTATCATAATTTGGCGTATCATCCTTTCGCTCCAATTCGCTGATCGCTTTTTCTATACCTGCCCGGGCTAAATAATACATCTTCAGCCTATCCTGGAAATAGGAGGCTAAACGCAGATTGGCTGAGACAATACGGCCAAGCCCGAGAGCAAGGATGGTCAGAAAGCTCAATGTCCAGAGAGTAACAATTAATATACTTGCAGTTTTGATTCTCATTGCCCGTATCGCTACCACTAAAAAAGCTACCACTAAAAAAAACGCTAGCGCGTTTTTTGGACACCTCGGGGGCAGAACTTGTTCCACCCCCGAGGTGGATGCCGGTAAGAAGGCGGCTGCACAAAGTTCAACGTCGAACGTCCAACGCCGGAAGTCGTA
Organism: Candidatus Omnitrophota bacterium; assembly: GCA_015486615.1. Taxonomy (GTDB): domain Bacteria; phylum Omnitrophota; class Gorgyraeia; order Duberdicusellales; family Duberdicusellaceae; genus WFRI01. The sequence continues at coordinate 3,260 of WFRI01000027.1, read as the reverse complement.
AGAACCTCCTTTCCCAAGACAGTCTTGTTTTGTTGCTATTACGACTGGCTGTATTTACCAATTCCGACAATGCTGCCCAACTTTATTTTCTGTCTTCCTGTCCCTATGGGTATAAATATTATTCTGCTAAATTTCTCCTGCCGGCCGGAAGCCGTGGAAAAATGCATCTCAATCTTTATTGCCTGAGGAATAGTATCCTGCTCATTTTTCTTCCATGCCTTTTTCCATTTATATTCTCCGGTAGCATTGTCAAGATAACAATAGCTGAGTTTTAATTTATTGATATTTTTAATCAAGACTTTGACCCTGCCGGACTTTTTCTTAGCAAAAACCTCAGGATAACTTTTCTCCTCACGGCAAAAAGCCTTTTTCTCCTCATCATAAAAATAAGCAACCCTGCCCACCTGATAATAACTTTCTCCTTCTATCCGGCTCAATACTAAAGCCGGAAACATAACTTTTTCATCCGTGCCTTCAAAAGGGATTGAGGAAAATTTATAACTGTTTCTTACCTCCCTGGCCATTTTTTCAGAAATAATCCTTATTTTCCGGATATAGTTTCTATCTATACTGCCTCTCTGCCATGCTTTTACCCCCCTGACAAAAACAGAGTAGATTGCTGCGCCAGCCAGAGTAAAAATGGTTATACTTACGAGTAACTCAATTAAAGTAAAACCTTGTTTTAATTTCATTATCCACAAATTTACTAACTTACATTTGTGCCCCCGAGATATCCAAAACGCATCGGCGTTTTTTAGAACGATGCCGGCCTTAAACTACTGTCAAATTGCCGTATTGTTAAATCTTGCTCTGTTTTTCCGGTTTCCTTATATAAGTAACGACAGAAATCCTGCCTCTTCTTCTTACTCCCTCCTTCCAAGCCAGAGTAATTCTAACCTCATTTAAATTCTTAAATTCTTCCGCGCTGTCTTCTGAACTTTTAACCGGCTCTACTTCCATTTTCCAAACATAGTTTATATTACTGCCTTCCGGACTAAACTGCTCATCCGCACCGCCGGCAAAAGTATCCCAATCTTCCTTAGCCTGTATTTGCATCTCAGCCATTTTATTCTCAGCCAGTAAGGTCGCCTCTAAGTTATCCTGTGAAATCCGAAGTACATTAAGTGAATGCGCAAATCCCTGTAGAATTAGGGTCAGGCCCACTGAAAGAATAGCCACACTTACCATTATTTCAAGTAAAGTAAACCCCGTTAGAAAATAAAGTCCTTTTATCCTGTTAGAAAAAGATTTTCTAATAAGGCGAGACCTCTCCAACAGAATAAATCCTTTTTTAGATGCCATAACTTACTTCATCTGCCGGAATTTTCTTCATTCTTTCCAATTGGTAATATCATCACTGCTTTCTTGTCCATCCGGGCCCAGCGAATATAAATCGTAGTCTTTTCCATGAGTTGAGGGGTATTTATATACGTACTTATTGCCCCAGGGATCTATGGGTTTCCTTTTAATATAAGGCCCATTCCAATTTTCCAGTCCTCCCGGATTAGCAGAAAGAGCATCAAGACTATCGGGATACCGGCCAATGTCCAGTTCGTAAAGGTCAAGCGCCGAAGGTATATTGGAAGTCACATCTGCCTTAGCAATCGCAATCTTTGCCTGTTTAGAACGACCGGTCAAACGAGGCACAATCATTGCCGCCAGCGCCGCCAGAATAATTACCACCAGCAAAAGCTCTACCAAAGTAAAACCTTTCTTACACACCATCTTACCTCCTCACTATTAATAATTGTTTAAGATATTTCTTTGCCTCCGTACCAAAATAGAGACATTTCACTATTGACTACATCCCTGGATTTATTTCAAAGATTGGCAGAAGCATAGCAAAAACAATAAAGCCGACTATAAGGCCTGTGCCAAGGATTATTGCAGGCTCAAGCAAGGAAGTCATAATCTTGGTAATCTTATCTACCTCCCGTTCGTAAAAGCCGGCTATCTCCCCTAAAGACTGTTCCAAACTGCCGCTCCTCTCCCCCACAGAAAGCATATTGACAACAAAAGGAGGAAACCACTGTGAGCCTTTTATACTCTGCTCTAAAGACATCCCGTCAATAATCTTTTTATGCACCAAAATTAGTTCGGTTCTAAATATCTCATTATCTACTGTAGGTATAGTTATCTTTATCGCCTGAAATATAGGAATCCCATTGGCCAAAAGCAGCCCAAAGGTGCGGGAAAAAGCAGCAATTGTTGATTTTTTGAAGAAGTCACCCAACAAAGGCAGTTTCAATTTGATTCTGTCAAACACTATTCTCCGATCTTTTCTAATGTGTTGAAATACAAACACGGCCAGCCCAATTATAATTACCCCCAAATACCAATAGTTTTTAATCTGACTGCTTAGAGAAAGCAGTATCTTGGTAGGCAAAGGCAAACTTTTTCCCATTTCATTAAACAGGCCGCCCATACGGGGAATGACAAAACCGAACAAAACAGATACGGTAACTATTCCAACCGCTATTACAAAAATAGGATAGGCTAAGGCAGAGCTAACTCTGGCCCGCATTGCCTCTTCTTTATTTCTAAACTCAGCCAATCTGGTTAAAGTCTTGTCCAGAACTCCTGCAACTTCTCCCGACTCAATCATATTAATAAACAAAGGAGAGAAAATTCCAGGATATTTACTCATAGCCTGAGACAAACTTTTTCCGTTCCTTATTTCGCTCCGTAAGTCTTTAATTACCTTTTTAAACACGGTTCTTTCCGTCTGTTCATAAAGAATCCCCATCGCCTCTAAAAGAGGGACCTTGGACCTGAGCAAACTGGCAAGCTGGATAATAAATATAGATAAATCCCGTGAGCGGACATTCCCAAACAAGCCTAAACGCTCATTACGGACAGAAGTTTCTGCCCGGGGCCTTTTGTTAGATGTTTCCTGCTGGACAGGAAAGACACGGATTGGCACATAACCCATTCCATATAATTTATCTATGGCTGCCTCCTGATTCTCAGCCTCAAATGTGCCTTTAACCAACTCTTTAGGCCCCTTTTTTGCTTCGTAACTAAATTCTGCCATTTATCCCTCCACTAATACTACCAATTCATTCTTATTTACCATTGCAATGCCTTTTTTGATTGGGAAATGACTTTTTTCATCTATTCTAATCTGCCCTGATTTTAAGCAGGATATAATCGGCTGATGAAAGTCTAAAACTGAAAATTCTCCTTCCCGGCCCGGCAGAACAACTAACGATGCCATCCCCTGAAAAACGGCTGACGTTGTTTCTATATCTAATATTGAT
>WFRI01000026.1 GCA_015486615.1 Candidatus Omnitrophota bacterium | reverse complement strand
TTTCGGTAGTGTAGATTATATCGCAAAATTTGGAATTCCAATTTATCCTTTTGGATACATTGTTGCGTTGGGATGGATTCTAACCGTTGCCTATGCTATAGTTAAATACCACCTGCTTGATATCCGCATAGCCATAAGCAGAGTATTAGTATTCAGCGTAGTGTATGGGGCGGTATTGGGGGTGCCGGTATTTTTAGGCCTGCATTACGGCAGGCTGTTGTATGGGAGATATGGGTTTAACTGGTGGCTTTTGCCTGCAGGAGCAATAGGGGTATTAGCCTCAAGCGGGCCGGCAATATACAATCGGCTGCAGAGGCGGTTAGAAAGCGTGCTTTTAGCAAAACAGCGCAGGTATCAGCGGGCATTACTGCAGGCCGCAGAAGGAATGATAGAAGTGCGGGAAGTCAGGAAATTAGTCAATTTGATAGTACATATACTAACCAAGACCGCGGGGATAAAAAAGGCAGGGATATTTTTATATGATGAATCGGATAATGTTTATAAATTGGAAAGCTGGAGAGACAGACAGTGTAATCAGGAAGAAGTAGAGATAAAAGCCGAAGATTTAGCGATAAAGCAGATAAAAGAGAAAGTAGAGCCGTTTTTCAGCAGTAGTCTGGAAGGCAAAAGTCCCGGGTTAGAGGCATTGAAAGAAATAGGAGCGGTATTAATAGTTCCGGCGCAGATGCGGGACAGGCTTATGGGCTTTTTAGTATTGGGCGAGAAAAAAGACAATGGTTTGTTTAATGCGGACGACATAAGTACATTCCGGACATTGTCTTACCAGGGGAGTTTAGCAATAGAGAATGCGAGGTTTTTGGAAGAATTCAAGAAAAATCAGGAGCGGATATACCATTCAGAAAAACTGGCTGCAATAGGTGCAATGGCCGACGGCGTAGCGCACCAGATAAACAACCGCCTGCAGGTATTTATGGCTATAGCCGGAGATATGGGTGATGTGCTTGAGAATATCAGTAGAGAAGGATTAAGCGAGGAGGTAAGAAAAAATATAGAACACTGTAAATACTGCGTAGAAAAGATAGAGAAGAATGCAGTGCACACAGCGCAGATAATCAGAGGAATACTGAACTACGCGCGGACAGAAAAGGATACAGGAATAAAAGCAGTAGATATAGAGGAAATGGTAGAGATAGCGTTTGGGCTGTTGCGGGTAAAGCATCAGGTAGGGGATTTAGAGATAAGGGTAGAGAAGGAAGGAATAGAAGGCAGGGCAGAAGTATGGGCAATTCCAGCGCAGATAAGCGATGCGATATTTAACTTGATAGACAACAGTTATGAAGCGATACAGGAAAGGATAGCGCAGGGAGATAAGGTAGAACCTGATATAGAAGTCAAGATAAAAGGCAAAGGAGAAAGAATAGAGATAATAGTAAAAGATAACGGGATAGGCATAAAAGAAGAAGACAAGATAAAGATATTTGCTCCGTTTCATACGACTAAATCGTCAACAATATCCGGGACAGGATTAGGAATGTATGTAGTCAAGAAGATAATAGAAGATAACCATAAAGGCCGGATATGGTTTGAAAGCGAATATAAGCAAGGCACGTCCTTTCATATAGAACTGAAAGCAGTCTAAATCGCTGCCGCTTTTTATCTTTAGAACAAAGTTAAGGTTTGGATTAAAAAGAAGACTTGGCAAATTTTTAAGACAGTGTTAAAAATTCGTTATAAAATTTCCCGCTCAATCTAAACCTAAACCTAAATCTCAGCCTGTCCTTTATTCCTGCTTGTTTTGAGCTAATAATATGTTATAATTTAATTGTTTTGTTTAAAAAGCGAGGGTGGCGGAATTGGCAGACGCACTAGCTTGAGGGGCTAGCGGTAGCGATACCGTAGGGGTTCAAATCCCCTCCCTCGCAGTATAACTACCGCTAAAAAAGCACTGGCGTGCTATAAAAGTTGAAGGTCGAAAGTTACATTTTGGACTTACGGTATTGGATATCCACAAAGTCGGAGAGTTGATATTTGACTTTAATTTAAGGTAAGTGTTGGTAAGAAGGCGTATTGGTAATAAAGCAATAATCACAAAACTTTTGCCTTCAGGCAAAGCGGCGCAAGGGAGGTTAATATTATGGACGAAATTCTGGAAATATTGGAAAAAGACGCGCGGGTTTCAGTTAAAGATATGGCTAAAATGTTGAATAAACCGGAAGAAGAAGTTGAAAAAACAATTAAGTCTTACGAAAGTAAAGGCGTTATCGTAAAATATAAAGCGGTTTTAAACAAATCTCTTTTAGAAGATAGAAAATCTGTCCTGGCTTTGATAGAAGTCAAGGTTTCTCCTCAAAAGGATGCAGGGTTTGACGCTATTGCTGAGAGAATATATAAGTTTGAGGAAGTCAAAGACTGCTATTTGGTTTCCGGCGCTTATGATTTGCTGGTTGTTGTAGAAGGCAGGGACCTCAATACTGTTTCTGACTTTGTTGCTGAAAAACTTTCTCCTTTAAGTGCAGTGAAGGGCACTATTACCCATTTCCTGCTTAAGAAATACAAAGAAGACGGAGTAGTGTTAAAAAGAAAATCCGGCGCAAAAAGGATTAATATTACTTATTAAGATATGATTTCTGAAAAAGTTAAAAATATGGCCCCTTCAGGTATTCGGGAATTTTTTGACCTGGTTTTAGAAATGAAGGATGTAATTTCTTTAGGAGTAGGGGAGCCGGATTTTGTCGCCCCTTGGAGAATACGGGAAAAAGCTATTACTTGTTTGGAGGATGGTTTTACTTCCTATACTTCTAACCGGGGGCTTTTGCGGCTAAGGATGGAAGTAAGCAGTTTTTTAAAGAAAAAATACGGGCTTAATTATAGGCCCGAGAGTGAAATTCTTATTACTGTTGGAGTAAGCCAGGGATTAGATTTGGCTGTGCGTGCTATTGTCAACCCCGGGGATAAAATTATTATTGTCAGACCCTGCTATGTGTCTTATCCTGCAGTAGTTGAACTTGCCGGCGGCAAATCTTTGTTCTTAGATACTAAGGCTGAGGAAAATTTTAAGATAAATTTAAGCCGGCTCTCTTCCCTGCTTAAACAAAAACCTAAGGCAATAATTTTAAATTACCCCTGCAATCCTACGGGCGTATCTTATACTAAAAGAGAACTTGCTGAAATATGGAAGGTTTTAAGCCGGGCAGGAGTTATAGTTATTAGTGATGAGATTTACGACCAGTTAAGTTTTGATTTCCCCCATACGCCGTTTCCTGCTTTGCCTTTGGCAAAAGGGAAAACTGTTTATTTAGGAGGATTTTCTAAAAATTACGCTATGACAGGGTTTCGTGTTGGATACGCCTGCGCTGATAAAAAGATAATAGAAGCAATGACAAAAATCCATTCTTATGTTATGCTCTGTGCTCCAATTATCTCTCAGTTTGCTGCAGTAGAGGCTTTGTCGAATTCCAGAGATGTGAATTATATGTTTAGAGAATATAGACGCCGCAGGAATTTTGTAGTTGAAGGGTTGAATTCTTTAAACCTGCCCACTATTGTTCCACAGGGCGCTTTTTATTGTTTCAGCAGTATTGCCGGTGCGAGGTTTAAGTCTTCTTTGGAATTTGCTAAGGCCCTTTTGTTTAAAGAAAAAGTAGCAGTGGTTCCGGGAAGCGCTTTCGGAGATAAATACGGAAAATTTGTAAGGATATCTTTTGCCCAGGATATAGGATTATTAAAAGAGGCTTTGTCCCGAATAGGCAGGTTTGTGCGTTCACGGTTATAAAAGGCCGCTTCTTTCGCTTCGCTTAGGATTTTCGGAGGCATCTGTTTACGATTGGTGCCCGGCCTAAGTGTAAACGAAAAGTTAAAGGACACCAGGACAAATCCGAGAGCAGTATTACGTTCGGGTGGGCTCTATCGAAAAATATGGCTGGAAGAATTAAATTATATATTGTTTTTGCGATTATCTCTCTTTTTCTTTATTCCTGCCGCCAGCCGGCAGTTAGTCCGGAAAAAGGGCTTAAAAAAATCGGCCGCCTTTATTCTCAAATAGAAAAGTCTTACCAGAGCCTTATTGAAAAAAATCCGCAGAAGGACGAGTATAAAATAGGGCTTGCCAAATTTTATTATAAATACCGGGACTTTGCTAAGGCAAAGAAAGTGTTGGAAGGGATAAACAGCCCTCAGGCTAAACTTTTATTGGCAAAGAGCCTTTACTACCTTAATGAACATACGCAGGCACTGGAGATTTTTGACCGTTTAGATACAAAAGACGACGAAGGCCTGTATTTATACGGGCGTATTTGCGAAGAAAAAAATCTATTTAGCAGCGCTTTGAAGATTTACCGCAGAATTAAATCGCCGTTCTATAAACAAAAAGCCGCAGTGAGGATAGTCGGTATTAAAGCCGGGTTAAAAAAAGAGGAAATACCATCTTATTTGAAACGGCTAATTGTATCTTCTCCAACGGCTGACGAATATCCTAATGCCTCGGCAGTAATCCTTGCCAGCAGGGAAAATGTCTCTGTTCGTCAGGATAACACTATGGTTATGTCAGTCCATAATATTGTAAAGATTCTTAACGACAAAGGAAAAAAAGAATGGGGCGAAGTCCTGCTGGAATATGATTCTACTTATGAGAGAGTAGAACTGGAATATGCCCGGACAATTACTCCTGAAGGAAAAATGGTATATGCCGGCAGGGAGAATATCCGGGATGTTTCCAAATATTTAAATTTCCCTCTTTACAGCAATGTGCGGGTTAAAATTATTTCTATGCCGGAAGTTTCCCGCAATGCAGTGATTGAATACAAGGCTAAAATTTACCGGTCTAAACTTGTAAATAAAAAAAATTTTTCTTTCTCCTATAACATTCAGGAAGATTTCCCTATCCTGGATGCAAAATTTTCTATCTCTCTGCCTAAACAGGAAAAACTGCATTATAAGTTGATTAACCGAAAATATCTGCCCGCCGGAATAACCCCTAAGCCTTTAGAATCAATACAGGGTGATAAATGTATGTATGTCTGGCATTTCGAAAATGTGAGCCAGTTCCTGCCGGAGTCCGAAATGGTTTCTTCATCTTATATCCGGCCGGCAATCATTTTTTCTACTTTTTCTTCCTGGCAGGATATTTATCAATGGTGGAGAAAACTTTATAAAGATAAGATTGAACCTACACCGGCAATAGAAAGGGAGACTAAACGGCTGGTTGAAGGATTAAATGACCGCCAGGAGATTTTAAGGAAAGTATATGATTTTTGCGCTAAGGATATTCGGTATGTGGCTGTAGAATATGGAAAAGGGGGATATGAGCCGCATTCTGCCGAGGAAGTTTTGACAAACCGTTATGGCGATTGTAAGGACCAGGCTATTCTTTTGGTTTCTATGCTGAGATATTTAGGATTTGATGCATTTCCGGTTTTAGTGCCTACAGAAACGGCGTATAACCTGAGAGAAGATTTTCCTGCTCTGTATTTTAACCATGCCATAGCCGCTGTAGAGACAGCGGGAGGGAAAATTATATTTATGGACCCTACAGCCTCTACCACTTCATTTGGCTATGTGCCTTTGGGCGACCAGGGCAGGAAAGTTTTGGTTTTTAAGGATAAATCTCCGGAAATACTTACTATACCTTTTAATACCGCTAACAAATTAGATGTCTCTATGGATATAAGGCTAAATCCCGGAGAGACTGCTGAGATTACAAGAACGATTAACTCCAAAGGTTTTTATTCCGCCGCCCAGAGGTACTATTTGCAGTTTACTCCTCTGCATTCTTTAAAAGAAGACTTCCAGAAGAAAATGCGCGATATCGCTTCTATCTCCGAAATGAAGTCTTTTCAGATTAAGAATAAGGATTCTTTGGACAAGGACCCTCGGATAACTTATTCTTTTAAGGCTTATAATCTTTTAAGCAAAGTTAAGAACCTGCGCGTTATGCCGGTGCTCACCGAAAATTTTCTCGGGTCGTCTTATATCTCGCTGGATAAGAGGAATTACTCTGTGGACTTATCGGGCATTTATACTTTGCGTATTTCTGTGGACATTCACCTGCCGGCTGTGTTAAGACCTGAATACCTGCCGGATTTTATGGATATTGACAGCAAATGGTTAGGGGTGAAAATAGGGTATAAGACTGAAGGCAATATTATAAGTTTTCTGGAAGTTATGCGGGTAAGAAAGAAAATAGTTTCCCCGCAGGAATACCCAGAGTTTAAAAAGGTTTTGGAAAAAGTGCTTTACAATTTGAAACAGCAGATAATCTTAAGGCGCATTTCAGAATAGGATGGCCAGGGAGGATGTCTCTTTTCAGGAAAAACGGGAATTTACCCGGTTAAAGCAGGTTCTCCCGTTAGATTTTCGAATTGTTGAGAGAGATAAGGGGTCTAAACAGGATTTCTTTGCCGGGTTTACCCCGTTAGGGAAAACCACTGGTAATAGTTTAATGCCGCCGTCTGTCTGCGTTCAACGCACAGACAGGTCAGCGAAGACCGTTAGAGAGAATTCTCTAACGGGGTTTACTTATGATGTTTCCAAATCCGGCCTGCGGCTTAAGGTTAATATTCTGCCGGATGTTTTATGGAAAAGTATATGTCCGGCTGATACTTTTATCAAAGGGATAATCCACATTCCTTTTACTGCCCGCAAGATTAAGTTTTTAGGAGAAGTTGTCTGGAAAAAAACCAGCCGGGAAGAATTTGGCTACTATGAATTGGGAATTAGGTTTAAAGATATTCTGCCTGAAGACAGAAAATTCCTTATCAGGTTTGCTAAATTCAGCCATTTTTATCCTAAAGTCATTATTGCTGCGGTATGCCTGCTTTTGGCGGCTTTGGGCTGGTCTTTATACAACAATACCCGGATTGTGCTTAGGAATAGAAGGTTAGTCAGGAAAATGGCGGTATTATTGGAGGATATATCATTGAAAGAAAGTTCTATCAGCCAGTCTAAAAATATAATTGCCTTTTTGGAAAATAAGATAACTTCTACAAATAAGAAGTTAAATATCAGTCTTAAGCGCATAGAAAAATTTAAGCAGGAGTATAAAAAAACTAAACTTGAAGCAAAACCCGCAGCGCCTGATAATAGATATTCGGCGGGAATAGCAGATTTAAAGGCCAAAATATCCGAGTTAAACAACCGCATAGAATCGCTAAAGAGAGAAAACGAGTTTTTCAGGAAGAACTTAGTTTTGGAAAAACAGTCTTTAAAACAGAAAACCAGCGAGGTTTCAAAAGATTATAGTGCCAGGAGGGAATTAGAAAACAAGAATGCGGTTTCAATGTATCAATGGCTTAAGTCTCACCAAGACCAGCGCACAGGCCTTATTATTAGTTACGAAGGCGATGACGAACTTCAGGATTGGGCATTCACTTATGACCAATCTCTGGCAGTTTTTGTTTTTCTTTTGTTTAAAGATTACCAACCCGCCCGTAAAATTCTTGATTTTTATCTAAAGAATGCCTTAATGCTCAAAGGCGGTTTTATTAACAGTTATTATGCTTCTTCAGGAAGTGCCTGCGAGTATATTGTCCGCAGCGGCCCTAATACTTGGATAGGTTTGGCATCTTTGGCTTATTTTGAGAAGACTAAAGATAAAAAATATTTAGATATTGCCCTGCGGGTTTATAAGTTTCTTAAAAAAATGCAGGATAAAGAGGGCGGAATTATTGGCGGGCCCGCGGTAAAATGGTATTCTACCGAACACAACTTAGACGGGTATGCTTTTTTTATGAGAATGTATTCTGTGTTTAAGGATAAAAAATACCTTCAGGACGCCAGACAGGTTTTAGCCTGGATAGATAAATATGCTTATACGGCAAAAAATGTTCCAATCAATAGAGGAAGGGGAGATTCTACAATTGCTACTGACACTTATGCCTGGTCTATAGCCGCAATAGGCCCTCAACGGCTTATTAAAATAGGGATGGACCCTGCCGGGATTATGGATTTTGCTCTTAACAAATGTAAAACTAAAACTGTTTTTAAGAACAACGGCAGGAATATAACGGTAGAAGGTTTCGATTTTGCCCGGGCCGGCCATATTGCCCGGGGCGGGGTTGTTTCCTGCGAATGGACAGCGCAGATGATTGTTTCTTTTGGCATTATGGCCCGGTTTTATAAAACCAGGGACAGAGTAAAATTTACCTATTACAAAAACCTTGCTAAAAAATATTTGAGCCAATTGCAGAAAATGATAATATCTTCGCCTTCTCCTATAGGCAAAGGCAGGGGATGCCTTCCTTATGCCTCAGCCGGTTTTGTTGACACCGGCCATGGCTGGCGCACTCCTAAAAACACCCATACTGGCTCTGTTTCTGCTACTGCTTATTATATTTTTGCCTATTTAGGCTATAACCCTTTAAATCCTGAGGTCGGATCTATAAACTTCAGATCTTATTATGAGTAGCAATAATTTTAAGTGCGGTTTTGTTACAATAGCAGGCCGGCCGAATGCAGGAAAGTCCACTCTGATAAACAGCCTTGTCGGCCAGAAGATAAGTATAGTTTCGTCTATCCCTCAGACTACCCGTTATGCCGTAAGGGGAATTTTGACCCGTATAAATTACCAAATAGTTTTTGTGGATACGCCGGGAATGCATATATTCCGGCATCGCCTGGCATTAAAACTAAACAATATTTCCCGGGATTCATTAGCCTATTGCGATATTATCCTGTATGTTGCGGATTTAAGCCGGTTCCCGGTTAAAGAGGAGGAGACTGTCTTAGACATTATATCCAGGCTTAAAATTCCGGTAGTTGCTGTTTTAAATAAAATAGACAAATCTAAAGATTACCTGAATGTTTACTTGGATTTAATAAAAAGATACGATTCCGGCAGGGACATATTTAAATATTTTATCCCTGCTTCGGCTTTAAAAGGCATTAATCTGGATAAAATTGAGAAGAGCCTTGAAGAATTTCTGCCTTTTAATCCGCCCTTTTACGAAGAAGACGTGCTTACCGATTTTTCCCGGGAATTTAGGATAGCCGACATTGTTAGAGAAGGTTTTTACCGGCATATAAAAGAGGAACTGCCGCATTCTATGGCTGTGAAAACGGAAGAAATTGTTGACAGAGGTAAGGTTGTTTATGTTCTATGTTCGGTGATTGTTGAAACGCAGGCGCAGAAAAAAATTATTATCGGCAGGGGCGGCAGGCTTATTAAAGAAGCGGGAATTTACAGCCGTGCCGAAATAGAAAAAATACTCGGGAAAAAAACTTATCTGGATTTGAGGGCTAAAGTATTAAAAGATTGGCAGGTAAATTTTAGGTTTTTGCGGGAATTAGGCTATGTGTAAGGGAACTATTGGGTAGAATCGAAGGTTAGATTCCGGGCTTTCGACATACGGCATTCAACATTTATAGCACATTAGTGCTTTTTTAACGGCAGTCAATATTCGTAATAGGAATAAAGAGATTAAAGATGTTTCTTGCGAAAAAGATCTAAAAAGCGGTCTTCGTATTTTTTATATATTCCCCAGTCATCTAAAAGTTTCTTTAATTGCTGAGAATGCTTTATATCTTCCCGGGATTTCTTAAAGAGTTCTTCAATTTTTCTTTCTACAGAGGAAGGTATTTTAGTTAATGCCGAAAGTTCCTTTTTTATCCTTTCTATATCCTGTTCATTTAAAGGCTTTTCCTGAGGAGATTTTTCTCCTTTCAAATATCCGATTAAACGGTCGATTTCCTGATTTATATAATAAGACTTCTCGTCAAATTTATCCAGTTTAAATCGCATACCTAAATATCTGGATAAAACCTGCAGTATTGCTTTAGACGCCCCTGGATTTTCTATATGGATAGTATAAAGAGGAACTTCTGCTAACAGACAGGCGGCTTCTATTTTCTTTTCTAAAGCGGCCCCGGTCAGCAGGCCGTTTAATCCGCTGATTTGGCCTTCACTAAGGATATTAGTTTTGTATTGGGCAAGTTTTGCCAAAATTTTATTAGATGTCCCTGCTGACCATACTTTAGGCAGGGATGTATGTTCAATAGGTGAAGGCAGGGCAGCAAAAGTCATAACTGTAGATATTCTTAGGTTAGCAGCAAAATCTATAATCTTGCGGGCCATAAAATAAGCCTTTTCTATAGGCGGCTGTAAGTCGGAGAGAAAAAGCACAATATCTTTTTCTTTGGTTTTTGAATAATAAAATACACCTTCCTGAATTTTCGGAATTCCAATCAGGCCGTGCTTTACGGTTATTGCCGCAGGTGAAAAAAGCCCGGAATTCTCTATCGCGGCAAAAGGAGTAAACTTTAAAGAATTTTTTAGAAAAATCCCTATCTGAATAGAAACCTCACCCATCCCCGGCCAGCAGGCAATAAGTAAAGGCTTCTTAAGACGGACGTTTTTTGTTTTCTTTATCATAGGCGTTTATGATAACACAAAAATTCTTTCTTGCAACCCCAAAAATAATTAAAGAGATTTAAGTTGAGGAAAGGGTTAGGATGAGTATAGATTGGTTTTATCCCATTATTAGAAGATACCCGGCGGCAAACCGTAAGGCTATGCCATATTCTATGAACACAGGGTCTAATACCCTGTATAAGTTCTCTAACGGGGTTTATTATCTTTGTCTCCCTGCCAGATTTTGCTTTACAATAATAAAGGGCTAACTAAAATAGTATTTCGAAGTGTTTAATTCCTGCGAAAGAGGATGCTTTTGCAAACGGATGCTTTGTTTACTTCGGCCCGCTTTGGATTTTCATTAGAAAAATATACTCATTTAGTCCTGCGTTTACCGCGCAGCGGGCGGGTGGAAGACGGAGAGTCTGGGGAGTGTCTAAAAATTTACGGGTACTTTTTTATCTTGCGGTCTGCTTCCGTAAAATCATATAGTTTTCATAAAGCGGGGAAACAGAGTTTTCTAATACAAATTTTGGGTTGAATTGGCCGGGTGAGATGTAATGGATAAAGAGAAGAAGTCAGTTTCAAGATTCAATTTTATAATGGGTATTTTGCACGGCGTATTCTACAGCGGAGGCATTGCTTTTGGCAATTCGACTACTGTCCTGCCTGCTTTTTTAGCCAATTTTACTTCTTCTAAGGTATTAATTGGGTTATCTTCAAGTATTACAGGCGAGATTGGAAGCTTAGGCAATATTTTGCCTCAGTTGTTTGTTGCCAGTAAAATAGAACACAGAATTTACAAAAGGCCTCTTTTAAGGTTTGCAATTACAATCAGGGCATTATGCTGGGGGTTATTAGCGTTGGTTACGTATTTGTTTGCAGGGAGTAATGCAGGATTTGCTTTAGCGGCATTATTTTTACTTCTCTTCTTATTCACTTTTATGGGCGGAGTGGCAACTGTGCCGTTTATGGATATTTGGGGCAAAACTATTCCTTCTGATTTAAGAGGCAGGTTCTTTGGGTATCGCCAGTTGTTGGGAGGTTTTCTGGCTATTTTATCGGGTTTTGCTGTTAGATTTATTCTAAATGACAGCAGGATAAAATTTCCTGATAATTATGCTTTATTATTTACGCTTGCCTTTATTCTCATTACTATTTCGTATCTTGCGTTAGGCTCGGTGAGAGAAACATTTTCTGAGGTTCATAAGGAGCATCTGCCATTTTATAATTTTATAGCGAGAGCATTCGATGTTTTAAAGAGTGATACTAACTATAGAAGGTTTCTTATTATTCAGATACTTTCCGGTTCAATTGCGTTGTCTCTGCCGTTTTTTGTGCTTTATGCTAAAGATGTCTTGCGGATGAAAGCAGGGATGATTGGTATTTTTCTTTCTGCACAGATGTTGGGTATGGTGCTTTCCAATATTATATGGGGGCATTTGTCGGATTCTTTGGGGAGCAAAAAGGTTATTCAACTCAGCATATTATTTGGAATGATGGTGCCCCTGTTTGCCCTCATACTTCCGCATAATTTTCCTAATTTGTTCGTAGCATTATTTGTGCTTTTAGGCTGTTTTGTCTCCGGGAGAGTAATAGGCAAGAACGCATTCTTATTGGATATAGCGCCTAATAAAGACAGGCCTCGTTATGTAAGTTTAGAGGGGACTTTCAGGCTGCCTATTGTGTTTTTCCCGATGATAGGAGGAGAGTTAATCCAGCACAGCTCTTACAACACACTCTTTATAGTAACCGCCCTGTTGTTGTCAGGGGCTTTTGTTATGAGTTTTGGTTTAGACGAACCGCGCAAATTATGATTAAATATTATCCTAAGTCAAAAGCACAGGTAGGCCCGTTTATTGCAAGGCATTATGATGCTTTAATGAATATAGGCAGTTTTGGAAAGTATTCCGCTTTTATTCAGGAGGCAGTTAAATTTATGAGTATTAAAACGGGAGACAAAATTTTGGACTTAGGCTCAGGCACAGGCAGGAATGCTTGTTTGATGATGAAATATCTTTCTCCCGAAGGCAGTCTTGTGGGAGTAGATGTATCTTATGAGATGATTAGGCAGTTTAAAGAAAAGTGCCTGAGTTTTCCTAACGCCAGGATTGTCAGAGCAAGAGTGGACAGGGAACTGCCTTTTAAAAGAAGCTTTGACAAGGTTTTTATATCTTTTCTTCTGCATGGCCTGCCTCAGCAGGTGAGAGAATCAATTATAGAAAATGCTTACCGGTTATTGAAGAAGGATGGGTATTTTTTTATTCTGGATTACAATGAATTTTCCTATCCAGATATGCCTTTTTATCTTAAAGTATTTTTCAAAGCGATAGAATGCCCTTACGCATTTGATTTTATAAAAAGAGACTGGAAAGACATTCTGCGTGATAAAAATTTCGGGCCTTTTAAAGAGAAGTTGTTTTTTAAAGGGTATGTAAGAATACTGGGAGCAAAAAAGAGCAGTTAATAGCACAGAGTATAAGCCTGGATATATAAACAGCGCAGTTACCTTTGTGCCAAATGAGTTTATGATTTTATTCTATTAGAGAATACCCGGCGGCAAACCGTAAGGCTATGCCATATTCTACGAACACAGGGTCTAATACTCTGTGTGAGTTCTCTAATGGGGTTTATTATGGGTCAATTCGATACGCGGCGGGCCTGGTTGTTTTTCTTTAACTTTTGAAAGCCTGTGATACAATTTTATTAGTCCCGTTAGAAAGGGATATTCTTAGGAAAATAAATAAAGGAGGCAAAAGGTGAATAAAAAAATCTGGGCAATGAAAATATTTGCCGCCGCTGGCGTTATTTTCCTCGTTAAAACAAGTAGTTAGTGATGTAAACAAACTATTATTAAAACAAACCGCCCCAGATGAAAATTAAAGTATTTTTATTATTGGCTTCTCTGATATTCCTCCCGCTGATTCTATTTGCTTTTGCCCTTCTGCCGGCTGTTTTGTTTATTGCCGCTCTCTTTCCTGTTTTATCTGCTGTTCGAAAGAGAATGCGAAATTCTCCAACGGGATAAATATTGACAATCCCAAAAATGTGCTTATATTTATTAAAATCTCTTGATAAATACTATAG
>WFRI01000025.1 GCA_015486615.1 Candidatus Omnitrophota bacterium | reverse complement strand
CAGCAAGAAGACTATATAATAAAAGAAAAGATAAAAGGCAAAAACACAGTGGCGGTTATTAACAAAAAAGACCTGCCTAAAAAAATAAGCAAAACATTCCTTGATAAAGTGGGGTTTCCCAAAGTTGAAGTTTCTGCTTTAACCGGCGAAGGGTTTAAGGATTTGGAAAAAACTATTTATAGGACAGTAATTTCCCGGGGAGTAAAAAGGGACAATGTTTATTTAACCAGCCAGCGCCAAATTTCAGCAGTAAAACATTCTTTGTCTTTGCTTAAACAGGCTTGGGAGTTTTTACTTCAGGCTGACTGTTGGGATAAAGCTGCTTTCAGCCTTCAGCAGGCAGGGTTTTATTTAAGTAAGGTAACCGGAAAGGATGTCTCTCAGGAAGTTTTGGGAAACATATTCTCTAAATTTTGTGTAGGCAAATAAAAATAATAGGGACAAAATAATAGGGACAGCGACCATTTTTCTTAGGATTGGTTTGCAACGAAATAAGACAGTCTTAAAAAGTTGCAAATGCAACAAAACAAGACTGTCTTAAAAAGTTGCTTTAGGCCTGTATCTTTTGGACTTACGACCTTGGACGTTCAAGCAATAGCGGCACGGGGCCCGGTTCAACGCAGGGCAATGCCGGGATTGGGGTAGTGCCAGAAGGCCGGGTTCAATATCGGGATTGGTCATTATTGGTTATTATTGGTGGTGCAAGAAGGAGGAGGTTATGGACAAGAAAAAAATAGAAAAGGCAGTAAAAGATATTTTGCAGGCATTGGGTCTGGATATTAAAAAGAACAAGGACCTAACCGCTACGCCTAAAAGAGTGGCAGATATGCTGGAGGAAGTCTTATCCGGACAGTTTAAAAACCCTGCTGACGAAATCAGTGTTATTTTAGAACAGGAGCATGACGAAATTATTTTAATTAGAGATATTCCCCTATATTCAATGTGCGAACACCACATTTTACCGTTTATAGGCCGGGCCCATGTTGCTTACATCCCTAACAAGAAAATAACCGGCTTAAGCAAAATTGCCCGGGTGGTTGATGTTTTGGCAAAAAGGCTTCAGGTTCAGGAAAGGCTTACTACCGAGATTGCAGATGTGATTATGGAAAAGTTAAGGCCTAAAGGTGTTATGGTTGTAGTAGAGGCTGAGCATTTATGTATGGTTATGCGGGGTGTAAAAAAACCCGGGGCTTTGACTATTACTTCGGTTGTGCGGGGAATATTCCGCAAGAATGAGAAGACCCGCCAGGAGGCTTTAAGCCTGATAAATTCTTACCGCCGGCAGAGAGATTGATGAAAAAAGAACTTTATATCGGAACCAGCGGTTACAGTTATAAGCATTGGCAGGACCTGTTTTATCCAGGAGATGTAAAGCCTAAAGATTATTTTAAGTTTTACTGCCGGTATTTTAATTCCGTAGAGCTTAACGTTACTTTTTACCGCAGCCTTTCCCGGGAGGTCTTTTCCGGCTGGGATAAGAAGTCTCCGCAAGATTTTAGGTTTGCCGTAAAGGGCCCGCGGTTTATTACCCATATAAAAAGGCTTAAAGAAGCGTCCGGACCCGTAGATAAATTCTTCGCTTCGCTGGAGCCTTTAGAACGAAAAGTAATTTGTGTGCTCTGGCAGCTCCCCCCTTCTTTGCAGTGCGATATAGGCAGGCTGGAGGAGTTTTTGCGGATAATATCCCGCAGGCAGTATCCCTGGCAGTATAGTTTTGAATTCCGTCATAATTCCTGGTTTACTTCTGAAATTTATTCTTTGCTGAGAAGTTACAATATTTGTATTTGTTTTGCGTTTTCCAACAAATGGGAATTTAAGCCGGAAATTACCGCGGATTTCTTATATCTGCGTTTCCACGGCAGTTCCAGGTTATACAGTTCCAATTATTCCCACAGGCAGCTAAATAATCTGGCAGGAAAAATTAGACAATGGGCAGCCGGCAGAAGAGTTTTGGCATTCTTTAACAATGATTATAAAGGCTTTGCTGTAAAGAATGCCGAATATTTGAGGCAGAAATTAGAAGAATATAATGGCTGATACAGGAATAGATTTCCAGAAAGCGCTTAACCCTCAGCAGTATGAAGTGGTTGTTAACGGCCAGGGGCCGTGTTTGGTTTTAGCCGGCGCCGGCTCAGGCAAAACCCGGGTTTTGGTATACCGCCTGGCTTATTTACTGAGTTTGGGCGTAAAACAGCAGAATATTATGCTGGTTACTTTTACCAATAAAGCCGCCCGGGAAATGATAACCCGTTCGGAGGTTTTACTAAGGCAGGATTTGAAAAAACTCTGGGCCGGCACATTCCACCATATCGGCAATATTATCCTGCGCAGGCAGGCAAAACTTTTGGGGTATTCTGCGGATTTTTCTATTATTGACCGTCAGGATTCCCAGGAATTAGTTGCTGACTGTATTGAAGAATTGGGCTTTCATAAAAGCGGCAAACTTTTTCCCAAAAAAGATATGATAGTAAATATTTACAGCTTGGCGGTTAACTCTTTGCAGGGTATAGAGGATATAATTGGCAGATTTTACCCGCATATTCAGGAATATGCCTTAGAGGTTAAAAAAATAATAGGCAGGTTTAAGAAAAAGAAGAAGGAATCCAATGTTATGGATTTTACGGATTTACTCTATTTATGGAATAAAGTTTTGGATTTAGATTTTGTCCGGAGCAAATATGCCGGTATTTTTGAAAATATACTGGTTGATGAATATCAGGATACAAACCGCCTGCAGTTTGAGATTCTTAAAAAGCTGGCCAGCCGGCATAAAAACATTCTGGCTGTAGGCGACGATGCGCAGTCAATTTATTCTTTCCGGGCAGCGGACATAAATAATATACTTGATTTCCCTTCTGTTTTTGAAAATACCAAAATATTCAAACTGGAAACCAATTACCGCAGCACTCCCCGGATATTAAACCTGGCTAATGAAATTATAAAACATAACAAAGCCCAGTTTCCCAAGGAACTTTCTGCCGTAAATAAAGACGGGCCTTTGCCTGTCTTGGTTAAAGTTGACGATGTTTACAAACAGGCAGAATTTGTGGCTAAAGAAATAGCCAATTTTAACTTTGAAGGCGTAAATTTGGCGGATATAGCCATACTTTTCCGCTCGCGTTTCCAGGCGTTGGAAATGGAAGTTGAGCTTATTAAAAGAAATATTCCTTATATAATCCGGGGCGGGGTGAGGTTTTTTGAACAGGCACATATAAAAGATGTATTGAGTTTTCTGAAAATACTGGTTAATCCCAGCGACGAGATTTCTTTTAAGAGAGCCTTGTGTCTTTATGAAGCCATTGGCAGAAAATCCGCTTATAAAATATGGGTTAAACTGGTTAAGGAAAAGAAAAGTTCTGAAAGTATATTAGCCTCGCTTGGTCAAAAGCAAAAAGCCGGCTTTAAAAAATTCTCTGCTTTGTTTTTCAGGATAAAAAAAGAAAGTTTGCCCTGCGAGATAATAAATATTATCTGTAATTCTTACCGGGATTACTGTCATGTAAGTTTTGACAATCCTGAAGACAGGCTTTCGGATTTAGAAGAGTTGGCAAAAATGGCAAGAAAATACAATTCGATAAAGGGATTTTTAGAAGATATAAGTTCCTATGAAGAGTTTAAAGGTGAAAGTCTTGCCGCGGGCAGCGGCGGAAGCAGGGAAGTTTTGACTCTTTCTACTATTCATCAGGCAAAAGGTCTGGAATGGACAGTCGTATTTTTGATAGGGTTCAGGGAATACGACTTTCC
Source organism: Candidatus Omnitrophota bacterium (assembly GCA_015486615.1). Lineage (GTDB taxonomy): Bacteria > Omnitrophota > Gorgyraeia > Duberdicusellales > Duberdicusellaceae > WFRI01. Next base: position 2,476 of record WFRI01000025.1, on the reverse strand, counting down.
CCACCCTAAGTCTTTAAAAGACGACCGGTCATTAGAAGAAGAACGCCGGCTTTTTTATGTGGCGGTTACCCGCACCAGAAAATTTCTTTATATCACCCACCCTCTTAAGAAATATTCCTACCGCGAAGGTATGGTAATTACCCGTCCGTCTATGTTTATTCGGCAGATAAGCCCGGACAAATATAAAGAAATGGATTTTACCCGGCAGAACGCTTATTATTCAGGCGGCGGAGACGATGATTTTTATATCTAACGGTTATGTTATATGAGAGAAAAAATTTGTAAAGGCCGGGGCCTTGAAGTATAATACAAGTTGTAAAAAGAGGATATATAAAGAGAAAAAACTTTTGAGCGGCTGGTCCTGTCAGAGATAAATTTCTAACAGGGTAAAGGCATTCTATAAAGGCATAATGCCTGGATTTATCAATAAAGTAAATAAGTTTTTGGATATTTTAGAGAAAAGACAGAATCCTTTCTGAATTTTATGCTGGCGAAGCTTAAGACTGGTTTGAATATCGGCCTGGATGCTGAATTAGTAGAAGTAGAAGTGGATATCCGGCGCGGGTTTCCAAAAGTCCTTTTGGCGGGCCTTCCTGATACAGCAATTAAAGAAAGCCGCCAGAGGATAGAATCCGCTATCTGCAACAGCAGTTTTTCCTTCCCTAAAAACACGATTACAGTAAATTTCGCCCCGGCGGGCATTAAAAAAGAGGGAGTTTCTTTTGATTTGGCGGTAGCCCTGGGGATATTGGCGTCTTCTGCCCAACTGCGCGGGGATGATTTAGATAAATTTGTTTTCTTAGGCGAACTTTCCCTGGAGGGTAAATTAAGAAAAATAACCGGGGCCTTGCCGATTATTCAAGGACTGACAGAGAAAGGGTTTAAACGTTTTGTTCTGCCTTTGGAGAATGCACCAGAAGCCGGCTTGATTAAAGAGGCGGAAGTTTATCCCGCTGTTGATTTGAAACAGGCGGTTTTATTCCTTAACCGGGAGATAGAAATTAAGCCTTATGTTTCCGGCCGGATACAGGACAACGGCAATTATTCTTACGATGTAGATTTTTCTGAGGTCAAAGGTCATTTTTTTGTAAAGCGGGCAATGGAAGTTGCTGCTGCAGGATTTCACAATATTATCCTTATCGGCCCGCCGGGCTCAGGCAAAACTATGCTGGCAAAAAGGCTTCCTACCATTATGCCGGATATGAGCCGGCAAGAAGCATTGGAAGTTACCAAAATTTACAGCGTTGCCGGGATGCTGGGCAAAAAACAGCCTTTAATACTCCAGAGGCCTTTTCGGAATCCCCATCATACAGCCAGTGCCACGGCTTTAATTGGAGGCGGCAGCCTGCCCCGGCCTGGAGAGATCAGCTTAGCCCATAACGGAGTTTTATTTTTAGACGAACTTCCGGAATTTCGCAGAGATACTTTAGAGGCTTTGCGCCAGCCTTTGGAAGAAGGCAGAGTCGTGGTTTCCCGGGTAAGAAAAAGTTTGGAATTCCCCAGCCGTTTTCTTTTTGCTGCAGCAATGAATCCCTGCCCATGCGGGTTTTGGGGCGATAATTCTTCCGGGAAGACCTGCCATTGCAGCATTTACCAAATACAAAAATACCGTTCTAAAGTATCCGGCCCGCTTTTAGACCGCATAGACCTGCAGGTAGAAGTTCCCCGGCTTAAAACACAACACTTGTTATCTGAAACAGCAGCAGAAAGTTCGGCTGATATAAGGGAAAGAGTAAACATTGCCCGCAGGGCGCAAACCGAGCGGTTTAAAAAAGAGAAGATTTTATTTAATTCCCAGATGAAACCCCGGCAGATAAAGAAATACTGCGGCCTTTCTTCTAAATTAAAGACTTTGCTGAATGTGGTAGTTGAAGAATTCGGGCTGAGCGCCAGAGGCTATGACAAAATTTTGAAGACTGCCCGCACAATTGCAGATTTAGCCGGCCGCGATGGCATAACTGAAGAAGACATATCTGAAGCCGCCCAATACCGTAGTTTAGAGAAATCCTTGTGGTAATTGTTTTTATACATTTATCCCGTTAGAGAAAATTCTCTAACGGGTTAATGTAAAATATTATGTGTCCGTTCTCTTGATGAGAAATAAAAAAGGGTGTATCCTTCTGGTTGATAATAATATTAACCAAGGCCAAAAGGCCCTCTTGATTTAACCGATGTCAATTATTATATAGCTGGCAACTTGCCGCCTGCAGCCTGTGGCCTGAAGCTTATAGGGGCGCTGTTGCAAAATGGCAGATTTGGCGATTCCTTCAGAAAATTATCCTTATTTTTCAAGGCTTTCTTGCTCACAAGATTACGGAAAAGGGTATTTCGCAACAGCGCCATAGGGGAGAAACAGAATATAAAATCACAAGGCACATAAAAGGGTATAAGTCATAAGTTATACGAAAATACAGATAAAAGATTGTGGCTGGTTCCTGTTGACAAGCTTCTTTCAGCTCTATAATATATATAGTAT
>WFRI01000024.1 GCA_015486615.1 Candidatus Omnitrophota bacterium | reverse complement strand
ATATTTCCCCGGAGTTTCTTCTGCGTCTGTTTGTTTCATTTGCGGTCGGGAAACAGTATCTTCTGTGGATAAAAGAGAACTGTTTCTTTTGCCTTGCAGTGGATTTTAAACACATTCGTTTCTATCCCAGGAATTTCCGGACTATTTCCCTGCGGCCTGTTAGACTCAAACCGTGATTCCTGACTCCCATTAATATTCTTTATAAAAATTCTTTATAAAAACATAAAAAAAGTTAAATAAAACAATTGACAAATATATATTAGATATGTTATACTTTAAGTGCATAAATCTCTAACTTAAAAGACAGGTTTTGAGCAGTTGAAATATCCGAACCCACGGGTTCTGGTAAATAGTATATTTTTTGGGAAGAAAGGCTTTTTTTAAAATATCGGGATTGCCGGGAGAAAGCAGGCTGGTTATTTCTTAATCTGCAGTCTGCGGAAATTCTGTAGAGATTTGGTAGAGAGTATGAGATACCAAAACCATCAAAAATACGATTCTTGGGGGAAAGAGGGCGGTTCTGCGATTTCCCCCCAATCTGCTAAAACTGCTAAAAAAACCTTTTGTCTCCTCACTTTGTTATTTTTTATCCTTTCAATTTGTTTTTCTCCTGCTGTATTTGCCGGAAGGAATGGGTTCCGCGGTGCCGGGCGGACTGCACATTTTAAACTTGGCACGTGGGCGGCCAATATAGGCATTGGTTTAGGCTCAATGGCTGTCGGTGGAATTCTTTCTTCTGAGATTAACGGCATACTTTCCGGCGATGTAACCAGAGGCGTTTCTGCGGTACAGCAAACAGTATCGGCTTTGCCGTCTCTTAGTGATGCAGCGACTAATTTTGCTACGTTTACTGCGGTTTCTCAGGTGGGCAGAGCCGTAGGAAATATTGGCCAGTATTGCGGTTGGGCACCGGGTATTACCCGCGCAGTTTCCGCTGCTGCTACCGGGACTGCCGGAGGTTTTGTTAATCCCGGGCCTATGTTAGGAGATGCTCTTTCTAAAAACGATTTTATAACTATAGGCTCGAAGGTAATATTAAAACCGTCTTTATCTACAAGCCTCAAAGGTGCTGTGGTAGGCGGGATAACCGGCACTGCGCAGGGGTTTGCAGAATACGCTGTTGACGGCAATAAACCGGCTCCTTCTATAGCCGGCCAGATAGCAGGAATGACCGCTGGAGTTATGGCCGGGAATTTTTCCCGGAGTTTAGTAAATACCAACACATATCATTTAAGGCCAATAGGATATTTTATGAAAGAAGAACCGGCTAATTCTAATCCACCTGAAAAAGGGCCGGCACAGAAACCTTTTCCGCAGAAACAGCCGAAACAACTACCGCAGAAAGTGGTAAGAGTAACAGAAGTTAGTCTTACAGGAAAACCGACAACCGCACCTGTTGGGCCTAAGGAATTGACTAATATCAATAACAGGTTAAAGTCAGGAAGGTACAAAATTACAGACCTTTCTTCAGCCGGAGGCAATACTGTGGTGCAAATTTCTACAACTAAACCGGGATTCCGCGGAGTTTTGGCTAATATTGCAGAAGGCACCTTTATAAAAACCGCGGATATGTGGCCGGTTTTAGCCAGCAGGTCATTATCTATAGTTGCAACTCATGCTTTAGGAAAGAAAAACAGATGGCTGGCTCCTTTAATAAGCGAAGCAGTAGAAGGTGTTGCTATGCCTTTTTTAAGCAATTTGCAGTATTATGGCGGGTTAACTCCCAGTTTATATACAGGAGCAAATCGTATAGGCAGCAGGCTTAATTATGCTAATTCGTTTTCCCGGCAGATAAGCGGGAGTTTATTAAATAAAGTCCAGCCAGAAATTTATAAGTTGGCTAAACAATATAAGGGAAATCCTGAAGGATACAGAACTGCGGCAGTTAAGTTGTTGAAGGAGAAATATGGTTTTACCGAGGCTGAAAGTAAAAGGACAAATGAATTATTATCTATGTCTGGGGAAGAATTTGCGGGGAAATTCCACGTGCGGCGAAACGCAGTGCAAAGACTTAATTTGAATTCTACCCGGGGGTTGTTCTTCAGGACAGGTATAATATTGCCGACTATTTTAAAGCAAAGGTTTGCTAATTATCAAAAACAGGATGTGAGTTTGGGCGAAATAGCCGGCAAATTCGGCACCAGCCCCAGTCAGATGTTCTGGAGCGCAAGTTTAAGAGATATGAAGTATGGAATGATAGAAGGCGTAATCAGCGGCGGGGCTTCCGCGTTAGGCAGCAAGGTTGCTAAACATAACCCTGTTGCTGCGATTGGAATTGGCTATGGCACGGCAATGCTGACAGGCCTGGCGCGGGGGATTATCTGGTATAAGACCTGGGAGCCGGCTGTTGATAAAAATGGTAATATGCTTTGGTCAACCCAATATACTTATGCCAAGCCGCAGAGGAATGAAGCGAAAAATTCAAATGATGTGTTTGATATAAAGATAGCAGAGTTTCAGAACCGGCATCTGCCAAGGATGAAAGAAAATTGGAAGAGATTTGGATATCTTACAGGTTTGCCCTCTCGAAATAAGATAGGGATGGAAAAGAAACCTTCTCTTAGACCCCTTCCCTATACGCTTAGTAACTTTGACGAAAATATAAATAAATATATATCTAACATATACAGGGGGAACCTCAATTCTCCTCTGCCTTCTATATTTGAGGTTTCCCTAAACAATAAAGAAAAAGTTCCTTATCTCTCCAGCGGTGAATATACGCTTAAATTTTCTAATACTCCTCCCTCTTTAAAAGAATCTATATTAGTAAGTTTAGCCCAGGCTAACAAGGAATATTTTACCCGGGCTTATTCTTTCGGCGCGCCTTTGGGAGTTGACCCCAGGCAAGTAAGTACAATTACTATGACAGATTATGTTTCTTCTTTGAATAATATGGGTATAGCGGCAAACTTGCCTAATGGTATGGCGAATTATATGCAGTCAAGTATAGTTAGTTCTACAAGAGGGGCGACCGGTGATATTTTCCTGACTGCTTTGTCTGCCATTCCCCAAGCCGCTGATTTTTTAGGTATGCAGAGGTCAAGGTTAGTTAAAACAAATGCTCCGAAATCTCCTTATGTTATGCAGCTGCGTGATAATATGCCTTGGGCATTGGGTTTTCAAACCAGGTTTATATTGCCGTTTCCCAGTGATATTTATAGACCGAGGAGTGCAACTGGCAAAAGTTTTTTAAGAGACACGAGGTAACTTAAAGCAGTTTATTTATGGCAAGAGAAGAAAATATACAAAAAGGCATAATTTTGGAAGCGCAAGGCCCGCGGTTTAAGCCCTGGCTGAGGCTTATTGCCTTGTTTGTAGTTATTTGTTTTCTCTATCAGGATGTAGTTTGGGCTGCAGGCCCGCAGAGTTTTACCCTGCCGGTAATCCTGCCTCAACAGCAGATAACTCCTGCGCAGTCCGGAATTTTAGCCAAACTTTTGTCTTCAACTTCTGTTTACGCTGATGAATGGGGTGGAGGTACTATGCAGACTACATGGGTTGACTCTACCACAGGCCAAGAAACCACCGCCAATAATTACTATATTCCTGCTGGATATTCTAAGCCGCAGCTGCCTTCTTTTAGCAACTGTTATACTCCTACATATTTTTTTACTGAGCCTATGTGGGTAAATAATGCGGGGTTTAAAGCAGCCAGCGGCAATTATGCTGACCAGTATGTCCACCCTGTAGGTTTTGGCTATACAGTTTCTAAACTGCCTAACAATCCTATAGGCTCTATGCCTGTTTGGTTTAACAACGGCTTAAATGGAGTAGGTTTTAGGCCTGACAATAATACAGTTGTCAACGCAATTCAAAAACAAGGCGGATTTGCCCGACAGACATTTAACGAGTTAGGGCTTAATAATGCGAGACTTACGAATCCGGTTAATGTTTATGATAATTCGGGTAAGCCCGCAACTTCTGTGCCGGCTTGGCAAACTCCCGGGGGGCTTGAGATAATTCCCCTTGCTTATCAATCTACGAAATTTATCAATGAGCGTCTTAGCGAAATGACCAATACCCAGCCCCGTAATCCTAAGCCGTCTTCAGTAAAGTCTGCCACTTATAATTTCTTCAGCACTTCCCCTTCAGAGGCTGTTTTTGCTTTAAACAACCCAACTGATACTGTGCACTGGAACTATTCTTCCGGGGCTTATGCTATGCCGGCAGATACTGTTTACGGCTATGGCAGACAGCATGTAACAGGAATAGGGGCGGATGCTGCTACCCGGCAGGATAAATTTGCCGTCAATGGCGGCAAATATATCCTTAGAATAAACTCGCAGGGAAATATTTCCCCTATTCAGGCAACGCAGTATTATAACGGTTCGGTCAAACATATAACAAGAGGCTCTCCTACTCGTTGGACAGGAGAGCAGAATCATAGTTATATTCAACGCGGAGTATTTAGCGGGAAAACGCAAAATACAACAGTTAAGTGGGATGCCGGCAACGTTGTGAATATTAAAGACAAACGCGCTTTTGAACCTGGCAGTATAAATATACCCCAGGCTTCTTCTAATGGCAATACCCAGCCTCACGCTGCAGGCACATATAATGAATTCTGGGCGGTTGATACTCAGACTGGCCAGACGCTCCACCACGGAATAGTGCCGATTGTGGAAACTGATAAATCTGGCAATACTATAGGCAAAAACGGTTCAATTATCGGCCCTATCAGCCCTATTGCCAGTATGCCTTCAGGAGGTTTTGGAACGCCGGCAAGGTCAAAGAAAGTTTCTACTCAGGGGACAATTAAAACCGATTCTGCCAATAAGGTTAATACTTACTGGATTAAGTTCATAAACTTTGGCGAAGGCTCAACCTCAAAGTTGATTTTCGGGCCGGGTGCGCGCTGGTCTGGAAGGAATTACAACTATCAAAAGCTTACTAATATAAATGGCGGTATTTACTCGGCTGGCTCTGGTGCAGTTGCGCCTGATAAAAATACCACCTATAACGTAAACGGAAAAGATATAGGTAATGCTTTGGCTAAGAGGTATGGCGCAGGGAAATATGGAATAATTAGCGTTGATACAAAGGGGTTAAAAATGCCCAAAACCATTAAAGGCACGGGGTTGGTCCTGCATAACGGCCCTCAGCCTTTGGAAGAAACTTTTAAAAGAATGGCAAGTATGCCTCTTTCCACAAACCCTGCCCAAGCCGCTGGCAAGGTTATCTCAGCCGTTCAGAGAAAATCTCTAAAAGAACCTTTGGCCGTGGCGAACTATAAAGATACAATGCCTCTTCCTGCCAGTTTGAAGATTGTAGATTATACTAATAGAGACAGGTTCTTTTCTCAGACCGCTGTTTGGCAAAGACCGAGTGCTTCCGCGTCCAATGCTTCTTTTAGTTCTTTAACCAGCAGCGTTGCTTCTTCTAAACCGACGAACTTAACTTACGCAGGCAAGACTTATAACCACCTTAAGGTTAACAAAAATTATTCCATTACGCAGATATTCAGTGGCAATTCCAATAAAAATCCTATTAAAAACATTGGCGCTGTTCATCAGGTTTACGCTGATAACCAAGGCCGGTTTGATTTAGGCCAGTCTTTTGATTTTGCCGCCCCCGGCAAAGAATTGGTCAGAGCTGGGGTAGCGGGTTTTGGCATTATGCCAAAAGATCTTCAGGCTATTTCTGATAAGGTGAAGGGTAAAACAAAAATTTCTGCGGGAGAAGGAATAGATGCCTTTAACCCTGAAAACTATCTACAACGTATTAATCCTTTATTAAAAAGGCTTCCTAATTCTTTGTCTGGTGTTTTAAAGGATGTGGGGCGAAATACCCAGGGGGTTTTTAGTTTAAAGGTTATAGATATAGAGGGCAATTTAGCCTTTAATTATTCTATTCAAGACAAAACCAGGCCTATTGATTTTATTGTAAGGAACCCTGATAAAAACATTTCCGAAGAAGGGGCTTATATGCGCGGGTTGTATAATCTTAAAAACAGCGCAGTTTTGGAAGGGTCTAAATTTCCTTCTAATATGCTTCCTCCTCAAGGAAATATTAAAGACTACAAAATCAACCCAAATACAGTAACTCTTACCTATACTATTAAAAATGGGGAAGAGAGAAAATTAGAAATTCCTATTAGCCTTCCTCAAGGTTCTAACCTAAGCCAGATTTATAAATCTTTGGAAAAAGCCCCGGCGGTTAAATGGAAATTAATAACAAACGATTATCTTTTAAGGCCTTATGAGGGGCATTTTGACAAAGAAACCGGTAGGATTCAATGGAGAGCTTCTGAAGGCAGTGTGAATATGTCTGGTTGGGGTTATCTTACTCAAACGCAGGGCACAAAGCACCTTGCTGTGTTTGGAAACGGTAGAGATTATCAAGGCAGGGATATTTCGCCAGCATTTACAGTAAAATATAAGACGATAAACGGCAAAGAGCAATTAACGCAGTCTTTTGACGGGGTTTTAATAAAGGCAGATAATAAGGCATTTGGCTCTTTTGGGAAGGTCGATAATAAAGTTTTCACCCAGTGGCGGCCTCAGTTTACTCCCGGGGGTTCTTCTAATCCTTCAGATATCCCGACAAACGCTCTGGCTGTTAATCCTTCTGAGGCGTTATTAAAGCGGAACCCCGGCTTAAGGGTTCTTTCTTTAGATAATAATAGCCGGCAAATTCACATTGTTTTTAACGAAAAACATCAGGGCGTAGAATACGGCAGAGGAAGTAAGATTTATTTCGGCAATACTCCTACATGGGATCCGCTTTCAGGAAGCAAATTATTTGACGGCTTCAGAAGCCTTGAAGAAAAATCCATTGGTGCCGGCAAAACAAGTTTTGCCTGGGCATTTTCAGATAATATCAAAGCAGCGCAGATTTATAATCCTTCCTGGAGGAAAGAAAACGGAGTTTGGGTCCTATCGGATATAAAGGAATTATATTCTAAAGATAACCCGGCAATTTGGAAAAAAGGAGCAGGCTGGATTGCGCCTTTGGCCGGAGGGAAAGTATCCCAAGGCAGCGGAGTGTTAAGTTTTGCTGTAAATAAAACGGGGGCAAATTCCAGTACATCCAGTACATGGCTCGCTGTAAAAAATCTGCAGGTTTTAAATAAAGAGAAAGCCATACAAAGCGCTGTTAAGGAAAGGTTTCCTGCAGCATATACTAACGAGAAGGGAATAAAACAATTTAAACAAAATCTCCGGCAAACCTTAGATGGTATTCTTCCCAAAGGTTATGGTTTAAGAGTGTTTACCGGAGAAGGCAGTATGTATCACAGCCGGTATTTTACAAGCGGGGAAAATGTAAAGAATGTAGATAAAGTTGTAAAACAGGCTTTAGGGAAAACCCCATCTTTGCCTAAAGCATCCAGTTCAAAATCCCAGTCCATTCTTGAACAACTGCCTTCCCTTATACATACTTCCACGCAATATAATATAGGTAAGACAAATATTCCTGGAGTGTTGTCTTTATCCGGCAGGGTTGAGATTTTAGGCTGGCAGAGTTCTTATTTGCCTTTATTAACTAATCCAGGGGCAAAAGCCGGTTTTTCTGATGAATTAACAGTTTTTCTTCCCTCAGGCAAAAACGGGTATAATAAAATAACCGGTGCCTCCGGGGCCTCTTTAAAATTTACTCCTGAAGGCTTGAAGGCTGAAGGCAGTTTTCCTGAGTTTGTAAGCAAGTCATATTCTTTAAATAAGGAGAAATTCTCTGTAAGAAGGCTTGAACTGCAAAATGTTTATTTTAATAAAGAAGGCATTGCTGTTAAGTATAAAGGGCAGTCAGCCGCAGGGTCGCTGGTTAGAAAAACCTGGGATATTCTAAACAGCAGTTTGGGGAAATTAACAGAAAATGTAAATACCCGCACAATCCAGCAAGGCACTCAAGGGTTAATTTTCAGGGCCGGCAGGAATAGTTTTACATTAGTCTCCAGCAGTCAATTTAAAACATCTTCTCATGCAAGCGGGAAAGAAGAAAACGCTGTTTATAAAGCATTAAAGTCAAGGAAAAGACCAGGAAAAGGCTTTAAAGGCGGCCGGCCCGGAGAAAAACAGCAATCCGTCCGGCCGGAATATACTGCTTTGCTTTCTTCTTACAAAAATGAAACCAGAGCAGAAGGCGCATTTAGTTATTTAATCACCTCTATGGGAGAAAGGTTTAATGTTTATGATACATTTTTTAAAGTTGGGGAAGGTTTCAATTCTGAAGATAACGGGCTTGCTGTAGGAGACAGCACTGCTTTTTACAAAGAGAACAACACTTTATCAGGTTTCTGGTTTGCTAAGGATGGTATTCATTGGAAGAATTCAGAGCAAAAAGGCATAAAACCCGGTGATTTAAGAGGAATAAGTTTAAAGAGAGAGGGCGATATTAATATCCTGAGAAACAAGCCGATAAAAAATACTAACCGTAAAGACAATAACATATATGACTCCGGAATAATCCATATAGAGAATGTTAAAATCTTAAAGCAGTTAGCGGGAAATGAAATAGATAATTTCAATATGCTTGATTTAAAAGCAGGAGAAGGTAAGCACCAGTTGTGGCTGTATAACAAGGGTAAGTTTCAGAAGGCAGTAAATATAAAAGCAAAAGTAGAGGAGATTGCGATAAAAACTCCTGTAGCAATTGATAAGAAAAATGCAGAGTTAGAAAACGCTGGAAAAATTCTTGGAATTAGAATTTCAATTCCTAACGATGAGAGCACTATTAGTTTTCTTAATAATTTTGGCCTGTTAGGCTCGAAAACTTCCCGGCCTAAGCAGGGTAAATCTAACGGCCTTCCAGAACAGCCTAAGAAGCAGATTGTTTTTGATAAGCGAAAAAATCCAGATACTTTTGGCATAGCCAATAATACAAAAGCCCCATATAGTTCTGAAAAATGGGCGCAGCTTAGACCGGGAGATTCTTTAACTTTTGATTTTGCCGGAAATTTAATTGCCGGCATTGGCGACAGGTTAAGGTTTACTCAGGGAACTAACTGGGGAGATAAGATGAAGATTCAGGGCAGTAAGATAAAAAAGAATCCTGACGGCACAATTACTGTCCTTGAGGAGGGAATTGCTAAAGTAGGCTTTAGTTTTGCTAAAGACAGCCGGGGAAAACTTATCTTAAAAAATGGCATTCCGCAATTAGGGCTTACTTTAACTCCGGAAAAGGGAATTTATTTTGGCGCATACAATATGCATAATGTAAAACAGGCTGACGGGAAAATATCCGAAGGGTATTACTTAAACTCTAATGACAACAAAGGTTTTCTCTGGGGCACAGACGGCAATATATACTATTCAGGCAGTGCAAAAGACTATAAGGCTGTAGAGTGGAGCGGTTATAAAGCAAATCTGCCTGAAGGATATGTAGGGGTTATTAAATCTCCTAGGGGAAAGAACACAGATATTGCCTATGTTTTGCCGGATGTGGATTTACGGAGTGTAGGCAATAGTGTAGGCAATAAGGCCCTTATTTTAAAAACAACAGGTTCTGTCAGCATTAAAAAAGGAGAAAAAGGAGAAACCCCCTGGTGGTCAAAAATCACTACCGAGTCAAAAGTCTGGACAAAAAAACAAGGCCAATATAATATTTTCCAATCCCAGCAAAAGGGTTCTTTGGAATTTGCTCTTCCTGAAGGCTTTTCCCGGCTCCAGGCTTTCTCAATGGCTCTTAACCCCGGGGCAAAAAGAGTAGAAGTAAAGGATAGCAGCAAGAAGATTCTTGATATAAAAAGAGTAGCGAAATCTTCTTATTATTTTGCGCTTGCTACTGATTTTTCTCTTAGTGCAGCGGTTGATATTATAATGGCAGGCTCAGAGAAATTGGTAAATTTAGTCGTTCCCAAAAGGTTTGAAAGCCATTACTGGGAAAACTGGCTGCGTTATGAGATGGCAGAGGCAACCCGCTATAGCGAAGTATCTGGTTTAGCGGATTTTGGCAGGGCGGCTGCCGGTGAAACAATGACAAGAATAGTTCAAACAGCTCGTTTTGTAGATAAAATCAGTTTTGTGCATTTAACAGGAATAGATTCTCTTGCAATGAGCAGAGAGGATATTAAAGATAGAGAGCAAGTATATAAGAATTTAGAAACTGCAGGCAAGCAATTGACAGAGGAAGCCGAAAATAATTCTCCTATATCTGCAAAGTTAGGAAAATTTGCTCCGTATATTATTGGAGGAGAATTATTGACAGATGCAGATGCGGTTAGTTCAGCCGGTAAGATTCTCAAAATTTTGAAGAATCCTATAGCGCCTTTTAATAATCCTGTTGCCAATTTCATGGCTGAGCAGGCAGTGTGGCTTGGAAGTTATAATGTCTTGCATTATGCTGCTACGAGAAAATTGGCTTCTCCGGGAGAGGATGTTGTAATGTTTCTCGGCGTAGGCGCTGGCCGCCTTCTCGCAGAAATAGCCGCCGCTTATTCGGAAGCCTCGACTACTGCCGGCATTGTTGCAAGATTTGTTTCGACAACTGCCTCTCAGACTGTCCTTTATAACAATATTGATTATGTTATTTCCCCTTTTACCGGGGATAAAGGCTGGGGCGCGCATTGGGAGACGAATCTTGCTCTCAATGCCGGGTTTGCCGGATTAGGCGAGGCTGCCAGGGTTTTTAACGCGAGAAAAGGCGTTGCGCTGTATAAGGAAGTTGTGGGAACAGATACAGCCAAAGCAGAAGCAGTAAAAGATTTTGCTGAGAGCGCGGAATCCGCGGGGGTATCTGGTGAGCACATTTCCTATCTGGACAGGGTAGAAGTGGCTAAAGAAGGAAAAAAATCAGAATCGCTTTTATCCGCGGTTAGTAAGGCAAAAAAGTGGGAAGAATTAAAATCTTACAAAGTAACGAATGTGGGAAGTAAACTTACCGCTCAGGATGTCTTGGAGCAGGTAGGCATTAATGAAGAAAGGTTGGGGGAGTTATCTAAGACTGTGGGGGGGACTACTAATATAGGTAAGGTTAATGAATCTGTGCGGAAATTGGAAGAGGCGGGTGTCTCATTAGAAGATGCCGCGAAATTATCCCGCCGTTTTTCTGCGGCCCGTTTAGAGGAAATCAGCGCCGCGGGCTCTTTTCCTGAATCAAAGATGTTTTCTTCCATAGACAGAGGAATTTCATTTTTTAAGGAACATAAAAAAACAGCTATGGGTTTTGCCGGTGCAATTGGCGCGGTAGGATATCCAAGTCTTAATACTTTTAACAATTATTTATCCAAAGATTCTTCTACCTACGGCAATTTTACGGCTTCTTTGGGCAAAGCATTTACCTCCCCCGGCAATTTCGTAAAAGGTGCTTTATGGGGCATGGCGGCGTTATACGCTTTTTCTCCCGGCAGTGTCAAAGAGTTAAAAACAGTCGAAGATGTTAAAGGAGCGAGAGGCTTTTTTGATAGAAGACTCAGCCGGTTCGCAAATAAAGAAAACTGGCTGGGCAGAAAAGCCGACAGGTGGCTGGGAAGGCGCGATTTAGACAGGTTTCTATATTCCGGCCGGGTTATGCCACGTGCGGCAAAATGGGGCTGGATAAAAAGAGGGGCATTTGGCTCTTTTGCCGGCGCAGGTATTAATGCCGCCGGATACGGAATAGATTACGGGGTAGATAAATTTTTTGGCAAAGATACATATACATCTGACAGGAGTTTTTGGGCTGAGGCTTTTGGCGGGGCCCTTAAAGGCGGGATAGGCCTGATGTGGTTAGGCGGGCTTTCTAAAAGCATTGGAAGCAACCTTGCTCCTTTAGCCGGCGCTGAAGAGGAAGACATAAGGGCTTTAGGTTTTATTGATTTTGGAAAACATAAGGGTGCAAGCTGGCTTTACCATCAGTCTTTATCCGGGGCATTGGACTGGATTTTTGTATCTCCGGTTTTTACCATAGGAGAAAGTTTTTATAATCAAGTCGGGCTATATATGAAAGACAGTTGGCAAAAGCACAGCGGATGGGGAGTTTTGAAAGTGCCTTCAGATACAGCACTCAGCCTTTATCATCATCAAAATGGTTTTTTTGCGATGAAAAGGGGATTAACCCTAAGCCAGATGGATTACCTTGTAAAGAAGGGAATTAGCAATGATACCATAGATAAAATTAGACAGGGCAAAAAGATTTCTTATACTGAGTATAATAAGATTATGACTGCTTTGAGAGGGCATAGTTTTAAGGAAGAACGCGTTAAATATTCCTACTATTCTAAACTTACCGGAAGGGATTTATTCCTCTCTGCTGTTACCGGCTCTTCTTCCGGCAAATGGATGAAGCCGGCCTTTAGCCTGGCGCAGGTAAGCACTTATAAATATAGTATGCCCGGCGGGATGTTAGAGAAAGGGTATAGGTGGATTATCAAAGTGGGCGGAAAAAAACTGCGGCAGAGACTACCTTCCTTTATGTGGGGGCTGGAAGAAAAAGAGATAAAAGATATCGCGGCGCAGGAGATTTTAAGTTCGCTTAACAAAGGAGGGGCTCTTAATGTGATAAGATGGTTTGACTCCACTGTGGTAACAATGCCTTTTGTGGTTAAAACTGCTGATTTCGCTATTGGGCAGGCAAATAACCTGAGCAATAAATTGTTTGGCGCCGACGCGCTTTCTAAAGGCGGCAGGACATTTCTTTCTTTTGTTGTTTTATTTACTATTCCCCAGGCTTCGCGCGAGGCAATGCGGGAGTTAGGCGCCCTGGCAGAAGGTTATAACAAGGGCGATTTAGCAGACGATGCTCAGCGCCAGGCTATAGTGCGCATTGTCCGGGAAACCAAAACACCTTTAAGGGAATTAGAGGAAAACTCTTTAAGATTGCGCGAGAGCAAGTATTTTAACAATCTGGTTTTAGAAGCCGCTTCTTCTCATTTCAATGAACTTATGTCTGAGATAAGGAATTTAGGCGGTTATGACGCCGGCCTGGTTGAGGCGGCTAAAGCAAAAGCAAGCGGAGGCCCTGTTACGTTAGAGCATTTTGAACAAGCCGCAGGCAGTGGTAATGAAGGCAAGGCTAAACTTGCTTACCAGGCTTATAACCGCCAGCGTGCTTATGAGGCCGCAAAAGCAAGGGCAGACAGTGAAGGCCGCCAAGTTACACTTGCGGATGTGCAGAGAGTTATGCATGAGCAAATAGAAGTTTCAGCAGAGGATATGGCAGATAGTCTTGCAAGGACTGATTCTCAGAAAGAAATATTAGAAAATTATTATAAAGAACGTTATAGTGAAGAGGAATATGGGTTTAGCCTTAAAGAATCTTCCGGCAGGGCTTATGTTGAGTATAACCTTCCCGGCATTATTACCGATGCCATAAGGCAAGGCCATTTCCGCGCCGCGGATGTTGTGTTTAAAAAAGACGGCCTCGTCAGCCTTATAAAAGAGCAGATAATGCCGTTTTTGCCTAAAGACGTAAAAGACATTTTATCGCTTCTTCCCCATAAGGATGAATTGGTAAAAACTACAGAGGATGAGATTTTAGAGCCTTTTAAAGAAGCCGCGTTTAAAGGAATAGTAAATAAAATACACTCTGAGGCTCAAAGGCTGGCAGGAGACAGACCTTTGACAAGAGAACATTACCGCCAGGCTTTAATAAACATATTAGGAGAAGAAGGGAATATGGAAATCAGCGGTATTGGGCATAAGGCTTATCTTCGCGCCTTAGCCGAAAAATCCCTTGCCGCGGAAAGTCCCTCTGGTAACAATCCTACTGTTTCTCCTATGGGCGGCGGCGTGCCGAAAGACCACCTCACCTATGAAAAGGTTAAAAAAGGCGCTATTGAGGCCAGGGTAAAAGAATATGAAAAGGACAGCAGCCTGTTATTAAAACATATAGAAAAGTATTCCTTGAGTCAGGAAGAAATTAAAGACTCTATAAGGGAAATTACAGCCGAAAAAGCCGCGGAAGAGGCAGGAGTTAAGAATGCTTCTGATGCTGAGGTTGAAAAGTGGTATAGAGAATATTATAAAGAGCGGCCTGATGAGTTAGACAAAGCCGTTCAAAATGTTTTTCTTAAGGACGAAGACTCTATAAGGGAAATCACAGCGGAAAAAGCCGCAAGAGAGGCAGGAGTTAAGAATGCCTCTGATGCTGAGGTTGAAAAGTGGTATAGAGAATATTATAAAGAGTGGCCTGATGAGTTAGACGAAGCCGCGCGTGAGAATTTCAACAATCAGGACGCAAATTCTTTAATTTCCGATTTCTTATATAGCAGGCAGGAGAGTATTAAGCAGAAGATTTCTCTCGCCAGACAAGAATCCGCCCAGGCAAAAGCCAAGGAGTTATTTAAAGGGAATGGTTTGGACTCTTTATCCGAGAAATTATACCAACAGCATCTTGACACCTACAGAAAGAAAATCAAAGACAAAGCCGAGGCTAAGTTTAAGAAGCGGGTAAAGGAGCAGTATGACAGCGCGAAGAAAAAGATTGCAGAGCGCCGAGGCATTACTGATGAGGAATACAAGCAGGCGGCGAGAGAGGGTTTAGAATCAGAAAAGGTAGTGAGAGAGCAAATAGTGGAAAACGCTATTAATAGGGAAAAATCACAAATTAAAAACTCACAGGAATATGACGAAGAATTAGCAAAAGAATGGTATAGAAAAAAAGGTTATTATGAGAACCGGACTAAAGAGTTAAACAAAGCTGCCGAAGATGTTTTAGGCATAGACATTGAAGACGCCCAAAGCATTAAAGATTTTGTAAGTAAAGAGCCTCAGAAAATAGAATTTGATTATTCCCATCCTGAAATAACTGAAAAAGCCAAGAAAGCAAAACTTAAGGAGTTAAAAGCGCGCGGCTTTGAGTTTAAGAGTTACTCTGATTTTGAAAAAGCTCATAATGCCTTAAAAGATGAAAACTCTGAATTGCTTGAGCGCGCCCGCAGATTTGAAGATTTAACCGACAGTCTTTCCCAGCGGCTTTTTGATGTTGTTTCTCCCTTAAAAACCAAAGCCATTTTTGACAATAACCTTCTCAGGTTTGCCGTCAAAATTCAGTATCAGGCGCGCCTTGCCGGGCTTAATCTCGTTTCTCTTTCCCTGCTTGAACAGGAGGTGGATGAGAAAAAGAAACTTTTAAACAGAGAGCTTCTTTTGGGAGAAAAGCCCGAGACCGGCCGCGGCGAAATTTATTCCGTCTCTCAGCTGGCTGGAAAAGAATTTGATTTAAATATCCTGCAGGAAGCCTTAAGCGGGGCGAAAGATTTAAGGCTGAGACAATCAAAGGATTTTAAACTTTTTAAGCAAATAGCCGACGGCAAAATAAAAGAAGGAGATAAAATTACCCTAAAAGAAAAAATAAACGGAAAAGAACAACAGGCGCGGTTTACCTTTACTGCTGATATGGCAAAGACTTTTGGCAATTTCTATGAAAAATTAGAAGGCGGCTTGAGTTATCCTTTGTGGGGCAAGGCTTCTAATAAAGGCCGCCGGAGACTGGCTGAGTTAATCAGGCAGGCAAGAGAAAGCGGGAAAACAGTATCCTTAAAAGAGGCTTATAGGGCCGCCGGTTTCTGGAGGAAGAGTTTATTATTAGGGGATATGGGAAATTTGCTTCTTTCGGACGCTTTCCTGAAAAGTTTTGAAAGCCGCATAAGCGCGGTTGAGAAAATAGAGGGCATTCTTGGCAGAGAAAATATAGAAAAACTGCTTAAAGGCAAGTTGAAGGCTAATAAGCTGAAAGATATATTGAAAAACAAAGGTAACGACGATAAGCTGTCAAAGCTTTTGATTGATTATGCCGATGTTGTTATGAAAATGGAAGGGCTTGTCTCGGCTCATCCGGATATAAAGGGGAAGATAAACAAGGTAGTTGAGAGTTATTTGTTTGGCAAAGGAGATGAGGAAGCCAACCTTGGCAAATTAAAAGAAGAGATGCAAAAAGCTTTTACAGACGACGCTTTACAGGGAGTAGAAGAAAATAGTAAAAAGACTGAAACTAAGAAAGCTGTGGGAGAATTTCGCGGTAAATGGAAAGATATAGAAAACAGCCTAAATAATTTGAAAGAAACCGCAGGTGGAGTTAAAACACAGAACCAAGATACTTCCCTTTTCTATATAGGCGAGTTAGCCGGCCTTTATAAAGATATTGCGGAATTTGCCGTTGATATAGAAAACGGCAAAGAAAAAAACGGCACGGATAAAAAAGGCATTTTAGGCGTGAAAAAAGATATTGCTCTGGCTAATCTTGAGTATTTATTTGGGGCGAAATACAAAAACCAGGAAAACTTGGAAAAGGAATTAGGAAAGCTCAACCGCGTAAAAGACGCCTATATTTTAGGTGGGAAATTAGAAGAAACTGAAGGCAAAGAAGGCGCTGAAAAGGATATATTTATAAGCAATTATTTCCTGCCTTCTGCTTCTATATGGGGCAGGAGCAAGTTCAACTTACTGCGGCTTTTTAGAAGTTACGATGCCCTCAAAGGGAAATTTGAAGCAAATGAAGAATTAATAAAGAGTCTTACCAAAGAGAACAGTGCCTCAAGGGAAGAAATAGAAAAAGCTTTTAAGAAATACCAAACTGCCGGGCTTGCTTTATATGATAAATATAACAAAGCCGGGCAGAGTAAAGAAGATATAACAGGGGCAGCCGCTAAAAAGCAGGATAGATTTTCTCTTAAGGTTTTAGATGAAGGCCGAGAGCCTAAACCTTTGTTAAGCAGTAAAGAGGTTGATACTTATTTGAAGTGGAGAAATAACAACGAAAACAAAAAAGATATAACTTCCACGTTTAATAAAGCCGGTATAGAAATACAAAATTTAGAAGAAAAAGACGGAGTATATAAAGGTAAGGCAGATATTGCTAATGGCGGCGTGGCCTTTGATTTTAAAGTTGAGGCTAAGGGAACCGGGCCAGCCAAAATATCCATAGAAAAGGTAGAGAAGAGCGGGGGGACGGCGAATATAGAGAATGCTCTGAAGGAAAAGATAAAAGAGGCAAATTTGGGGTTAAGCGACGATGCTGTTTCTGCCATTGCCAAAGTTGAATTGGTGAGCGGCCTTGCCGAAAAGATTCTAAAAGAAACAGCCCGCAAAGTAAATGCGGATAAGAATAGAGATAATCAGGAATCCATAGAATTAGCCTTAAAAGATATTCAACAGCCTGAGAATGTCCTGCGGGTTCTTGCCGGGGAAAGTATTGAAACGGCGATGGCCGGCGGTAAAACTTTAGCCGGAGTGTTTGCCCTTATTGCCAATCAGCTTACCGCTTCCGGCCGCGGCGCCTCTTTATACCTGACCAAGCATACTCCTTTGGTAAGAGAAGTGGTTTCTCAGGGAGAAGGCTGGGCGGCTTTATTCGGTTTGAAACTAAGGGAAGCCGATTCTCTGGCCTCCAACCGCAGTGTGCCCACATCCACTCTTTATGAACTCTTTAAAGACAAAAACAGCATTTTAGTGGGCAGTATAGAAAAATTCCCTCATCTTTTCAACCGCCGCCAGAGCAATGATTTGTTTGAGCGCGCAAGAATAAATAAACTGCTTGGTTATCTGAAAAGCAGTGATAATTTGGTGGTTTTTGACGAAGCCCAGAACCTTTTCTTACAGCATTTAGAAGCGATTGTGGGAAAAGGGCACAGTTCTCTTTTCCCCTATTATTTAAAATACAGAAAGGCTTACGAGGTTATAAACAGGCTTATTAACGAGGGCCGTTTTGAAAACATAACCCTTGAGGCGGCAAAAGAGGCCGATGCCCTGGAGAGAGATTCCAGTTCGCCTCTTTCTTCTTCCGCCTTAGAGGTGGTGGAGAATTCAAACAAAAAAGGCTACGCTAAAATCGGAGAAGGCATATTTTTAACCCGTCCGGCCGAGCAGTATATAAGACAGCAGTTGGGAGATGAGATTCTTAATCCCGGCGAGATAAAAAGCATTTTTGAAGCGATTATTAACAAGGGCGAGAGAGTGGCTTTAACTTCTGATTTAAGAGTGGTTGTCGCCTCTAAAACCGACGCTATGCAGCCGGATATGGTTTTGCATGACAAAGCGCTTATGGTGGCTTCGGCAATGAAAAAGGCTGAAGAGTTAGGCATTAATCCTTCCCGTATTAACTGGGAAGCCTCTTCTGCCGGAGGAGACACGCTTATTTCCTCATCGGCTTTTAAACTCCTGCGGGATATTTCCGGAAGAAAAGCAGTGCTTTCAGGGACGCTTTCTCCTTATTCGGACCTTATCCGGCTGATAAACGGAAAAGATATAAATTTTATCGGCGAAAAGGCGCGTCTGGTAAAAAAGGGCGGCAAACTGTATTATCAGGCTGGTGAGAACAAGACAGAAATAAAACTTAACAACACCGACGTTATGACTGGCTCGCCTATTGAGGAATTGGTAAAGAAGGTAGAGGGAGTAAAAGGGAATAAAGGCGTTTTTATCGTGGTAAGCGCGGAGAACCTGCCGCGCTTAAAAGAACTGTTGAGAAAGAAGCATATTACTTTCAGCCTTTATGATACAAATATAAATGATTACAAAAAAGGCGAGTTAAGCGAAAAAGTAAAGAATATTAAACAAGGCGAGGTGGTAGTAGGGACTGAAGGCCTGGTAAAAGAGGGCTTGAATGTGGCTGAAGGCGTGGATTTGTTTTATGCCGAGCCTATAACTGATTTATCAAGCGTTTTGCAGACTTTTGCCCGTATTAACCGCTCCGGAGGCAGCGGAGACAAAGTCCATTTCTTTTATTCTCAAAGAGACATAGCAAGGTTTTTAAAAGAAAACCGTCAATTAAAAAGCGTTGTTAAAGAGCGCTGGCTGGCAAGGTATAAGGAATTGGAAGGCAAGAACGTTGTTTCTCCAGCTGAGGCGACAGAGCGTGAACAGCTTAAAGAAATACTTAATATTCAAGACGGCGCAATCGGCAAAGATAATATAATAGATAAAATGGATAATCCCGAAGGGATGTTTGAAGACAAAACCGCCGCCATAGATTTTGTTTTCCGCCTGCAGGAGGAGATTTTCCTCTCTCACAAAGCCTATGAGAATTTAACCCGCCTGCTTGAGGAAATTTACATAACCCGGCCGTTTGAGGAATTGCTTAAACTTACCGGTGAAAATAAGGGGCAGGCAAGCAAAGAGTATCAGTTTTTACTTGAGGTTTACCGTCAGGTGCTTTTAGACAGGAATTCTGAACTTTATGCCTCTTACGCTGTTAAAGATATAGCAAAGCCGCGCGATATGGCACGTCAGGCATTAATGAATATTTCCTCCCGCGTGGAAAATATTTTAAGCATTATTGAAGGCAGTTCCTCAAAATTTGCTTCCGCCTTAAAAGATGCCCGTTTCGGCTATGAATACAGCCTTTCCAAAATGGAGCGTTTAGCCTCTAAGTCTCCTTTCCGCAGCCGGCGCAATAAGAGTTTGCGCGATATAGCCGAAGGCCTGTTTTCCGCAAGAGACTGGAGTAAAGATGTTTTGCCGGGAAAAATGGAAGATATATTCGCCGACAACACCGCGCAGGCCCCGCCTTCTCTGGATAAATTTGACAGTATAGAAGCAGGCATAAAATTCGCCAAATTGCTTGCCGATAAAGTTCTCCTTCCCTCTATAAGGACAACCGCCAATTCTTCCGAACCTTTATTAAAAGAAAAAGCTTTGGTTTCAGCGGGCGCGCGGGAGTTAAAAGCAAAGTTGGAATCCCGCGATATTGCGGTATCCCCTGAAGTTTTTGAGAAAATAGAAAATCTTATTGACGGCTTCAGTTCCCATACTTTGAATGTGGAAAGGGCGCTTAAGATAATCGGCGAGATTAAGGCGGTTATTCCGAATAATAGTCAAGGCCAGTTCGCGCCGGCTTTATTGAAGGCATTAAATGCATTAAGTGTGAGATTACAACATCATCCTTATGTTTCTAACATCAGCAACCAGAATCTTATTTCTTCCTTTGCGTTAGTAAATGATTGGGTTAATGAAATCGCCCAGAAAACCAGCAGCAGCCTTTCAGATACCGAAAAACAGGACTTAAAAGAAATTCTTACCCGCGCAATTAACCCGGCAGTAAGCCCTGAGCGGCTTTCCCTTATTTCTTCCCAGAAAAAATTAGTTTCTCTTTATATGGAAGATGATGCGGCCAAGCAATACCTTGCCAGCCTGCCTTATAGTGTTCAGGCTGATTACGCAAAGTTCTTAAGGGCTTTGCAGTTAAGAAACAGTAATTTTCTTGGCTTAGGCTGGATAAAAAGATTTTTCTATCTCCACTATAAAGACAGGGGCCCTGAGAATTTATCCCGCTATCTTACTGCCGGCCCCACGTTTAAATATAAGGGCTTATTCGAGTGGAGGATGGTCTGGCACCTACCCACGTTTAAATATAAGGGCTTATACAATCTCTCCGGCGTGATTAATCCCGGCATATGGAGCGTAAAACAGGATAAACTCAGCGGCCGTTTAGATGAACTAACTAAGGATAAAGATTTAAAGGATTATCTTCTGCGCTTAAGGCTGGCCGCTTTAAAAGCAAAACAAGAGCATTTGAATAAAACAACCGGATTTTTGCGTGGTCCTTTTCTCCGCCCTCTTAAGGCCTTAATGCCGTTTTCTTATTTTAACTCTTTCTATGAAAAACTTGATTCTTCCAATCCCAAAAAGCCTTTTACCCATACTCTGGAGTCTTTATATAAGCCCTCTTCTGCCGGCGATACTTTAGCCGAATCAATCAGTTCTGCCTTTGCCTTCTTTGAAGGAATTGACAAAAAAGCGGCAAAGAAAATCAAACTTAACGACGCTGTTGAATATTTAACCCTTCCGCCTCAGGCAAAAGTTACCAGGTTTCAGAAATATTTTGCTAAAGGTGGTATTGATTTTGAAGAAAGCCGGCAGGAAATAGAAAAAATCCTAAAACAACCTATCTCATCAAAGGATAAAATGCAAAAAATAAAAGGAATTTTGTTTGAAGAAAAAGAGCTTAAAAATAAACAGAAAATCACTCTTGCTAAAGTGCTTGCCGGAACAGAAAATGTTATAGGCGAAGAAGATTTTGATTCCGCGGTAAAAGAGTATGAGATTGCCGGCCTTATTCCTGAGGCTGTGCCTGAAGATAAAGAAGCCGCTGATTCCTCTTCTGAAGCCTTGCGCCGGATTGTTGAGAAAATAGTTTCTAACCTGAATAAGGACAAGTTTGATAAATTTAAAGAGTCTATAGAAAGAACGGCTGATTTTAGCCTCATAGAAAAGCGCCAAAGCGAAATATTGGCACAGGCCGGTGGTTACGCGGAGTTGATAAATGAATTGCAGGAAATGAGCGCTTCTGATGTTTTGGAAAACAGCGGTTTAACAGATAAGGAACAGCAAGAGAGGCTTCCCCGCACAGAGCAAAGAGTAGCTTTTTATAAAACAAAACTTAATTACGCGGTAAATAAAGCAAGAAAAAATATAGGAGAAAGAGATGACTACCTCGCCGATATCAATCACACTATATTTAATGTGCTTAATTCAAAGGCTTCTTTTGAAGAAAAATTATCCCGCATAGAGAACTTAGGCCTTATCAGCCCTTCAGAAATGAGACGTAAGCAAAAGGCCAAAGATGAAATAGCGGATGTTATTAGGAGCGCTATAGGGACGGAAAATATGGGAGGAAACCTCCCGGCTGAGGAGAGTTTTATCAGGTATTTGATTGGAAAACATTCTCTTAGCCAGGCCGATATTTCTGCTTTGCGCCGCCTGCTTACAGCCTACCATAAGCTTTTAGAGCTTAGACTTGAGGCCCAAGACAACGCGGGCGACAACAACCTTCCGGCTTATAAGAAGTATTATTATGAAATTGCTCCTCTTTTGGTTGGTAGAATAGATAAAGAGGTAAAATTCGCTTTATTACGGATGGAGATTGATTCGGACATCATTGGGGGGATAGCAAAGTTTGCCCTTAACAGTATAAATAACGCCTATAAAGCGATAGACAAATTAGCCCTTCTGAAAGAAAACCTTATTATGTATAAAGACAGCCTGGGTATTGACGAGGCCAGGATAATGGAGTTTTACGATAACCCCCAAAAACTTCTTTCTCTTCTGCGCCTTAAGAATAACTCACATATTTCTTCTCTTTCACTCCTTGACAAAATAAACACCGCGATTCCCCTTCGGGCAAAAGGAATTCTTCCTTTGGGAATTGATATTTCCCGCGTAAGCACTATTGAGGATGCCTTAAACAGCGCCCTAAATGAGATAAAGAGGGATTTGTTAGGAGAGGATTATTATAAATATGAATTTGCATATAAAAGAGCAAAGAAGCAGGGCCGGCCTGTTGATGATATTTTGGAAGGTATCGTTCGTCAAATGAGAGAAAATAAGAATATTCAGTATTTGATTCAGGCCAAACTCTTTAAGCTTATGAAGGATAATGAAACCTTTAAGGAGATAAGCGCCTTAATGAATACTTCTTCCGACGAGGCCCTGTTTAAACTTGCCCGCTATTTATTGAAAGGCAAAATAACCGTAAAACTCGCTCCTTCTTATATTGATACTGTTAAGGTATTTAATAAGGAAGACGAAGGAAAAGGCTTTGAACTGCAGATTCCTTTAAACCGCTTTGAAAACTCATTCGGCGAGACAGGCGGGAAATTCGGTTTTGCCCTGCGTTCCGTGGGCAGGTTAGAGTCCCGCCATGAAATTTTAGGCCATTTATTCGGATACTTTTTAGGCATTCCTTTGGGCGAGTCGCGGGATGCTGTCTGGGGATATAATCCCACTGAGTGGTTTGCGCTTACCTTCACCACTATAGACGCTTTGGAAAGGGCAAAAGCAACAGGCCTGCCTTTAACCCCTGACCAGCTCTCATACGTTCATTCTATTACCCGCTCCAATCCTGTAGGAGGCGTAAGGCGCTTGTTGTGGCGGCTGAGAGGCACCGGCAGAAACAGCGATATCCGGGCCGAAAAAGACCCCTATATGGACTTAATGCGCAAGTATTATTTCAGTTATTATTCGGCAAGACAAGATAATGTATCTGATTTCTCACGGCGGGTATTGAAAGGGTTAAGCAGAGGGATGTTAGGCGGATACCGCGGGCTTTCTGAGAATATAAGAAAGACTCTAATGGAAAACAACGGCACCACCCCTATTGACAAGGAATGGATGGGGCTTGAGGCGCCTTCTCTGGCAAAGCTTTATTCTCCGGCTTATTTCTCCGCGTTTAACCCTGAGAGGTTTTACAAGGATAAAGTTGCCTTAAGCCATCCTCAGGTATCAAACCTCGGAGGCGGCCCTCCGAACGCCGATATAAGAGCAATGGAAGAGGCCGGCAAAGCCGCGCAGAAGGCCGCCAAGGGGATAGCGCGCGAATTAGCAGAACGGGTCAATGCAGTCAGCTCCAGTTCTGCCGCGGCGGTTACCAGCCGGGATGTATATGAAATAGTCAATGACGTGTTAAGAGAGAATGGAATTCATCTTCCTTATAAAGACTCTGATATAAAGACGCATATTACTGTATACGGGCCTAAAAGCGATACCTTAGGCGAGATTTCTCCTGATGAAAAACCAGAAGAATTCAAAAAGGGCGATTTAATTACTGTGGACTTATGCGGACTGCATGAGCTTAATTATCCTGTAGATAAAACATTTATGCTTGTTTTAGGTTCGGATAAAGTTATTGACATAAATACTACGGATGTCGAATTAAGGCAAGCGCTTAAAGAAGCCGGCGTAGAAAGTGAAAAGCAGGTAAAAATAGTCAGAGCTTTTAATATCCAGAAAGGTGCTTTCAAGGCCGGCCAGGAAAAATTAGCCGTTGGCGCGAAAGCCTCTGATGTGGATAAAGCAGTAAGAGAATACTTAGAAAGCAAGAAAGAAGAGCTGGAAAAGCTTGGTGAAGTGCGGTTTTACTGGCAGGACAACGTTGCTTTAGGCCACGGCATAGGCGCAAGCCGAGTCCACCGCAAAACAATTATTATAGATGAAAAGTCAGGCTATACTTTTAAACATAACGATACAGTTGCTTTTGAGCCGGCATTTAGAATAGCCGGACTGGGCGTTTTTAAACTTGAAGATACATTTCTAATCCATAATGAGCGGGAGCAAAACGGCCCGTTTTACCGTTATGTGGGTAATAATACGAATTTTACTACTGGTGGAGAAGTTGGAAAAGGCCGCGGCTCAGGAAGAAATGGAATAGGCACAGGCAGCGGCCCGGGAAATGGCAGTAATACAGGCATAGGGGCAGCTGGCACAGGCAATGACAGCGGTTCAAATACGAGAAAAGAGAAAAGCCCTAAAATTGAGAGAGAACAGCTATCCCGCTCTCTTGAGGACGCTAAGGTAGGAGTTAGTCTAACGGTTAATCCTCAAGAGAAAAGATTAACAATAAGAATAGAGGGGGAAAATCTTCCCAAAGATATGGCAGAGGCAAGAGAATTTGCTAAGGATTTAAAAGTAATAATAAATGGAAGAGAATATGTATTTGAGGTGAAAAGATTTAATGAGATAGAGATACAACTCCCAGAAGATATGGAAATAGACTCTTTAAAAGACGTAAAGCTTATTTATAAAAAATTAGACATAACGCCTGAATGGATGAGAGAAAACGAAGATTGGTGGGAAAAATATCTGTCTGAGGCAGAGAAATCAATTGAGTCGCTGGAGGAGAAACTGAGGGGTGGAGACAAAGTCAGTAAAGAAGAAAAAGATAAAATCATCAAAGATGCTGTAGATGATTTAACTAAAGTAGAAGGCAAGATAAGAAATATAAAAAGGAAAAAGGGAGACAACGAAAAAAACGTCGATTATCGGGAAAGGGTAGACAGGGTTAAAAAGAAGATAGAAAATATGGGGTACAAAATAGTGTATCCTCTAGGCGAGACTGCAGACATAGGTAGCCGGGAGATCAGCATCACTCTTTCTGAGCCTGGTCTTGCGGTAAAAGTAGTAAAAACAGAAAAAGGATGGGAAGCAAAAGTAACTAATTCAGAAAACTATAAGTCAGCAAGTGTTGATTCTGCAAAGGTTGTAAAAAAAGTTCAGCAGTCCATAGATGAGATAGTGAGCGATGCTGAAGGTAAAGGAAAGGATGTAGACAAAGAGATAGTAAAGCAATTTGCGGGGAAACGGATAATAGCAAGAGTCGATAAGCCAGGAGTAGTGGGTCCATCAGGTGAACTTATCGAGACCTCAAAAGTGACAACTGCTCCAGTCGAAGTTGTTAAAGAGGAAAGCTTTCAGCCTGACAGCTCTCAGCCGTCTGCCGGTGGACCTGAAGGTAAATCTTCAAAACCCGCAGATAACAACGCACCCGGCAAAAAGCCTTCTGCTGGCGCTGTGTCTTCGGGCTCAAGGCCAGAAAGAAGAGGAGTTCGAAAATCAACCACCACTTTAAAAGAAATTGTAAAGGCTACAGAATCTGTATTTGCAATAGGTAAAAGGATAAATCATGGAATGTATCACTTACTTTATTCTCCTGATAAAGATAAAAATGACTTCTACAAAAAATATGGCTACACCAGATTGCTTCTGCCGGTGTTACGAGAGGAAAAACTATCCTGTGAAGCCGATAAAAAAGCCCCAGAATATTTAATTTATGAGATTAAAGGCGATAAGGTAATGATTCAATATTATGCAGATTACGATACAGATGCTCTTTCGAAATATAATGCTGACGAGCATAGAGAAGGACAATTATTTGTGGCAGCGGTTCTTTCTAAAGAAAAAGGATTAACTCTTATTAAAGAAATCAAAAGCAACCCGAATATTTTACATCGTTTTCTGGGAGAATTTTACGCTCCGCAAGAATTAAGTACGCGTAGAAGAGATAAACCTAAGAGTTATAATTTAGATATAAGACCTATACTCAGTCAGGGTAAATTATATATTGCACAAATGCAGGGTATAGAGTTAGCAGACGAAGAGAGTCTCTACGGGTGGCGAAGTAGCAATCATTCTGTTGATCTTGAGAATAAATCTGAAGAATTTAATAAAAAAGCCCAGATAATTAATTATCAGCCAGACCCTGTTGAACTAACAGAAGAATTCAGCGGGGCAAACGTTTTGCTGGACAAAAAATCTTCTCCGCCTCGGGTTCCTTCATCTCCTAAAGCTGGCAATAATCCTTCTGCCTCTTCATCTCTCCGTAAGCAAGAATCTGGGAAACAAAATAAGCGGGGAAAATCAGCCTCTTCGGCAATTGTTGAAATGTCTTATTCCGGCCGCCCGATAAAAATAATCCTTGCTCCTGACACAGAAGGTTCTTACGATCTTTTCATCGCTTCCTATGAAGATCTCCCCCACTATTTACAAAAAATACTTAGTTCCCATCCGGGAGAATACTTCATCTACGATAGTAAAGGCAACTTCAAAATTCTGCCTGACGAAGAGCCAGTAATTATCGGCAGGAAACAGCCTGGCCCCTTTGAACTGAATTCTTACATCTCCCGCCGGCATCTCAAATTCTTCCGTCAGAAAAACACAATATATATACAGGACCTTAACTCTACCAACGGCATCCATATAGCCGCCAGTGAGAGGTTAATAAGTAAGGATATACTAAATGGCGAATCTCGTTCTTCTTTAAAAGAAGCAGAAGCACCTGAGATTCAAAAGAAAATACAAGAAGCAGACAGCTTTGAGAAACTGTTTGAGGTTATTAACAATTATTTAGTAGGCGGAATTAAGGGAAGCAGGAGGCATTTTTCTGCTCAAGAATTGATTAATATAATTGGCGAGGTACGAAAGGGAAGTAAGGGAATAAATACTATCACCAGAACTTTCGGTTTAAGAAACAGGGTAAAGGAGCTTTTAAAGGCGGGCAGCAGCAAGAATTCTAAAGTTTCTCCTTCTAAAGAATCTATATCTCCGAATAAAGAATCAAAAAATTGGGAAGATATTGTTAAGGAAGTCCAAAAGTTGAAAAAGAAAAGAGAATATAAGAAGGCTCTTCAGCTAATTGAAAAGGCCATAAAAAAGAATCCTTCTGTAAACGGCCCTTGGATTTTAGGAGGCAGCATCTATTATGAAATGGGTAATTTAGAAAAAGCAGAGGAGTATTATTTAAAAGCAAAAGAATTAAACCCTTCCTTTGCCCCTCTTTATTTATCTTTGTTTTATGTTTTTATCCAGAGAGGAGAGATTGAAAAAGCAGAAGAACTTTTACCTGAGATTGAATACTTTAGCAAAGCTGTAGCTAAGGGGTTAAGAGAGACACTTGAATTTATTAAGAAAGAACTGGGCAAGAAAAAAGGATTTAACCAATCTCCCGCTCCAGAGAATAAAGCGAATAATGAAAATGGTAAATCACTGTCAGAAATTAGCAGAACCGAAAACATAGGAGATATTGTAAAGGAAATTAAAGGATTTTTGAAACAACTTAATAATCTATACCCGCAGGCAAAGGGAATAGTTAAGCTTAATTCTAAAATTCCTGCTTTGGTTATTCCTGATTTACATGCCCGCAGAGAACTGCTTATGAAATTATTGAATACTGAACTTGAGGATGGAAAGACTGTCTTAGAGATGGTAGCTGAAGGAAAACTGCAGCTGCTCTTTCTGGGCGATTTTATGCATACTGAGAAAGGGGAAGTGTGGAGAAAGATTGGCGAAGAATATCTTGAAAACAAATTTCAAGGTAGAACTCCGGAGATGGATAAGGAGATGGCTGACTCTTTAGGAACAGTTGCAATGGTTATGAAGTTGAAAGGAGCATTTCCGGAAAATGTCCATATACTAAAAGGAAATCATGACAATATTAAAAACAGCAGAGAAAATGGCAATATGCCGTTTATGAAGTACGATAGGCCTATGGGAGGATATGGATTTACGGGGTTGGGTGAAGGCGGATTAGTAAAAATATGGACAGAAAAGAAACTCGGTGAAGGTTTTCTTGAAGAATTTGCTAAATGGGAAAATAGCCTTCCTGTTTTTGCTATTGGTTCTAACTTTGTTGCTTCTCATAGCGAGCCGGCTAAACTTTATTCATTAGAGGAAATAGAAAAAAGAACCCCGGATGTAGTGCGTGATTTGACTTGGACAAGAAACAAGGGATTATATACAAAGGAAGTTCTTAAACACATTTTTGGAGAACATAAAGGCAAATACTATATAGTTGGGCATACGCATACGGAGTCAAATTTGGAAGATTATAAAAAGAATAAACTTATAGTAGTTAATCACAGTAAAAAATTAGTAGCTTTATTAATCGAACCAGGTAAAGATATAAAAAGCGCGGAGGATGTAGAGAGAATTATAGTTCCTTCTGCCTCTTCATCTCTTAACGCTTTGGGAATGGAAAAGGTAGGGCCGCAAACTGTAAGTCAGCAAGCCGCGGCTTCCTCAACGTTAATTGAAACTCCTTCTTCAGCCCGTCGGCCGCAGGAAATCCGTGCTTTGTCAAAACAGTTAGTTCACGCTTATAAGAGGTTAAGAGCGGCAGAGTTTAAGGTTGAGCAGCAGCAGGCTGTAAGTAGCATTAATGATTTGGTTTCTTTGAAGGCTGAGATGGACAAGATTTCACGGCATATTGTTTCTTTGGGGGGTAATCCCGGCAAAATTTTAAAGCGTTTTAGAGGTCTTCAGCCCGGTAGAAAGGATAATGCAGGTTCTACAAACCGGGCTGGAAGTGTGCCGGTAGAAAAGTCCAATAGCAGTAAAAATCCTGTTAATAATAATGACAATCTTCCATTGCAGATGCCTAATGTCCCTGTTCCTATGCCTTCTAATAGTATTCAGCCAGGCCAGGGATTTCTTAATGGGTGGGTAATGCCTTTAGCCGGAGCAGCGGAAGGCAGTATAAAAAGACCTTCTCAATACCCTGCAGGAGAAGCGTTAGAGGTTCAAAGAGCTTTGGCAGGGCTTGATTCTACTAATATTGGCCCAGGTTCGCCAGGCCGCGGAAAGGGCTGTCCTGCTGCTGCCTCTGTGCAGGATGGTTCAAAAGGATTAAATAGAGGCAAAGATAGAAAAGTTTTAGGAAATTTAGCCCAAGACGGGCGGAAAAACGAGAGTTCTTTAAGAAAAACAGGCAAAAACGCCGGCTCTTACAATGAAAAAGGTGTATCTGGCAGTGAGGAAAGTGCGTCTGCTAACAATATAAATACCAGCAAGAATACAACAAATAGAAACAGCAATGGAGACAATAACAGCGGCAATGGCTCTGGCAGCGGCCAGGCTGGTTCAGCAGGTCCGATAGCTGCAGACCGCAGCACTGAAAACAGCACAGCCAGCAGCGGCGCTGAAAGATTTGTTAAAGTAAGAACAGATACATTTAAACATCTTCCTGAGTATTTAGAGGGGACTCTTTCTGAAGACAAAAAGGTTATAAAAGCGCCAGCAAAACTTGGCGCAGACAGTATTTCTCCGCCTCAAAAACAAAAACAAGGCGGAATTTGTGCGTCTAACCTTGCTTTACAAAATCCTGCGCAAAACGCTTCTGTCTCTACCCCAATTCAAAAGGCCTCCCCTGCAATTTTAGATAAAAATAGTGCACAGCGCGATACGTTGAATATTTCCTCCAGCCCAATAAGTTCGGAATTGGGAGATTTAATTAAAAGATTTCTTAGAGAAACTCCGCGCCTGAAGGCTAAGATATTATTCCGTGAAAAGGGAGGGGATTCGTTTGATAATTATTTTGCTGCTGAAGAGAAAATGTATAAAATTATGAGAAGCTTGAGGAGGAGAAAGAGATTTGAGGGAGAGACTTCAGAGTTTAGCCTTGAGGATTTGTCCGGAATAATGAGAACAATGGGAGCCTCTATCGTTAGTGATGAGGAATTAGAAGGAATGCCTAATGAGGAAATTGAGAAGAGGTTTACTGAAGGGATAAAAGCAATTGTAGAACTTCTTGATTTGCCTGAGGCAAGAACAGAATTTTATAAAGAGATGTCCGCTGATTATCTCAACTTATTTCCTGAGGTGAAAAAAGAGGCTGCTGAGCGGACTAATGGGAAGATAGAATATATTGAGGAGAAAGTAAGAAGTACCAATGAGCAGGTAGGAGGAATTGAAAAGAAGGCAGAGGAGACTAATAAGAAGGTAGAGGAGACTAATAAGAAGGTAGAGGAGACTAATAAGAAGGTAGGATCCCTTAGAAACATCGTAGAAAAACAAGGTAGTCAGATAAGGGATACTAACGGGTATATAAAAGAGCTGTTAGAAGAAATAGCAGGGTTGAAAAATAAAATAGCAGAATTAGAGAAAGAAAAAGAGAGAAATAGCCGGCTTATTGAAGAATTGTCTCAAAAAATGAAAGATTTAGAAAGGAAGATTGAGGAGCAGGAAAGGGAATTGAAAAAGACCAAGGAGACAGCCCAAACTGCCAAGAGAGACGCCTATATTGCCCAGCGAGCAGCAGAAGACACGCGGGGAGTGGTTAGCAGGATAACTAATAATACGGATTGTTTAGAAAGTAGTTTAGAAGGAGCAAAATCAGAAAGTGTTGCTAAGAGGATAAGGGCCTTAAGAAGTTTAGGAGAAGAGATTAATCTCTCTAAGATTGTTGAGGTTTCCGAAGGGATATTAAAGATATTTAGTTTTTCTAAGAAAGATTTAATTAAGTTAAGCGAAAAGAAATACGCCCTCTTAAAGAATCTAATCTTTTTGGAGAAACGTTCAGGAGGAATATACCATGCCGTTAGAGCGGCTATAGCTGATGAAAAAGGTATATATGTTCTAAATGAGTCTAACCGTCAGGGCAAAGGCGAGGCAAAGGTGGGAGGATTTATTTCATGGGATAAATTACTTACCTATGAAGGCAGGATTGTGGTAGTTGGCCGTACTAAGGATAGCAGGGAGATTAAGGAAAAGGGAGGGAAAGAAGAGAATGCTAAAGAAATAGATGAGGCGGCGCAAATAGAAAATATATTCGGGCCGGGCCAAAGTCAAGGCGGCACACCGGGCGGCACAAGTAATCCCGGCGGCCAGGGCGGGTTGCCCGGCGGCCAGGGCGGGTTGCCCGGCGGCCAGGGCGGCATTGGCACACCGGGCGGCTCAACTGGCAGCGATGGCGGCGCAGGCACACGAGGCAGCGGCGCAGGCACAGGCGCGCCTGGAACAACAGGCAATTCTGGAGGCAATGGCTCAACCAGCGGCCAGGGTGGAGTCGGCAGTCCTATCGGCGAAAAGGGAATCAGCAGTTCAGCAATAACTATGAATACAGGCTTTAGGATGGTTCATCAAGGCTTAAATCCTATCTTATTAAACCCCAACGGCAATGAAACCACAGGTCTTGCCCCGCCTCAAAAGGCAGTGCGTCTTGTATCATCTTCTCCTCTCGATACCCTGCCAGTAATAAAAGTTTCCTTACCTATATCTATATTGAGCCGCCCGGAATTGATAGCATTGATGTTTCCCCCGGCAGAAAATTCAAATTCCCTTTCCGCTGAAATGAAAAAGCCGAATCAATCTTCTTCGGCTGTTGTACTAAAGCCGGCAGAGCAGGCTATCTTGAAGAAGGTCGTAGAAATTTTGTCTTTAGGCCCTGTTAAAGGAAGCGAATTGTTAAAGAGGATGCTTGTCAGATCTATAGAAGAAGCCGCGCTAATATGGCAGG
>WFRI01000023.1 GCA_015486615.1 Candidatus Omnitrophota bacterium | reverse complement strand
GTTTATGAAGGCTATGGAAAGAGCCAGGGTTTCTGCGGCTATTGAAAGATTAGGGATAGTAAGGAAAGCAGAAGGGATTTATCATACACTTTATTCTGAGTATACAAGTGACTTTGATAATTTAGCCAACGAGGTCCCGGAAGCAGCATCTAA
Source organism: Candidatus Omnitrophota bacterium (assembly GCA_015486615.1). Classification (GTDB taxonomy): domain Bacteria; phylum Omnitrophota; class Gorgyraeia; order Duberdicusellales; family Duberdicusellaceae; genus WFRI01. The sequence goes on along the minus strand of WFRI01000023.1, from coordinate 7,799 downwards.
TAGATTAGATTCCCCGGATTGGAACTTTACCCTCAGTTGCGGGACAGATACATTCACTGTCACAGCTACGAAACAGAGAGGTTCTTATAGCAGTGATACTATTACTATGAACCAAGATGGCGAATTAGATGGGACCCATCCTCTTATCAATGCATTTAAGAAGAAGTAATTTTGGGTTTCTGCAGGTTGGCGGTTAATTAATTGCCAATTTGGCGAAAGGTTTAAGATTTTCAGGGATATTTTATGTTTGGAAAAATTAAGTTTACGCCGTTAGGGAATATTTGCTATATTAGAAAAAGATTCTCTGACAAGGGGAGAGAGTTTTGTCCTGCGGCTGCGTTTACTCTGTTAGAGTTGATGGTGGTAGTAACAATTCTTGGAATCTTAGCAGTAGTCGCAGTGCCGCATTTTCGAAAAATTCCTGAGAGGGCAAGGGAAATAGAAGGGGTAAATATTGCTTCGGCTTTATATCAGGCGGAAAAGAGATACAGTATGGAACATAGTGGAAGTTATACGGGCAGTGTAGATGATTTGGATATAGGCATTCCTGATAACCTGAAATTCTTTAACACGCCGGTTTTAAACAGCGGTGATTGTTTGGTGGAGATGACCAGAACCGGAAACAAATATACTATATGTGTATCTACAGACGGCAATTTTTCTTACAAGAATGGCAAAGGCCCTATAGATTTTGACTGAACGGCGGATAGAATGAAAGTTAAATTTCTAACGGGGTTTACCCTGATTGAATTAATTGTTGTAATGGTTATTATCGCTATTTTGGCAAGTTTGGCTGTGCCAACATATACCAAGACTGCAGAGAAGACTAAGAATAAGGAAGCCCGCACAATGATTCAACTTATCTACCAGGCAGAGAGAATGCATAGATTGGAGTCAGGGTCATCCGGAGGGTATGTAAGTTGTGGCTCTACGGACAACTGTAATAACAAGTTAGATTTGTCTATTAACAGCCAGGATTGGGATTTTACAGCTGCTGCTAATCCAGGGTCTCCTCCTACCGTGACAATTACAGCAACCCGCCAGGGTTCTGACGGCCGGACGATTAGTTTAAGTTCCAACAATCCTGACAATTATACTTGTTCTTCTACTGAGCCTGATAAACACTATTGTGATTGAAAGTTGAAGATATGAGGAAGAGTTTTACTTTCCTGGAAATTCTAATTTCGGCGTTGATTTTAGCAGTGGCAGTAGGCGGCCTTTTGAGTTCTTTTGTGGCCAGCCGCAAGATAGTGCGCGATTCTCAAACCAGGCTGAGAACTGCTAATTTAGAGCGCAGGGCTTTAGCCAGGCTTTATGCTAAAGTAGTGCAGGGTAAGCCTTTTACCTGTCAAGGAAATTGTACGGATTTGATATCTGTGCCTCCAGGTTATACCTGCACGTGTACTATTAAGGCGGGGCCGCCTAAGCAGGCGACGATAAAAATTGATTACCCGCAGCCTCAGGAATGAATGGTAAACCAGAGATTAAAAGCATTTAGTTTGGTTGAATTAGTAATGGCAATTACTTTATTAGGGCTTATCCTGCTTGCTGCGTCTTCTTCTGATATTGGCAGCCGCAGGTTTTTTTCTTCTTCGCAGAGAGCAGCAAAGGTTCTTGATGATGCAAATTTTATCATTGAACATATGCATAAGAATATTATTCAGGCTAAAGGGAATAAGATTGATAAAGGTTATTCTGTACCAGATGCTCATACACTGGCCCTGCGGGTTAAGTGGTCCTTATTAGACGGTGGCCGCGATTCCTGGGTAAAGTATCAATTAAATCCGAAACAACATATTCTATATTTCTGCACATTAAATTCTTCTGCTACACCTTGTAATGAGCATACGGCTGAAATACTTTCCAAAAAAGTTATCAGCCTTAATTTTGATAAGAGTAATACCGGAAGTATAGATATAGACATTACTTTGCGTTATAATCCTAATGGCGCTGTTGACGTAACATACAATCCCGAAGTTTCATTATCCACTTCTGCCGCACTTCTTCAGCATTCTTTTAACTAAACATTTTTGTTTCTGCGGTATAATTTCTAACAGGTTAAAGGTTTCCTGAGTAAAGTTTAATTTCTAAATAAGACAAACTAAAGAATATATGCGCAGGCAAAGGCTGTTTATCCCTGGGGCAGAATTAGGCAGGCAGAATATCAATGATAGGAAAGTTGTCCATAAATTAAAGAATGTTCTGCGAAAGAGAGCAGGCGAAAACATCTTGGTTTTTGACGGAAGAGGCAAAGAGTATTCAGCGTTGATAGAAAGTATAGGCCGTGATAAAGTAAAAGTCAATATTATTGAGATTTTAAGAGAGCAGTGCCGGAAACAGCCTTTGATTTATCTGGCTTTTTCTTTGGTTAAGTCTCTTAAGGCAGAATTACTGCTTAGGATGTGCACAGAAGCAGGGGCAGACGGGTTTGTCCCGTTTATTTCCCGGAATTCGGTTGCCGTGGTGAAAGATTTTTTGAGTAAGAGACAACGTTTTGAGGAAATAGTTTTGCAGGCTTGTTCCCAAAGCCGCAGGCTGTATGTTCCTGAGGTTAAACCTATTGTGGATTTTCCCGGATTATTAGAAAGAGTTAATGATTACAGTTTATGTTTTGCGGCCGGTCCCTATGCCCATAATTGGCTAAAGCCTTCAGATAGTTTTTTAGATAAGAAGAATTTATTAATAGTTGTAGGACCTGAAGGAGGGCTTACTGGTGAGGAAGAATCTGCTCTATCGGATAAGGGCGCTTGTTTGGTAAAGATTTCGGATTTTATCCTGCGGGTTGAGACTGCAGCAGTGGCTGCGGTTTGTTTGGCGGCGGCCGGGGGAAGACAATGAAAAAGTTTAAAATTATTTCTTTTGGCTGTAAAGTTAATTATTACGAGACAGAGGCTTTATCTCAGCAGTTGTTAAAATACGGCTGGGAGCAGAGTCTTAATCCTGATTTGGTGATTATAAATTCCTGCACAGTTACTCAGCGGGCTGATTCTAAAGTTATTAAAGCGGTTAGGAAATACCGCCGGCAGGCACCTTCTGCAAAAATAGCTCTTATCGGCTGTTCTGTAGAAAAGGCTGAAGATAGAGAAAGGTTTCAAAAAGAAAATATTGACTTTTTGCTTCCACAAAGCAGAAAGCATACTTTATTAGAATGTTTAGGCTTACCTGTTTCTGGCAGAGGGGTTTGGGATTTGAATGTAGAGGATTTTTCTTTAAACCGGGCCTTTGTGAAAATCCAGGACGGCTGTAGTAATGCCTGTTCGTTTTGTAAAGTCCGGATTGTCCGGGGAAAGTCTGTCAGCCGTCCGGAAAAGGATATATTAGAAGAAATAAAACGGCTGACAGATAAAGGCTTTAAGGAAATCGTGCTTTGCGGGGTTAATATTATAGATTATAAAAGCCGGTCTGGCAGTAAAGGCAGAGGACTTCTGGAATTGCTGGAGAGAGTTGTTAAAATCCCGGGTAATTTCCGGCTGAGGCTGAGTTCTTTGGAAATAACCAGCCTTGAAGCAATAAAGGAGTTATTGGACTTTTCCTTTACAGAAGCAAAAATATGCCGGCATTTTCATTTTCCGTTCCAGAGCGGCGATGATACTGTGCTTAGAGCAATGAATAAGAAAGGCAGGCTGGATGATTATTGGAAGGTTGTTTCTTATATCAGGCAAAAAAGTCCTTTAGCCGGAATTAGCTGTGATATCATAGCAGGTTTTCCCGGAGAAAGCCGCAGGCAGTTTCTTAATACTATTAATTTGGTTCGGGAAATTATACCGGTTAGGGTCCATATTTTCCCTTTTTCCCCGCGCAAAGGCACGCCAGCATTTGCTTTTAAGGATAAAGTTCCGCCTGCAGAAGTAAAAAGAAGGGTGTGTTTGTTAAGAAAAGAGGCTGATTGTGCGGTTGAGAGCTTTTATCAGCGGTTTATTGGCAGACAGGCAGAGGTAGTTTTTGATGGTAAAATAAACAAAGGGTATGTTTATGGATACAGCAGGGAGTATCTGAGGGTTCGTGTTAAAAATCCTGTGCAGAAGCCGGGTAGAGGCTTATATAAGGTAAAAATTAAGAAAATTTCGGGCAATATCGCTCAGGCAGCTTTAACTGCTGCCAAAAACGCTAGCGCGTTTTTGGACACATAGGTAAGCAATAGTATTGGTGTAGTTGATGTTTTTATGGAAGCAGGATTATATATTCATATCCCGTTTTGCCGCAAAAAATGCCCTTATTGCGGATTTTACAGCATTGTTTACCAGCCTAATCCGGCTCTAAGGCTTGTTAAGATTTTGTGCTTGCAGATAAGGCAGTTGAGAGAAAAGTATGCCTTTTCTACTGTGTATTTAGGCGGGGGTACTCCTTCTATTCTGAGCATTAAAGAATTAACTTTGCTTTTGCAGGAGTTGAATAAGGCAGTTAAAAAAAACGTTGAATTTACTATTGAGGTCAATCCGGAATCTGCTTCTTTAGAGAAATTGAAACTGTTCAAAGATTTAGGGGCTAATAGAATAAGTGTAGGCTTGCAGGCTTTTCAGGATTCTAAACTTAAATTCTTAGGCCGGCTGCATTCTGTAAAACAGGGAGTTGATGCAGTAAAGAAATCCCGTCAGGCAGGTTTTTTTAATATTAGTGTGGATTTAATATTTGGTATTCCCGGCGAAACAGCAGAAAATTTTACCTCGGAGTTAAAGAAGGCTATAGATTTGCCTGTTCAGCATATATCAATATACAATTTGACTTATGAACCAGGCACGCCTTTATTTAGCCGTTTGAAGAATAGGGAATTTGTTAGGCTGGAAGACGAAGTTTTGGCTGATATTTATTCTGCAGGGGTTGATTTTCTGAATTCGCAGGGTTTTAGGCAGTATGAAATTTCCAATTTTGCCCGGCAGGGTTTTATTTGCCGGCACAACTTAGGTTATTGGAGCAATAAGCCTTACATAGGACTTGGGCCTTCAGCATCTTCTTTTATTAACGGCAGGCGCTGGGCAAATATCAGTTCTGTAGAAGATTATATAAACAGAGTAGAGGCAGGCAGGGATGTTTTTGATCACCAGGAGATTTTGTCTTTAAAAGAAAGGGCCTGTGAATATGCAGCTGTAGCAGTAAGGAAAATAGAAGGCATAGATTTTTGCAGTTTTGAAGAGGAAACGCATCTGGATTTGTGGGAGATAAGAGGCAGGGAAATTAAAGAGTTGTTGAATAAAGGACTTCTGGAATATAAACAAGGCAAAAAAGGCGTAAAAATTACTAAGGAAGGCCTTTTATTTTGTGATTATATATCCCGGTCGTTGGTCTGATGTTTTTGCTTGAAACATAATTGATTTCTGCTAATATTATTCAATGCCGTAAGGATTGTATGAAGTATGCGCCCGTAGCTCAGTTGGATAGAGCATTTGCCTTTTCAATGAGGCTTAAGTTTTTACAAGCCGAAGGCGCAGTAAAAAGTTGTAGCCGAATTGAACCCCGTAGTTCCGAAGGGATTTTACGGGGCTAAGCATAAGGATTGTATGAAGTATGCGCCCGTAGCTCAGTTGGATAGAGCATCTGCCTTCTAAGCAGAGGGTCGCTGGTTCGAATCCAGCCGGGCGCGTTTATTTTGTCTTTATAGCGTTCTTAGAGCATAAGAGACGGGAGATTATGAGGAAATTATTAAAAATTTTGGCAGTTTTTATAGTCTTTTTAGTTATTCTTTACGGAACATTGGCTGTTTTAATAAGTATAAAAGGCAGGGGGTTGTTAAAGGCTTTTTTAGAGAAAAAAGTAGGCTTTCCAGTAAAAATAGGCAGTGTTTATGTCTCGCCGTTTTTTTCTTTTAATATCACAGATGTTATTTTTGAAAATTTCTCGGCTGAGAAAATAGTTGTTGAGCCATTTTGGGATATTTTTAGAGGAAGAGTTTTGTTAAACAGAATAGTTTTGATTTCTCCCAGGATTGTTTTAGTGAAATCTAAAAATAAATGGCTCACTCCTTTTGATAATTTAATAGCGTCCGGTAAACAGAAAAACATTGAGAATAAGACTTCTGTAAAAGTAAGCAAAGGGAAAGATTTTTTATTTCTGGACAGGGTTAAAGTAAAAAACGGAAGTATTGTGTTAAAATCAGCAGATTCTTCAAAAAGTATAATTTTGGGAAATATCTATATAAATTCCGATGTTCCTGATATTTTCCAATGGAATAAGAGAAAAATTATGGCTCAGGCAGACTTGTATGCTGAAGGGTTAAGCGTAGTGAAAGATTTTAAGTTTTTAGGCTGGATGGATTTTCTAAAGAAGTCAATGCAGGCAAAATTGTCAATCAAAGTTATTCCTTATCATAAAATGGCATTTTTACTGCCTTATTTTCTCAGGCCGGAATTTATGGGTTTTGCCAGCGCTGATTTTTCTTTAGACGCTGATTTCGTATCTATAAACAATGATCTTGCAATAGATTGTTATTGGCGTCTTCTTGATTATAAGCCCGTTTTACAAAGAGAGCAGAGTTTAGCAGGCAGGGTAGTTTTACAGAGTTTGGTTTCTATATTTGAGAAGAAAGGCAAAAAAGTCCCTTTCCACTGCCGGATAAAGACTAAATTTGACAGGCCAACAATAGATTTTACCCGGATAGGCAGTCAGATATTAGAGAGAATAGGTGGTATTACTCTTACTGCTGGCAGGCAGGCAGTAAAGGGGGGAGTTAATACGACTAAAAGAGGCATTGCTGCAGCAGTAAGAACTGCTGTAAATACGGTGAAGACTAGGGCAGATATTCCTATGGGAGTTTTAGAAACAGTAATCGATACTATAACTGGCAGCCAGTCTGACAGTAAGTAGTTTTTGGAAGGTATAAGTTAGTATTTTCTTGTAACGATTTTTTGTAATTTTTTAGCAAGGCATCTCGGAAAGGTTTCCTTGATGCCGATGAAAAACAGGGAGACACTTCAGTTGGATAACTTCAGTGCTGATGAAAAATAAGGAATAACCCTGAATGTTTTCTTTTTCGTCAGATGGCCCTGAATGAATTTCATTTTTGGTGGGTGTAGCTCAGCTGGCAGAGCACCTGACTGTGGCTCAGGTTGTCGTGGGTTCAAATCCCATCACCCACCCCAATTTGGATAAGTGGCCTGTTTGGCGAGTAAGTCAAACGGTTTTCTATAGACAGGATATAGGTTTTCGCCATCTAATAGACAGTTCGAAAGTAGAATATTCAGTAACTTAGCCCTTTCTAACCGATTTCGCTTTTTATATAGAGAATAAGCCTTGTTTGCAAGTTCTAAAATATAAATCCCTCTGGATAGATAGTTAAAGTCGGCTCTTTCATGTCTTTCTAAAGCCTCGTTGATATCTTCAATTTCTTTTTCCCACTGCCAGCTTAGTTCATCATACATATCTTCGTTTATCTTGCCGTCTAACTTGTCTATGTAGAGTTTGTGAAGCCTCTCCTTAAGCTTTTTCTTTTGGTTTTTTAAGGTTTGTGTCTTATTTTGATGATATTCTAATTCTTCTTTATGGCTTTCTAACAGAGATTCCTTGACTAATTCTAACAGTTTTTCTGGGATATAGATGTTTCTCACTATCTCAGCAAATTTATCATCTAATACTTCCTCCCGGACATAATTTTTCTTATTTTCGCATTCTTTAAAACCAGTGCAGTGGTAATAAACATATTTGCCCTTATGTATTTCGGCAGTAATGGCGCATCCACATTTAGCGCAGGTTAGAAGCCCTCTATAGGCAAACTTCTTTTTAACAGCTTTCTGAGGCTTGTTGTATCTTTTAGATACTTCTTGGACAATATCAAATAGCTCTTTAGAGACTAAAGGCGGATATTTACC
>WFRI01000022.1 GCA_015486615.1 Candidatus Omnitrophota bacterium | reverse complement strand
TTTTAAGACAGTCTTATTTGTTGCAAAATAATCAATGGTCCGTGGCAAAGTTTTGTCTTGTATCAGGACACATTTTATACTTTGATATATAGTTTCGATTTTTGATACACTTTAGATAGGGTATTTACAAAACGATGTTTATTAATTTCCCCGGAACATAAATCACTTTTTTGAAAGGTTTTCCCTGCAGGTATGCTTTTACTTTAGAATCTGCCAAAACAGCCTCTTCTACCTTCTCTTGCGGCCAGCCAGCCTCTATTTTTAGATGCCGGCGGACCTTGCCATTGATAATAACTGCTATTTCTATTGTATCCTGTTTAATAAATTCCAGATTATATTTAGGCCAGCCGCTCAAAAATATTGATTCTTTATGACCTAACTCCTGCCAGGCTTCCTCGCTTATATGAGGGGTAAATGGAGCAAGCAGGCGCAAAACTGTTTCTGCGGCTTCAGTAAGAACTGCGCTGTGGATTTCTATTTGAGGATTTTGAACAAATTTATACATTTCATTAACCAATTCCATAATACTGCTTATAGCAGTATTGAACTGAAAATTGCCTTCTAAATCGTAAGACACTTCTTTTATTACCGAATGAGTTTTTGAAAGCAGACGCTTCTCGTCTTTATTGTAGGAATATTCTGGAGGGACATCCTGGCTGTCTATATTTTTTACCATAGATATCAGTCTTAAAACCCGGTTAATAAACCGGTATGCCCCTCTTAATCCTTCGTCGTTCCACTCAGCGTCTTTATCCGGCGGGCCTATAAAAAGTATATACAGCCGCATTGTGTCAACCCCGTAATTCTCAATAATATAATCCGGGGCAACCACATTGCCTTTAGATTTAGACATTTTTGCTCCGTCTTTTACAATCATTCCCTGGGTAAACAGCCGTTTAAACGGCTCTTTAAAATTAATCAAACCTAAATCGTAAAGGAATTTATTGAAAAACCGCGCATACATAAGGTGTAAAATAGCATGCTCTACACCGCCGATATACTGGTCAACCGGAAGCCAGTAATTTACATCATCGCTGTTAAAAATCCTGTTTTTATCCCTGGGAGAAATATACCTTAAAAAATACCAGCTGGAATCTACAAAAGTATCCATTGTATCTATCTCTCTGCGGGCTTTTCCCCCGCACTTTGGGCAGGTTGTATTCACAAACTCTTCTACATCCGCCAAAGGAGACTGGCCAACGGGCCTAAACTCCACATTTTCTGGAAGAAGCACTGGTAAATCTTCTTCTTTAACCGGCACAATGCCGCATTTACTGCAGTAAACTACAGGTATAGGCACTCCCCAATATCTTTGACGGGAAATAAGCCAATCACGCAAGCGGTAGTTTGTTTTTCTTTTGCCGATGTTATTTTTCTCCATATATTCAGCAATCTTATTCTTAGCCTCGCCTGAAAGCAGACCGCTAAAATTGCCGGAATTTACCAGAATTCCTTCTTCTTCAAATACTGCATCTTTAACTTCATTCTCTCTGCCGGGCCGGGCAATTACTGTCTTTATAGGTATATTGTATTTTTTGGCAAATTCCCAATCCCTTTTATCATGGGCGGGGACACACATAATAGCCCCGGTTCCATATTCTGTAAGTACATAATTACATATCCAAATAGGTATTTTTTCTTTTGTCATGGGGTTAACCGCGTATTTGCCGGTAAACATCCCTTCTTTCTCAAAGCCTTCCAAAAGCCGGGCGGATTTAGGCTGGTTGTTGACTCTGTCAATAAATTCTGTTATCTGCTGTTTATTCCCCGCGTCCTTAATTAAATCTTTAACTAAAGAGTGCTCGCAGGACATAGCCAGAAAAGTTGCGCCAAAAATAGTATCTACCCTGGTAGTAAAGCAACGGATTTTGATATCAGAATTATCCACAGAGAAGTCGATTTCTACCCCTTCAGAACGGCCAATCCAGTTTTTCTGCATAGTTTTAACTCGTTCCGGCCATTCTTCAAGCAAATTTATATCTTCAAGAAGCCTCTGGGCATAATCTGTAATCTTAAAGAACCATTGGGAAAGGTTTTTTTGAACAACCTCTGTAGAACATCTCTCACACTTTCCCTGAATAACTTGCTCATTAGCAAGGACTGTCTGGCAGGAAGGGCAGAAATTAACTGCGGCTTTGCTTTTATACGCTAAGCCTTTCTGATAAAGCTTTAAGAAAATCCACTGCGTCCAGCGGTAATAATCCGGATGACAGGTTGCTATTTCTCTATTCCAATCATAGCCAATCCCCCAACTCTTAAGCTGTTCAGTTATTCTGGATATATTGCGGAAAGTCCATTCTTTAGGAGGTATGCCTTTTTTTATTGCCTGATTTTCTGCCGGCAGGCCAAAAGCATCCCAGCCCATAGGCGAGAGCACATAAAAGCCCTGCATAATCTTATAACGGGCAACAGCATCGCCAATGATATAATTGCGGGCATGGCCTACATGAAGTTCCGAAGAAGGATAAGGAAACATCACTAAGGAGTAATACTTTTGCTTATCTCTTTTCTTTTCATCAACTTTGAATAAGCCGGTATCTTCCCAGAACTTCTGCCATTTTTTGTCAATACTTTTTGAATATTTCATAAACTGCGTTCATTTAAACACGGTTTATAATAAATGCCGAGGGCGGGAGTCGAACCCGCACGGAGTTGCCCCCATCGGTTTTTGAGACCGACGTGTATGCCAATTCCACCACCTCGGCAAGTTTTCGCTGACGATGGCATTAAACCGCCGCCAGCGTCTATATCCTTCCCACTACCCTGTTAGAGATAAGTTTCTGACAGGATGAAGTTTCTCTAACGGGGTAAAAGAATATGGCAGTAATTTCATAACCTATAATTGTTAATGGTTATATTAACAGTTTTTTTCCCCTTGTCAATTCTCAAAATTTGGATATACTATTTTTAATTTCAGATACCGGGAACATACATCTCTATATTCTTC
>WFRI01000021.1 GCA_015486615.1 Candidatus Omnitrophota bacterium | reverse complement strand
CCCGTATCTACAGCATTGAGGTTAAAATCTCATAAAACAGGCAGAAAAAGAAAAGAGAAGAGAAGAGAAAAGGAATAAATAATATAGAGGCAGAAAACTTGAGTTAATATCTGGATTTAAATTGACAGCGATGGGGGCTTTGTTATAATATTTTTCAGTTTAGCGGAGTGAGTGTATTTTATAATAAATTTCAGGGAGGAGATGATGGATAAGGGAAGAAAGTTTTTGCCTGTAATAATTTTTTTATTTTTCTGGGGTTTTTCTTTTTCTTTGGCTGCAGAAGAGAGTGCCGATGATTTTCCTGCCTGGCTTAAACGGATAGAGTTTTCTGCTCAATACGAAACTGACCAAAAGCCAATGGTTTATTTTCAGATGGTTCAGCCGCTTTATCAGTCTCTCGATAAACAACTTTATTTTACCAGCCGCGTTTCTCTTTAAGGGACGACCGCCTCACTTATAATTTAGGTGTAGGTTATCGTCAATTGGTAAATGATGATTGGCTTTTGGGGGTAAATGTTTTTGGTGATTATCAGGAACTGCATCAACACGCAAGGATGGGATTGGGTTTTGAGGCTTTAGGCCAGGTTTTTGAGGCTAGGCTTAATGGATATTTTGGAGTTACTCCCAAGAGGATTATTGAAGATACGGATATCAGCACAACTTACGAGCGTGTAGCCAACGGTGCGGATTTGGAATTTGGGGCGCCGCTGCCTTATCTTCCCTGGCTTAAGATTTATGGTTCTACTTTTTGGTATGACTATAAGAAATCTTCTGACCGTTTAGGCTGGAAGACACGTTTGGAAGCGAAGCTTTCAAAGGCGGTAACTTTAGAGTTTTATACCTGGGATGACAATAAAGGGGCGCAGGAATACGGGGGGAGAGTGCGTTTTAATATTGCTTTTGATAAGTTGTCAGATTTTAAAGATGCTTTTAAACTTTCAGACGAGCCTTTTCCTAAAAAAGACTTAACTAAGCAGGCTTTGATTCCCGTAGAGAGAAATTATGATATTGTGGTGGAAAGATGGACCACGAATAAAACAAGTAATGTAACTGTTGAAATAGGCAGGGCTGATTAGACAGGAGGGAATTTATGTTTTTAAGGAGAGTAGTAATATTAGCATCTTTTATAGGGATATATTTTTTAACAACAGGTGCGTATGGCAATAACTGCCGTATCCCGGGTATGGCTGACTTTTGCGGCGCCGCAGGAGATGAAGTAGGCGGCCAGTATATTATTACGTTTAAAAAAGTAGAACTTTCTACAGACGGGACAAACTTTATTACTGTAGGAGAAAGCAGCGGGACACAGATTAATATTGCCAGTATGAGTGTAGGCAGTAGTTTTCGCAGTTTCGCCGCCAACGCAAATATTCCCGCCGGAACTTATAACTATTTAAGGGTTACAATGTCAAGGATTTTTTCTCTTAAGGGCGTTGGTCAGTACGGCGGGAAGTATTATTATACTTCCCAGGAAACAGGGAGAGACTCCAATTATCCTTACTTTCCTATAGCGGCAAGTTGTGCAACTTGGAATACTAATCAGCCCGGCTCAGGATGCCCAGCCTATCAGGCTGTTTCTATTAAGATACCAGGTGATGCTGTAAATCATCATGCTCCTGGAGAAATGATGGAATTTATAAATAATGGCCAGGATGCAAGGATTACAAAAACTCTTCCCTCGCCGATTGTTGTTGTTGAAGGCAAACCTGTCACTATTCGAATGAAATTCTACACTCAGGGAATGATTGGGTTTAAAGGCTCCGATGTTTTTCCTATGCCTCCCGCTCAAAACGTGAGCCATTGATTTAGAAAGAAAAACGGCTCTATTTTGCCTGCAAGGGCTGTTTATCTATGCCGAGTCTTGTCTTTAGCCTAAATCCTTTCAAGCCTGCAAAAGAACTGTCTGTTAAAAAATTACACGCACAGAAGATAAATAATATTTGACGCTAAGGCGTATTTTTACTATAATTTAAACTCCATTCTAATTCTGGTTTTTGATGTTGTCAGCCAAGACAGGAGGGTTTATGAGTGTTAGTATTCATAACAAAAGGGTTTTTATGATTTGCGGTCATGCTCAGTCTGGAAAAACATCTCTTACAGAAAGCCTCCTTTATAAATCCGGCTCTTGCAGCCGCCTGGGAAGGGTTGATGAAGGAAACAGTTTGAGCGATTATCAGGAAGACGAGATAGAAAGGAAAAGTTCTATAAACGCTTCTATTTTTTCTTTTAGCCGGGGGGATTTTTCTTTAACCTGCATAGATACTCCGGGATACCTTGATTTTGTCGGCGAGGTTATTTCTTCTGCGCGGGCTGTAGATTTTGCAGTTTTGGTTATTGACGCCCAGTCAGGGGTCGAAGTAGGCACAGAAAAAGCCTGGGAGATTATTCAGAAAGAAAATATTCCGTGTTTGTTTTTTGTTAATAAATTAGATAAAGAAAACACGGATTTTAGCAGAATTTTGAAAGATATTCAGGTCAGCCTTACTAAAAAAGCATCCCCTTTGGTTTTTCCTGTAGGCAGGGAAGCCTCTTTTGAAAAGATTGAGGATATACTTGATAAAAAAAACATAGATTCTCTCAACGGGCCGGACAAAGATGAGGCTTTAAAGCTGCATACGCAGATAATTGACAGCATAGCGGAGACCGACGATGCGCTTATGGAGAAGTATTTAGAGGCTGGCGAACTTTCTTTTGAGGAAATTAAAGCGGCATTAAAAAAGGCAGTTTTGTCTTTGAGGATTTATCCGGTATTGGCCGGCTCAGCAGTAAACCTTGTGGGCATAGAAGAGGTTTTAAGCGTTATAACCGAAATCATGCCTTCGCCTTTAAACAGAAAGCCTCCTGCTCTTAAAAACGAGTCCGGCGAAGATGTTGAAGTAAAGCCTCAGGAATCCGAAAAGTTTTTAGCCCAGGTATTCAAAACCGTATCCGATCCTTACGTGGGCCAGTTAAGTATTTTCAGAGTTTTTAGAGGGAAGATTTCTTCTAACAGCGGTTTTTATAATGTTTCTAAACAGAGCAAAGAAAGGATAGGCCAGATTTATTCGCTTTTTGGCAAGGAGCAGAAGCCTGTAGATAGTGTTTCCGTAGGAGATATAGCCGCAATTGCTAAACTTAAAGATACATCTACGCAGGACACTTTAAGTGCGGATTCTTCTTCAGATGCTTCTTTCCCGAAGATGATTTTTCCTGTGCCTGCTTATTCTTCTTCGGTCAAGCCGAAAACCCGCCAGGACGAAGAAAAGATATCCCAGGCTTTGCATAAACTTACTGCAGAGGATCCTACTTTTCAAGTCAGCCGCGATTCCCAAACTAAGGAATTGGTGGTTTCCGGAGTAGGGGAACTGCATATAAATATTATTATTTCCCGGATTAAGAAAAGATTTGGTGTTGATGTGGAAATCGGGACGCCGAAGGTGCCTTATTTGGAAACTATCACCAAGAAAGTAAAAGTCCAGGGCAAATATAAGAAGCAGACCGGCGGGCATGGGCAATACGGAGATGTCTGGATTGAAGTTGAGCCTCTGGAAAGAGGCAAAAGTTTTGAGTTTGTGGATAAAATTGTAGGCGGAGCAATACCGCGCAATTTCATTCCTTCAGTGGAGAAAGGTATTAGAAAAGGCATGGCTGAAGGCTTTTTAGCCGGATACCCCCTTACTGATATTAAAGTGATTTTATTTGACGGCTCTTACCATGCAGTTGATTCCTCGGATATAGCCTTTCAGATTGCCGGGGCAATGGCCTTAAAGAAGGCCTTAGAGCAGGCTAATGTGGTTTTACTTGAGCCGATAATGAATGTTGAGATATCTGTCCCGGACGAATTTATGGGCAGTATTACCGGCGATATAAATTCCCGAAGGGGCAGAGTTTTAGGAATGGATGCTAAAGGCAAAAACCAAGTGGTAAAAGCTTTGATACCTTTGGCAGAGATGTTTAAATACGCCTCGGACCTGCGTTCAGTAACCGGCGGCAGAGGCAGTTATACTATGAGTTTTTCCCATTATGAAATAGTTCCTCAGCGGATTGCCCAGAGTATTATTGCCCAGGCTAAACAGGCAAAGGGCGATAAATGAAGATAGGTTTTTTAGGTTTAGATTTGCCTTTAGGCAAGCATAGATTCAATGACGTAAATTTGGCGCTTTTAGAGAAGAAGTTTTCACCTAAGAAAACTACTCCTTTCTTTGTAGAATTCGTCGGCGAAGATTTAGTGCATTCTGATATTATTCTCTGCAGTCCGGCCAAGAAGCTGGATTTGATTATAGAGGATTTGGGCAAGGTGGAACAAAGGCTTGCCAAGGAGTTGCCGGAAAATGAGAAAAGTTTGTTAACGGCACTGCAGGATAATTTAGAAAAGGAAAGGTTTGTTTCAGACTCAGAAATATCTTCTGAGGCTGAGGATATTTTGAAGCCTTTGGGATTTTTGACAGCCAAGCCTGTGGTTTTGGCGGATTCGGCTGATGATATTGGAGGCTTAATTGAAAAGTCTTTGCAGGCAGGGGGAATGATTTTCTTTTACACAGCCGGGCCTAAAGAAGTGAAGGGATGGCTTTTGAAAAAAGGCTCAAACATAGTTGAGGCTGCCGGGAAGATTCACTCAGACCTTGCGCGGGGGTTTATTCGGGCGGATGTGGTAAATATAAAAGAACTGGACAATTTCCATAACATCAACGATGCCCGGCAAAAAGGCTTGGTTAAAACCGTGGGCAAAGATTACATTGTTGAATACGGCGATATTATTGAGGTAAAATTTAGCGTATGAGTGTTTTGAAGATTAAGAAGGCTTTTATCAGCGTCTGGGATAAAGAGAAAGCTGCAGGGCTTGCGTTGTTTTTGGAGAAAAAAGGAGTAGAAATTTATTCGTCGTCAGGGACTTTTAATTTTCTGAAGAAATCAGGGATATGCGTTAAAGACATAGCAGAGCAGACAGGTTTTCCTGAACTTTTGGGAGGAAGGGTGAAAACCCTTCATCCTGCTGTGTTTGCCGGGATATTGGCAGATAAAAATAATCCTTCCCATTTACAGGATCTAAAGAGCCGCGGGTTTGAACCTTTTGATTTGATAGTTGTAGATGTTTATCCGTTTGAAAAGAAAGAGAAGGAAGGCCTGCCGGAGAAAGAACTAATAGAATATATAGATATTGGCGGGCCTTCTATGCTGCGGGCCGCGGCAAAGAACTTCTCTTCTGTAACTGTCGTCTGCAGCAGCCGGCAATACAGCGTTTTAGAAAAAGAAATTGCGTCTTTAGGCGGGATAAGTTTTGAAATTAGGAGAAAACTTGCGGCTGATGTTTTTAAATTTACTTCTAATTATGACAGGGCTGTTTATAATTTCTTAGCCGGCAAAAAAAATCTGCCTTTGGACCTGGCTGAAATTCTAAGGTTGAGGTATGGGGAGAATCCTCATCAGCCGGCAGCATTATATGCGGGTGAATACTTTAAAAATATAAAGTTTAAACAATACCAGGGCAAAGAACTTTCTTTTAATAATTTTTTAGATATGGATTCTGCATTGAAAATAATCCGGCAGTTTAGCCAGCCTGCGGCAGTGGTGATTAAACATAACAGCCCTTGCGGGGCCGCTCTGGGGAAGGATATCAGACAGGCTTACATCAGGGCTTATAAAGCTGACCCAATTTCAAGTTTTGGCGGTATTGTCGGCTTAAACCGCAAGGTAAGCAGACAGACGGCTGGAGAGATTTTAAACAGCGGGTTTAGGGAAGTGGTAATTGCCCCGGATTTTTCTCCGCAGGCCTTGGCTGTTTTCAGGGCCAAAAAAAATCTGCGGGTGGTCAAAGTTGATTTCCAGAAAAGCGCCCAATCTTGGGATATAAAATCTACAGAGTTCGGCCTGCTTTTGCAATCTTTAGACAGCAAAAAAATTTCTGTTAGAGGCTTAAAGTGCGTAACCCGCAAAAAACCTACTTCTAAACAATTAGAAGATTTGCTGTTTGCATTTAGGGTGGCAAAATATACAAAATCCAATGCTGTGGTTATTGCTAAAAACAAGGCTACTTTGGGAATTGGCATGGGCATAGTTTCCCGGATAGACTCTTTTAAGTTTGCGGCAATGAAAAGTTTGAAGGCTACTCAGGGAGCGGTTGCTGCTTCTGACGGTTTTTTCCCTAAAGAAGACAATATAGAATTTGCCCATAAATTAGGGATAAAAGCCATTATTCAGCCTGGAGGCTCAATTAAGGACAAAGATGTTATAAAAGCCTGCGATAGATATAATATTGCTATGGTTTTCTCCGGAGTGCGCCATTTCCGCCATTAAGTTCATTCTGCCGCCGGCTGGCAAAAAAATTTATAAATATATATCTTCCTCCTTTAATAAAGATGGCTTTTTCGCAAAAGCAAGCCGAAGAATATCTTAACAGTTTAATAAACTACGAAACCCTGCGCCGGCGCAGCCGCAGGAATTTCCATTTAGCGAATATCCGTTTTCTGACAAAAAAGATGGCTGTGGATTTATCCGGCAAAAATATTATTCATATTGCCGGCACTAAGGGCAAAGGGTCAACGGCTGTATTATGCGCGCATATTTTAGCAATGGCCGGGTATAAAACAGGACTTTATACATCGCCGCATATAAGCAGAGTTAATGAGAGGATAAAAATCCTGCAGAAAAAAGAGTTTAGCGTAGAGGAAAAAAGCATACCTTCAAAAGATTTTGCCGGTTTACTGCAGGAAATTAAGAAAAATTCTTCTGCAAAGAGAATATCGTATTTTGAAGCACTTACTATTTTAGCCTTGAAATTCTTTGAAAAAGAAAAAGTTAGATGCCTGGTTTTGGAAACTGGATTAGGCGGTATGCTGGATTCTACCAATGTGGTTAATTCGGATGTAGCGGTTATTACCCGTATTGGCAAGGACCACACTGAGGTTTTAGGCAGTACTCTGCCGGAAATTGCCCGCCAAAAGTGCGGGATTATTAAAAAGGACGCAGATGTTGTTGCTTTTGCTTCCAGACCGTCAGTGCTAAAAGTTGTAAAAGCGCAGGCTAATGTCTGCTCTGCGGACAGGCTGTTTGTTTTTAACCGGGATTTTAAACCGGTTAATCTGCGTTTAGGCCGGCAGAGCACAATATTTGATTTTCATAGCTTAAGATATATCGCGGGGGTAAGAATTAAATTAAAAGGCAGGCACCAGGCAGAAAACGCTTGCCTGGCCATTCAGGCCGTTTTATCTCTGGCAGATAAGAAAAATTTAGAAATTTCTTCCAGCCGGATAAAGCAGGCAGTGAAGAATGTCTGTCTGCCCGGCAGGCTGGAGGTTGCCGGCAAAAATCCCTTGGTTATTTTAGATGCTGCCCATAATATTGATTCTGCCTGTGCCTTAGCACAAAGTCTTAAAAGTTACTGGCCGGGGTATAAATATATTTATCTGTTTTCTGCCTGCCGGGATAAAAATGTAAAGGCTATGCTTAGAGTTATGCCTGCAGGCAAATGGTTTTTTACTAAAACTGACAACCCGCGTTTGCTTGCTCCGGAAGAAATCCGCAGAATCTCAGGTATAAAAAATGCCTGTGTAGAAAAAAATCCTGTTAAGGCTTTATTGAAAGCCCTGAGTATGTATAATAACAATTCAGCAATTGTTGTTTGGGGGTCGTTTTTTATAGTTTCTAAAATAAGGAGTTTAGTTGACCGCAGAAAAAATGTTTTATAGCCTTTCAGATACTATTGCTGCTGTGGCTACTCCGGAAGGCCCTGGTGCGATAGGAGTGTTAAAAATATCCGGGCCAAAGGCTTTGGCAGTGGCGGAGAAGGTGTTTGTGCCGGCTAAAAAAAAGAAACTTTCCCGGCAGAAAACTTTTACTCTGCATTACGGCTGGGTTGCGGATAAAGGCAGGAAAGTTGACGAAGTTATTGTCGGAATAATGAAAAAGCCTCATTCTTATACGCGGGAAGATGTGGTTGAAATTTATTCCCATTCCGGGCCTGCGGTTTTGCATAGGATTTTCTCGTTATTGTTAAAAGCCGGTGCAAGGCCTGCGCATAAAGGCGAGTTTACTTATCGGGCGTTTGTTTCCGGAAGGATAGATTTAACCCAGGCAGAGGCAGTTTTAGGCATAGTAAATTCCCGGACAGAAACCGCTTTGCGTTTAAATATGGATTCTCTTTCCGGAAGGGTTTCTGAAAGAATAATTGCGCTGGAGAATAAATTAAATTCCCTTTATGCAGATATGGAGGCAGAGGTAAGTTTTCCTGAAGAGGGACTAAACATTGATTCTGAGAATGTAAAAAATCGGCTGGCTGTGTTAATCAAGGATATTGAGAAGTGGGTAAAAGAATCAGAGCCGGCTTTATTTGTAAAAGATGGGGTAAGGTGTGTTATCTGCGGCCGGGCCAATGTGGGAAAGTCTTCTTTATTTAACCGTCTGGTTGCTGAGGAAAGGGTTATAGTTACTGCTGTTGCCGGGACCACCCGGGATGTAGTAGAAGAAGCAATTAATATTAAGGGCCTGCCTTTGAGAATATATGATACGGCAGGCATACTTAAGGCTAAAGACCTGATTTCTCAAAAAGCCCAGTCTGCTTCAGAAAAAAAAATAGCCCAGGCAGATTTGGTCATTTGGGTTTTAGACCGCTCCCGCCGCGAACAGCAAGAAGACTATATAATTAAAGAAAAGATAAAAGG
>WFRI01000020.1 GCA_015486615.1 Candidatus Omnitrophota bacterium | reverse complement strand
CACATACGCCAAACCCCTGGCAAAAGGTATTAATAAAGAATTTGTCCTCAGGAGAAGTATGCTCCTTGATATATCCTCCAGCCACATCTTCGCCAAAAAATATAGTCATATATGCCGCCTCTATACTCCGCTTTATTGGCTGATAAGAAAACAATACACAAATAATAAATAGAATTCCATAAACAATCTTCTGTTTAGAAAAATCTAACTTAAAAAAAACTATTCGGCTTATCCAGAAAAGTGCATATAAAATACTTAGAGCCACAAACAGAATAAAAGGAAATTGATAGTAACTATGCTGATTAAGGTAATCGCTAAAGATAGAGAAGTATAATAATGCGGCTGCCGTAGAACCCCTTATATAAGAAGCCAACAAAGTTCTATCCCGGAATAGGTTAACCCAACTCAATAACACACCGCACAAAAATAGCAAGAAAAACAACAAGCCGTAATTTTCCCCTACGGTATAATCCCAAATTATTTTGCCATATTTCAACCAGTAATCCAGCCTAAACAGAGACAAAAGGTTAACCCTGCCCTCTATTGAACCTCTTATTTTCAACTGGTCTAAAATAAACCAAAATATAAAAAGGGCGATAAAAGGCGAAAGAAAAATCAAGCCGTCCCTGAATATACTGGCAGGATTTCGGGTTTTCTTATATTGTTTAAAAGGGAAAAGAAATACCAGAGGGAAAAGAGGCAATACAAAAGATAATTTAGAAGCAATCACAAAAGCTGCCGCTATACTTCCGCCGGTAAGATACTTCAGCCTTAAGGTTTTGAAAAATCTAATCCAGAAAATTGAACTTAACAACATAAAAAAGAACGCTATTGGTTCCGGCTGGAGATTACGCGAGAAAAATACGGCTATCGGCATAATCGTTAGTAAACCCGCTGCCGGCAAATTATAAGTATTATCCCCTGTAAGTTCTCCAATAAAGAAATAAGCAATCAGGACAGCTCCTATAAAGAATAAAATATTGAAAAAACGAGGAAACCATAGATTCCTGCCGAATAGTTTATCTCCCAAAACTATCTGATAAGAAACAAAAGGAACCTGCGGGTAAAGATTAAAAGTCTCGCCCTTTACTCTATCAAACGTATGGTAGAAATCTACATTTCGTCTAAACAAATTACCTGTCTTTTCCATATTCCTTGCAATACTTATATATTCATTTTCCTTCATATTATGATAGCCTATAGAAGGAAAATTAAGATTGGGCAGCCTTAAAACTATTCCAAAGACAATCAGAACAAACAGATATAAAAAATGGACAATCTTTCTGCTATTCATAAGTACCTTTTAAATATCCTTTCCATATTATACCTAATAAAGTTATACGCCCCTCTGAATTTACGGTAAAGGTCAGAGAAGGACCGGGTGTTAAATAAGAACCGCATAATATACCCGGGCCTAAAATAAAACTTTCTTAGGCCCAAATCAACATAATAATTTATCTTCTCTTCGGAAATTCCTGGATATTCCACGACTCCTTTCTGCTCGCCCTCTCCCAGCCACATACTCCAATCTTCAGTCTTAAGCCAGCCGTTATTCTTTGCCATATCAAAGAAGACTGTCCCGGGAAAAGGCACAGCCCCGGAAAACTGGACAGTATCACAGCCTAAAGACAAAGCAAAATCTACGGTTTTCTGCGCAGTCTCTTCTGTCTCACCCGGAAGCCCGATAACAAAACAGCCATGCACCTGCAGGCCTTCTTTTTTTGCTAATTCCATAAACTTATAGGACTGCTCAACTGTTATATTTTTATGCGCATTGTCCAATATCTGCTGAACGCCTGATTCAAACCCTACCAGCAATTCCCGGCAGCCCGCTTTTTTCATAACTTTAAACATACCTTTATCCGCACTGTCTGCCCGGGCGTTTACAGAAAAATTGATTTTTAACCCTCTTTTTAATATCTCTTCGCAAATAAGAACAGCCCTTTCTTTATTTACCGTAAAAGTGTCATCTTCAAAAAAAAACTCGCCTTTTAAAACCTGCGGGCAAAGTTTGATATCATACTCTAATTCATCAACAACATTCTCAGGGCTTCTAAACCTATATCTTAACCCGTGCATAACCTGGGGCCAAAGGCAGAATATACACCTGTTAGGGCAGCCCCTTCCTGAAATGACATCTATGTAAGGATGAAGTTTTCCTCCGTCAAAGTACTTAAGTAAATTTAGATGTTTCCACGCGGGAAAAGGGAGAGCATCCAAATCTTCAATTAGAGGCCTTAACGGATTAACAAAAGGCTCGTTATCTTTAAAAAATACTATGCCTTTTATATCGCTTAAATGCGGGTAATTTCTGACAACATCCCTAACTGTATAATCGTATTCTCCAATACAGCCGACATCTACACAACCTTCTGCCAAAGCCAAAGTTTCTTTAGGCAAAGCAGAGATGTGAGGCCCAACCATTATAACTTTCGACGAATGGCTAACTTCTTTTACTATCCCGGCACATTCTATATCTGAATATATGGAAGGAGTGGTAGAGTCCAAAACAACAAAATCCGGCTTATCTTTCCTGATTAATTCTCTCAGGTAATCCTTATCCCGTTCCTCAGCCACAAAATCAAAAAGGCGGACATCTAAGTCTTTTTCCTTTTCTAAAACCGCCGCGGCATAAGCAAGCCAGTCGGGCGCACGTAAAACCCTTCCCCGCGTCCTGGCTGCCCATCTCTGCGTCCGGCAGAAATTTTTAACAAAAGGCTCATTTATCAAAAAAACCTTCATTAAAATATCACAGGTTTCTCCCGTCTATACCCTCTTTAAACAAGCCAAACAAAAAAGAAGAAGCCACTATCTCTATACCCACTATGCTTAAAGTTGAAGCAAAGAGTGCTTCTCTTACCCTGTTAAAAGGCCCAAAATTGAGGCTTACCCACTCCCACAAAATCATACAATTTGCAGTTAGGCCCAGCAAAAATAATCCGGCACCTAAAAACACCCATCCGTCTAAACGGAAATACTTAAGAAACAAATCTATAACCTTATCCTTTTTTAGGACGCCATGCTCTATCCCATACAACTTAGCCAGAATTCCCAATATTGACACCTGCAGGCCCAAAAGCAAGAACAACACCCCTAATACCATAAAATGGATATCAAAACTATGGAACAAAATCCTAACCGGGCCTTTAACCAGCAAACATACAAGCAAAAACCCTAATATAGAAAAAGTCCCGCCGGGAACCAAATAAAGCCAGGTAGGACTGTATAAAAGCATAAACCTAATATGCCGCCAGGCATCCCGGATACGGGAAAGTTTAGATTCTCCTTTACGGGGAAAATAAGTTATCGGAACCTCGCATATTTTAAGTTTTTCTCTCAATGCGGCTATGACCATTTCCGAAGCGAATTCCATACCCGGCGATGACAAATTCATCTTCAAAAAAGCCTTTTTGGTAAAAGCCCTCATCCCGCAATGGATATCTGAAAGATTTGTCCTGTAAAAAAGCCTTAACATTCCGGAAAGCAAAGGATTGCCGATATACCTATTAGGCCAGGGCATTGCGCCTTTTAAAATCCTGCCTTTAAACCTTGAGCCCATTACCAAATCATACCCCTTATCCAACTTTTCTATAAACTTGTCTGACTCTCTGAAATCATAAGTCCCGTCAGCATCAGCCATAATGATATAATCTCCCAAAGCCTCGTTTATCCCCTTTATAAATGCTGCGCCATAGCCTTTTTTCTGCTCGGAAACTACTCTTACACCTTTGCTCTCAGCAATCTCAGCCGTTTTATCAACAGAACCATTGTCAACAACCACTACCTCCGCGTCCAATCCGGACTTATGGACAAATTCCTCTATCCAATCAAGGCATAAGCCAATACTTTCTTCTTCATTTAAAGCCGCTAAAACAAATGACACTTTCATAATAACATTATTATACTAAAGACAGGAAAAAATAGAAGAAGATTCGCATAAAAAACATAGGCCGGATAAACCCGCCAGTACTAATGACTGAAGGAACAATACAAAGAAAAAATCAAGATCCTTCTTTGAGCCTCTCAATCCAGAAAAGATCTATCCCCACAGCAAACTTAAGTTCTTTAACAGCGGTTTTAAGCATCCTGTCCGGAATATCCCGTTTTACCCGTCTTATAAGAATACTTTCGACATTCTTTTTCCCTAAATGCCTGGCCGCCTCCAACAAACAAACAATAGTAGCCGCGTTATCAGGGACGATTTTATAACTTTTCTGCAAATAACTATATGCCAAAGGGTAATTTTTCTCTTTAAGGTAAATAAGGCCTAAATTATAATACTCTGCGGAATCATTAGGCGCTATATCTTTAATACAAGCTTTATATAACCGCTTAGCCAAATCATATTTTCCTGTCAGAGTAAAAATCCTTGCCGCACGAGGATAAAATATTACTGTATAATAATCCAATTTATTTTTAGGAGTTCTTTCCAACTCCTTAATCCTGTCTTCTACCCATTTATCCCAATCCACATATAAATCCTTAGTCATTTTATCTTTTCTGACAAAAATGACCGTATTCCTGTCTAAATAGACTAATTCAAACCTGCCGTCAAGAAACAAATGCCTGACTGAAGAATCTCCGTTAACAATACTTGTCAAAAAAGCCTCAAGGCCGTATTTATCTATTAACTTGGAAAACTCTACCTGCGGAGTAGAATAAGAATAATACAACTTAAGATAATCACTTGAAAAATCTGGGCTCCCGCCTCTTGAATCAATAAAAACTTTCCTATTGGTATAAAAATTTAGGACAGTCCCGTTATTGTAAGTATTAAACATTCTAACAGGAATCCTATGTGTATTAAGGTAATTAATGGTCCCTGGGGTAATTTCACTAACATCACTTAAATATCTATTTAGATGTTTTGTCAGCCTCAATAAAAACACTTTATTCTTGCCCGTTAATACCCGATATAAGTGCAAAAAACTGTATCTTTGCCAGAAAATAAAGGCCGCAAACAAACAAACGTAAAAACAAACCTTTAACAACCTGTTTTTTAAAAAAGCCGCAAATACCGGCGGTTCTCTGTTAGAAAGATATTTTCTGACAAAGCGGGCGGGCTGCGCCGGCGGCGGCATCAACCTGCCGCCGGCAGATTTCTCTAACGGGATAAAAGAATGCAAATCAACCTGCTGCTTCTTTAAAAAGTTCAGGCCTGTTCTTTTAAATATACAGTCTATATTGTCTAATATATAAATCGGCGATAATAATATAAAAAACATAGCCATCCTGCTTGAATAAAGGGAGAAAAACAGAAAAAACAAAAAGACAAAGATAAAATGTTTACTGCACCTGCAGACAACAGTTAAAAACAGTATCAGCACTGCTGCTGAAAGCAAAATAAAGAAAATGTTTCTGTATCTTACCATCCAGACAGGCTCAAGTTCAATTATAGGAAAAGAAGAAATATAGGAACTCTTGTGGAAGAAACCTAAGAAACTGTCAACAACTACTCTATAAATCTGAAGGCCATAAGGATTTAACAAACTTACTAAAGATAACAAAAGAAAAAAGAAGAAGGTAATAAACGTTTTTTTAGCACTTACCTCTTTTAAAAGGACTTTCTCCCCCAAATAAAGAAAAACCAACAGCGGGCCCAGGAAGAAATAAATATGGGTATTTGCCCATACAATTTGTAATATTAATAAGACAAGAAAATCCCTTATGCTTTTTAAGCCCCTTCGCCATAAAATGTAAACATATACAAGAAAAAAAATGTAGCTTACAATATGCGGCCTGACAAGAAGCCTTGTCGCATAGAAAGGGATGATAAATGCGGCTGAAATAACAGCAGGCAAAGAAACACGCCCGATATTCCTGAAGAAAAAATAGAATGTCCAAAAAGAGAAAAAAACCAAAAGAAAACTTAACCCTAAAAATCCTCCTTTATTATAAATGAAATAAATAAATAATTGAAACAGCCAATTCGGGTTAAACAAATGGCTATTAGGAAAAGTAAACAAAAACGGCTCGCGTAAATGAACAGTTTTTTGGACTGATATAATTTTACCCAGTTGTATATGCCTAAAAACAT
>WFRI01000019.1 GCA_015486615.1 Candidatus Omnitrophota bacterium | reverse complement strand
TTATAAGGAAAAGTTAGGCAAAGACATTCTTTATATTAAAGAAAGTATAGGACATTTAAAGAAAAAAGGCTTTTACCTCTATAAAAGTTTGTGGTATTGGGTATTCCAAATATCGATTTTTGTAATTTTTCTATTTACACTTATCTTGCACCAGCATAGAGAAAGACTTAAAACAGATACAGCCTATGCTCAGAAATTGCAGGCGCCGCGGGCTGCCCGCCGGGGGATAAAACTTGCTGAAAGTTATTTAAAGGCCGGTGATAAAAGCAAATTCTTTGATGCTGTATTCGATACGTTAAAGAAATACTTCAAGAATAAACTGCACCTTTACTCCGGAGAAATTACCTATACTTCAATAGAAAGTGTGTTAAGAGGTAGAAGTATAGAACCGGATTTTATGAAAAAATTAAAAAATGTTTTTGAAAAATGTGAGATGGCACGTTATGCCTCATCGGAAATCAGTAAAGACGAGATGGAAGATATTTTTGAAGACGTGCGGAAAATAATCGATTATCTGGAAAAGAAAAGAATATGATATTTCATAAAGCAAGGCACAAAATAGTTTTTCTATCTCTGACAGCGGCTGCAATATCTTTATATGCTTTTGCCCGCGGCGATGAAGGCCTAAAAACCATATTCTACAAGGCAAATGCAATGTATAAATATGCAGAGTATAAAAAGGCAGTAAAAGAATATAACAAAATTATAGGTAAAGATTGGGAAAGCGCATTTGTTTACTACAATCTGGGGAATTGTTATTTTAAAATGGGCAAATTGGGCAAAGCAATACTTAATTATGAGAAAGCAAGGCGTCTTAATCCCTGCGATAGCGACTTAGAATCTAACTACAAATATGCCTGTTCATTGGTTAAAGGCGGGTTCATAAAAGATAAGCGCGGCTGGCTAATACGCTTATCGGACAAACTATTCAGCAGCCTTACTATTGATGGATTGAGTATCTTGTTGTCTATAATCTATATTGTCGTCCTTCTGACGATAATTATAAGCCTATACAATAGAGCAGTAAAGCAATATCGTCGGCTAATTATTGCTGTGTTGGCTTTTTTATTCATTTTTGCTTTAGTTGATTTATACAGCAGGATTTTTCTTATTGGGAAAGAGGCTATAGTGGTAGTAGAAAAAACAGATGCAAAATTTGAGCCCTTAAAATCATCTACCACTTACTTTACTCTCTATGAAGGAACAAAAGTATTTGTTGTATCTAAACAAGGCAGATGGTATAAGATAAAGAGAATTGATGGAAAAACAGGATGGATTGGAGCGGATAACGTAGAAATATTTTAAAAAAATGAAAAATAGGGACAAAAATAGGGACAGCGGCTATTTTTCTTAACGTCTAACATTCGACTTTGGACATACTAAAGATTGACGCACGGTGCGTAAAAAATGGTTGCTTTTCCTGCTGTGTTTGGTAATATAATAATTTGGCTGTCCTTAAAGGGGAGTTTTGTATATGAAAGGTTCACAGATACTTATAGAAAGTCTGATAAGAGAAAATGTAGAATATATTTTTGGGTATCCCGGGGGATCTGTCCTGCCTGCTTTTGATGCACTTTATGAGGCGCCGCTAAAGTTTATTTTAACCCGGCATGAACAGGCTGCTGCCCATGCCGCAGATGGCTACGCACGTTCAACTGGCAAAGTAGGGGTATGTATTGCTACTTCCGGGCCGGGCGCGACAAATCTGATTACAGGGATTGCTACCGCTTATATGGATTCTGTGCCTATAGTGGCTATTACCGGTCAGGTTAAAACTTCTCTTATCGGCAATGATGCTTTTCAAGAGGCAGATGTTACCGGAATTACCCGGCCGATTACTAAATACAATTATCTTGTAAAAGATATAGAGGATTTAGCCCGGACAATCAAAGAGGCTTTTTATCTTGCTTCTACAGGCAGGCCCGGTCCGGTGGTCGTAGATTTGCCTGTAGATGTTCAGATTCAGGATACGGATTTCGTTTATCCGGAAGAAGTAAACATCCGCAGCTATAGGCCTACTTACTACGGCCATCCAGGCCAGATTAAAAAGGCGGCTAAGTTTATCTCAAAAGCCAAACGGCCGGTTATTATTGCCGGCGGAGGAGTTATTATATCCGGGGCAGAGCATAAACTTAAAGAATTTGCCGAGAGAATAAATACTCCTGTTACTACTACTTTTTTAGGATTGGGCAGTTTTCCTGCAGATAATCCTTTGTTTTTAGGTATGCCTGGTATGCATGGGACAGTCTATGCAAATACTGCTATAACTGAATCAGACCTTCTTATTTCTGTGGGGTGCCGTTTTGACGACAGGGTTACTGGTAAACTGGAAGCATTTGCGCCTTCTGCTAAAATTATCCATATTGATATAGATCCTACATCTATAAGCAAAAATATAAAGGTTGATATTCCTATTGTTGGAGATGCTAAAAATATTCTGGCTCAATTAATAGAAACTGTAAAAACCTTTCCGGATACCAAAGCCTGGCTTAAAGAAATAGGCCGGCGTAAGGAAAAATACCCTTTAGGATACAGCCGTTCTGCTAGGGCTAAGATAAAGCCGCAGTATGTTATTGAACAGATTTACGAACTTACTAAAGGCGAGGCTGTTATTTCTACAGAGGTAGGCCAGAATCAGATGTGGGCTGCCCAGTTTTACAAATTTAATTATCCCCGCAGGTTTATTTCCAGCGGAGGCTTAGGCACTATGGGTTATGGTTTTCCTGCGGCTATTGGTGCGGCTGTGGGAAATCCTGATAAAATTGTTTTTGATATTGCCGGTGATGGTTCTATACAGATGAATATTCAGGAACTGGCTACGGTGTTGACTTATAATATACCGGTTAAAGTGGCTATTTTGAATAATGGATATTTGGGAATGGTCAGACAGT
The DNA here is from genome assembly GCA_015486615.1 of Candidatus Omnitrophota bacterium. Lineage (GTDB taxonomy): Bacteria > Omnitrophota > Gorgyraeia > Duberdicusellales > Duberdicusellaceae > WFRI01. Next base: position 6,612 of record WFRI01000019.1, on the reverse strand, counting down.
GGCAGGAGCTGTTTTATAAAAGAAGATATTCTGGTACTCCTTTAAATAATCCGGATTTTGTCAAAGTCGCCAGGGGCTTTGGAGTAAAAGGTATAAGAGTGGAGAAAGAAAAGGATGTAAGGCCTGCTTTGAAAACCGCTATAAAATATAAAGGCCCGGTTGTTTTGGATTTCTTGATTGAGGAGGAAGAGAATGTTTTCCCTATGGTTCCTGCCGGCGAGGCTATAAATCATATGATTGGGGGTATGGCTTAATTGGGCATTGTTGGTTAGGATGGAGAAAGAGATAAGAAAAAATAAGGTAAAAAAAACCGGGCTTTCCAGCCGGCCGCTTATTATTCAGTTTAATCTTTTCTTCTTTGTCTTTTCAGTTATACCCTTAGGTGTGCTGGCTTACCTTTTTTATCAGTATGTAAATACCGGTAAGATTGATATGGATAACACCCGTCTTACCATTTTGATATCTTTGGTGGGTTTAGGTTCATTAGTGGGCTTTTTTGGGGTGCGCAACTCTTTGCTGAGGCTTGCAAGTTTAAGTCAGAAACTGAAATCTTCAGTTTTTGGCAGTATTGATAAGTCTTCTATTTTGGAATTAGCAAAGGAAGAAGGTGAGATAGCAGATTTAGCAAAGGCTTTTAGTGAAGTAATGGCTCGTTTGGAAAGCAATATAAAAGAGCTTAAAGCAACTAAAAAAACATTATATAAAGTTTTGTCTAAAGTCGGCAAGACAATATCTTCTATAGAAGATATTAATATTTTAATCCAGCTTACTTTAGAAACCATATCCGAGGCCTTATTGGCAAAAAGAGCCGCTGTATATGTGGTTGAAGGCGATAAATTGGTTTTGAAAGCATTAGTGGGAATAGATAAGAGCGATGTTCCTTTGAATGTGGGATTTAATGAAGGCACTTTAGGCTGGGTTTTTAGGGAAAAGAGGCAGTTGTTTGTGCCTTTGCTGGACGATGTTTCTTCGGGGGACGGAAAAGAAAATCTTTTTTCTCCGCCGTTAATTTGTTCGCCGCTTTATTCTCATGAGAAAATAGAAGGAGCAGTAATTCTCAGCGGCAAGAAGGTCGGCGGAAATTTTGCCGAAGATGACTTAAAGATTCTTTCTAACATTGCTAACCAAATAGCGATTTCCCTGGAAAATTCCCGCCTAAGCCGGGATATAGAGAAAGCCTATTTTGAGACTATTTCGGCCTTGGCTTTAGCAGTAGAAGCCAGGGATCCTTATTCCCGCGGGCATTCTGACAGGGTCGCTGATTATTCTGTAAAGATTGCTGATAAATTAGGCCTTTCTCCGGAAGAAAAGAAAATTTTAAGAGATGCCTGCAGGCTTCACGATATAGGCAAAATAGGTGTGGGTGATGATATTTTGAGAAAACCTGGGCCTTTAAACGAGCAGGAAAAACTTGTGATGCAAAAGCATCCCTTGGTTGGCGAGAGTATAGTAAAGCCGATTAGGAGTCTCCAAAATTTGTTGGGACCTATTCGGCATCATCACGAATATCTTGATGGCAGCGGTTATCCTGACGGGCTAAAAGGCGATGAGATAGACATTCTTACCCGTATTATCACTGTGGCTGATATTTTTGATGCTTTGACTACGGATAGGCCTTATAGAAAGTCTTTAATTAGGCAGGAAGCGTTTAATATACTTGAAGATATGGCAAATAGAGGCAAGGTGGACCAAAATTTAGTAAATACAGCGAAGGAAGTCTTGTGATTTTTGTGTTTTAAGGAGACAGGATGAAACATACGATTCAGGCTTTAGTAGAGAATAAATTCGGAGTTTTGGCTAGAATATCGTCTTTGTTCTCTGCCCGGGGATATAATATTGATTCCCTGGCAGTAGGTGAGACATATGACCCTACTGTATCCTGTATGACAATTGTGGTTAATGCCGGAGACGAAAAAATATTAGAACAGATAAAAAAACAGCTTAATAAATTAATAGATGTGATTACTGTTATAGATTTGACTAAAAGAGAATATATTGGCAGAGAACTGATGCTTGTAAAGATAAACCTGGCTAAAGAAAGTAACCACCTTTGGGCCTCTGTTAAGCCTAAGATTAGAGGCAATATCTTAATTGAGGATAAGAATAAGATCGTTATTGAACTTGTTGGGGATACGCACTTTTTAAAAGAACAAATTGTCTTGTTAAAACCTTTGGGGATTGTAGAATTGGTTAGGACAGGCAAAATCGCCATCGCAGTATAAAAGCGGAAGGAGGATGTGTTATGGCTAAAGTTTATTATGATGAAGATGCCAACCTTGATCTTTTAAAAGGGAAAACCGTAGCAGTTATTGGCTATGGGATTCAGGGCAGGGCTCAGGCTCTTAATTTGAGGGATTCGGGAATAAAAGTAATTGTTTCACAGAGAAAAGGCAGTCAAAATTACAAACAGGCATTAAAAGACGGCTTTTCTCCTGTTTCTGCATTTGAGGCGGCAAAAAAGGCAGATGTTATTCAAATACTTACTCAGGACCACGTTCAGGCAGATGTATATAAGGAATCCATCGCTGAGAATCTAAAAGAAGGCGATGCTTTGTGTTTTTCTCATGGGTTTAATATCCATTTTCACCAGATTCTGCCTCCGGAGTATGTTGATGTGTTTATGGTGGCTCCTAAAAGCCCGGGAGCTTTGGTAAGGGAAATGTATGAGCAGGGAAAAGGAGTGCCTTGTCTGGTAGCGGTTTACCAGGATTATACGAAGAAAGCAAAACAAACGGCTTTAAGTTATGCTAAAGCAATTGGCGGGACGAGAGCCGGGGTTATTGAAACTACTTTTAAAGAAGAGACGGAAACTGATTTGTTCGGCGAGCAGGCTGTGCTTTGCGGCGGGGTTTCTCATCTTATTAAAGCAGGGTTTGAAACTTTGGTTGAAGCAGGTTACCAGCCGGAGATTGCTTATTTTGAAGTTTTGCATGAATTAAAATTAATCACTGATTTGATTTATCGGGATGGTATTATGGGAATGCGCGCCAGGGTTTCTGATACGGCTAAATATGGAGATATTACCCGTGGTAAAAGGATTGTTTCTGAGGAGACTAAAAAAGAAATGAGGAAAATATTAGAAGAAATTCAAACCGGTCAGTTTGCCAGGGAGTGGATTTTAGAAAATCAGGCGGGCAGAACGGTTTTTAAAGCAATAATGGAAAAAGAGCAAGACCATATAATTGAAGAAGTTGGCAGGAAACTGCGGAAGATGATGCCGTGGATGAAATAATAATGTAGATTGCTGTTTGGGAAAACATCTTTTTGGTCTGGCTGGTGCGTAGTGTACTCAGGTTGACTTTAGGACAAAATGGCAAAAGAGAAGGTTTTTATATTTGATACTACTTTAAGAGACGGGGAACAGGCTCCGGGTGCATCCCTTACGCCTCAGGAAAAGTTAGAAGTTGCTTTGGCTTTAGAAAAGATGAGGGTTGATATTATTGAGGCAGGGTTTCCAGCTTCCAGCCCGGGAGATTTTGAAGCAGTAGAAACAATCGCTAAAAAAATTAAAAATTCTGCTGTTTGCGGCTTAGCAAGGTGTATAAAGAAAGATATTGAGGCGGCATCTTTGGCGGTTAAAAAGGCTAAAGTTCCCCGTATCCATGTATTTTTGGCTACTTCTAAAATCCATTTACAGTATAAGTTCAAAAAACCTGCGTCAGAAATTCTGTCTATAGCCAAAAAGCACGTGCGGCTGGCAAGGAGACTTTGCGGAGATATTGAGTTTTCTCCTGAAGATGCTACCCGGACCAGTAAAGACTTTTTGTTTAAAGTTATAGAAGAAACTATAAAAGAAGGTGCCCGGATAATAAATATTCCGGATACCGTAGGCTATAGTTACCCTCTGGAGTTTTACCAGTTAATAAAGGATATTTTTAATAATGTTCCTAATATCAATAAGGCTGTTGTTTCTGCGCATTGCCATGATGATTTGGGTATGGCTGTGGCTAATTCTTTATCTGCGGTAATGTCCGGGGCCAGGCAGGTTCATTGTACTGTAAACGGCATAGGCGAGAGAGCCGGCAATGCTGCTTTAGAAGAGGTTGTTATGGCAATAAAGACCCGCAGGGATGTTTTTCCCGGAGTATATACCGGAATAAACACCAAAGAGATATTTAAAGTTTCCCGTTTAGTAAGCGCGCTTACAGGTTTTGTCGTTCCGCCTAATAAGGCAATTGTAGGAGATAATTCTTTTCGGCATGAATCCGGCATACATCAGGATGCTGTTTTGAAGGAAAGGACTACTTATGAAATAATGAATCCCAAAGATATAGGGGCGGCCGGAGAAAATATTGTATTAGGGAAACATTCCGGAAGACATGCTTTGATGAAAAGGCTGGAAAAATTAGGCCTTGCTTTAAGTAAAGAACGGCTGGATTTTGTGTTTGAAAAATTTAAGGCTTTGGCTGATAAGAAAAAGGAAGTTTTTGATGATGATATTATTGCTCTGGCTGAGGAAGAAATGAAAATAACCTCTGAAGACATTCAACTTGAAGAGATGAAGTTTACCAGCGGCACTAATATTACCCCGGAGTCATTTGTTAGAATCAGGCATAAGAATAAGGAACTAAGTGCTGTTTCTGCCGGCGACGGGCCTGTGGACGCTTGTTTTAAAGCGATAGACAAAATGCTTAAAATAAAGCCTGTTCTTATCAACTATAAGCTGGATGCGGTTACCAAAGGCCGGGATGCTTTAGGCAAAGTCAGGATAGAACTTAAGCTGAAAAATAAATACGCCGTAGGCGTAGGCTCCAGCACAGATATTGTGGAATCTTCGGTAAAAGCCTATCTTAATGCTGTAAGCAGGCTTATATGAATAAGTATTGGCTAAATCTTGCCGGTTTGCTGATTCTTGCAGGCGGAATTTATTTAGTTGTAGATTTCAGTCATTCGACCGCTTTTTTAAGGTTAAAGCACAAATGGTTTTCTGATATTAGCGGCAGGGTGTCTGCTGTCTCGCATAATTTTAGGGTTGAGTTTGACAACAGCAGGAAAAGGCCTCTTACTTTTATAGACAAAGAGGAAAAGCTTACCCAATTTATCCCTTTTGTCTTTGGGAAATTTACCCGCCGGGACTGGGAAAATTTCTGGGATGCCTGTTATAACCCGCAGGGAAAGGGTTTTTTTACTAAAAAGCGCTATCTTACCAAACAAGAAATAAAAGAATATCTGATACATTACTTCCCGGACCTTTCTTATCTGCAGGATGTCCATTGGAAATATTTCTGGGAGATTGTTTATGGGCAGTAATATTAACGCCTCGACTTCTCTTTTAGGTTTAATCGGCCATCCTGTGGAACACTCTTTATCGCCTGTTATACACAATTATATATTTCAAAAGAAAAGGTTAAATGCAGTATACCTTTGTTTTGATATTTTGCCGCGGGAACTTAGAACGGCTGTAGAATCCATTAAAACATTAGGTATAGCCGGAGTCAATGTAACTATACCCTATAAAGAAAAAATTATTAAATATCTTAATGCTGTAGATAAAACTGCGGAGAAGATAGGGGCAGTTAATACTATCATAAATTCCCATGATAAGTTGACAGGGTATAATACTGATATTTTGGGGTTTATCCTTTCGTTGAGGAATAAAGTTGGTTTTCTCGCTAAGTCTAAAAAGGCTGTGGTTTTAGGCGCAGGCGGTGCGGCTAAAGCTGTTTGCTGCGGATTGGCTGAGGAAGGGATAAGTTCCATAGGAATTTACGATATAGACATAGTCAAATCTAAGAGATTAGTAAAACATATTGCCGATAATTACCCTGAGGTAAAAGTTTGGCATTATTTACGTCAGGGCGATGTTTTGTTAGAAGATACAGATATATTAGTAAATGCCACAGGCGTTGGTCTGCATAAAAAAGATAAATGTCCTTTGGAACCTGAAAAAATACCTAAAGACCTGCTGGTTTACGATTTAATTTATAATCCCAGCCAGCCGGTTCTTTTGAAGGAAGCAAAAAAAAGAGGGGCTAAGATTATAAACGGTATCTGGATGCTTATTTACCAGGGTCTGGCATCTTTAAATATTTGGTTTGGCAAAGATTTTTCTTATTTAGGTGAAAGTGTATACAGGCATATTTATCCCGTTAGAGAATAACCCGCGGCAACCCCTACGTAACTTGACAAATAAGGTTGAACCTTAAGTGTATATGTTTACATTATTAGTTTTTATAATTGGTGCGTGTATAGGCAGTTTTCTAAATGTCTGTATTTACAGACTTCCCCGGGATATTTCTATTGTCAAGCCTTATTCTTTCTGCCCTTTGTGCAAAACGCCTATAAAGTGGTATGACAATATTCCTTTGTTAGGGTATTTATTATTAAGAGGCAGATGCCGCTATTGCGGAGGGAAGATATCTCCGCGTTATTTTATCGGTGAATTCATTACTGCTGTGCTTTTTGTTTTGGCCTATAAAAGCAGCAGTACTGGATGGGACTTTGCCGGCTTGTGTATTTTATTCTCTTTTTGTATAGTTAACTCTTTTATTGATATAGATTATCGGGCTATACCGGACTACCTTTGTATTTTAGGCATTATTTTTGCCTTAGCAATAAATTTTATAAGGTCCGTGGTCCTTTTTAATAACACTTTGTTTATTCATACTAATT
>WFRI01000018.1 GCA_015486615.1 Candidatus Omnitrophota bacterium | reverse complement strand
TTTAAGGTCTGTTCTAAGACAGTCTCCGGATATAATTATGGTAGGCGAAATTCGCGATTCTGAAACCGCTGATATTGCTATAAAGGCTTCTCTTACCGGAGAGATGATTTTTTCTACTTTGCATACTAATAATGCAGTGGGGGCCATTACCCGTTTGGTAGATATGGGTATTGAGCCTTTTTTGGTTGCTTCCTCACTTATACTTACTTCTGCACAGAGGCTGTGCCGAAAAATATGTCCAAGATGCAAAGAGCCTTATACTAATGTTCCCGCGTATCTTAGGGAAAAGTTGGGATTGGGCCCGAAAACAGTTTTATTTAGAGGCAAAGGCTGTTCTTTTTGCAATAATACCGGTTATAAGGGCCGGGAGGCTATATTGGAAGTACTGCCTGTTGATGATAAAATAAAAGAAATGATTGTTAAACGGGCATCAGAAGATTCTATAATAAAATATGCCCGGGAAAAATTTGGGTTTAAAAGTTTAAGGGAAGACGGTATATATAAATGCGTAAATGGAGTAACAACTCCTGAAGAAATCTTAAGGGTGACCTGATGCCTGTATTTGAATATAAAGTAAAAGACAACACTGGCAGGGTATTAAAAGGCGTTATTGAGGATATTTCTAAAGACAGAGTAATATCCCGTCTGCATGAGCAGGGGGTGGTTATTGTTTCTTTAAAAGAAGCAAAAAAAAATCTTTTTGCCAGAAAATCTTCCGGCAGGGTTCCTCCTGAAGAAATAGTTATTTTTACCCGTCAGCTTACAACTCTTATAAACAGCGGGATATCTTTGGTCCAGGCCTTGGAGATATTGAGCGAACAAGTAAAGACTCCTTTTTTTAAAGAAGTTATCTCTAAAATCCTTGCAGAAGTCCGGGAAGGAAAAGCGTTTAATGCTGCTTTGTCTGAATTTAGAGGTGTATTCTCTGATTTTTATATTAGTATGGTAGAAGCCGGTGAAGTTTCCGGCAATCTTACAGATATTTTAGACAGAGTGAGTGTTTATTTAGAAAAAACTACGGCTTTGAAAAGAAAAGTAAGAGCAAGCCTTACTTACCCTGTAGTAGTAATAGTAATGGCGGTAGCTATAACGACTTTTCTTATTGTGAAAGTTGTGCCTACTTTCAAGCGGATTTTTTCTTCTTTAAATGCGCAGCTTCCTTCCCCTACACAGATGCTTCTGAATATTAGCGATTTTGTGAAAATGAATTTTATCTGGATAACCGTGTTTATCTTTGTTGTTATAATCCTGGTGAAAAAATATATCTCCACACCTAAAGGAAGAATGAAATTTGACCGGCTGTTGTTAAACCTTCCAATATTTGGCAATATTTTGAGTAAAGTTGCTATCGCGCATTTCTGCCGGACATTTTCTACTTTGATAAAAAGCGGAGTTCCTCTACTTAATGCTTTAAATATTGTCGGCGCTACTTCGGGAAATAAAGTAATAGAAAGTATAGTGCAGTCTGCAAAACAGTATGTCCAGCAGGGAGAGCCGCTCTCTGTGCCTTTGGCTGAAAGTAAGATTTTCCCGGCTATGGTAACCAGGATGATATCTATTGGAGAAAAAACCGGAAAAATGGAGGAAATGCTTTCAAAGATATCCGAGTTTTATGAAGATGAAGTAGATACTGCCGTATCCAGTTTAACCAGCGTAATAGAGCCGCTCATAATAGGATTTTTGGGAATTGTTATCGGCGGGATAGTTATTGCTTTGTTTTTGCCGATAATCAATATCACTAAGGTAATCGGGAGGTAGTTTAAAAGGCATTTATAAGAATCAGGATGTCTTGATTACAAAGATTTGTTCTGTTTATACTCTTAATTAAGTTTTTAGCCTTAAATTTTAACCTATGGCAAAATCAGTAAAAATTCTGGGTATAATTATGGCCGGGGGCAAGGGCGAACGTTTATATCCTCTTACTTTAGAACGCACTAAGCCTTCAGTACAGTTTGCCGGCAAATACAGAATAATTGACTTCGTCTTAAGTAATTTTGTCAATTCCGGCATATATTCAATTTATGTCTTAGTACAATATAAATCCCAGTCTCTAATAGAGCATATAAGGAGCAGTTGGAGAAGACAGGGTATGCTTGCAAGCCATTTTATCACTGTCGTGCCTCCTCAGATGAGAAGGGGCGGTTCTGATTGGTATAGAGGGACGGCTGACTCTGTTTCTCAAAATATAAATCTTATTCTTGATGCCAAGCCGGATATTGTGGCGATATTTGGCGGCGACCATATTTACCGCATGGATATAAAAGATATGGTTAATTTTCATTTGAAAACAAAATCTGAAGTTACTGTGGCTTGTTGTCCATTTCCTTCGACAGAAGCCGCAGGTTTTGGACAGGTGGATATAGGCCCCGATTTTGTTATAAAAAATTTTCGGGAGAAACCAAAATCTAATACGGCCGGTGGTTCTGGCGGGGAAGTATTTGTTTCTATGGGCAATTATATTTTTAATACGGATTCTTTAATATCTATATTATCCAAAGACAATTCCTTATGTGATTTTGGCCGGGATATACTGCCGAGGATAGTTCGTGAAAGGAAAGTATCTGCCTATGATTTTTCTAAGAATAAACTTGCTGGAATTAAGCCTTATGAGAAAAAAGGGTATTGGCAGGATGTCGGAACCATAAAACATTTTTGGGAAGCAAATATGGATGTTTTGGGTAAAAATCCCCTCTTGGATTTAAATAACGAAAGCTGGCCTATTTACTCCTCTTCTCTAAACTGTCCCCCGGCAAGGGTTGACGAATCTTCTATTGAAAATTCTTTGATTTCCGAAGGCTGTATTATTGAAAAAGCCAGCATAAAAAATTCTATTTTAGGCCGGGCAGTAAAAGTAGAGCCTATGGCTGTAATTGAGGATTCTATTATTATGGATTTTACTTTTGTTAAACAGAAAGCAAGGATAAAAAAAGCGATTGTGGACAGATTTAATAATATCCCTGCCGGAGCAAAGATTTTCCAGGGCGGGGATTCCGGTTTATTTTTTGAAGACTCCTCAGGTATCGTGGTGGTAAAAAGAGGGTCCAGGAATAAAGGCTTTCTATACGAGTAATTCGTCTTTTCATCTTTCAGACCTACTTATTGAATATGAAGAGATTTGATGTGATAGTTGTCGGCGCCGGCCATGCCGGTATAGAAGCTGCTTATACTGCTTCAAAAATGGGCTGCTCTGTACTTATGACGACCTTTAATATTGACAATATTGGCAAACTTTCCTGCAATCCTGCAATAGGCGGTTTGGCTAAATCTCATTTGGTAAAAGAAGTGGATATTTTTGGCGGGTTAATTGCCCGTTTAGCAGACAGGGCTGCAATTCAATACAGAATACTGAACCGCAGTAAAGGAAGGGCTGTCCGGGCAACAAGGGCTCAGGTAGGCAGAGTGCAATACAATTTAGCTGCTAAAAAGGCTATTTTGGATATTGGCGGGATAGAGGTTTTAGAGGCTGAGGCAGAATCCGTAATCGTTAAAAATAACAAGGCTGTAGGTATATCTACTAATTTGGGAGATTTTTTAGGCAAAACAGTTGTTCTCTGTCCTGGCACTTTTTTAGACGGGTTAGTCCATATAGGATTTAGGAATTTTCCGCAGGGAAGGATGGGCGAGCCGGCTTCTGTTAAATTGTATGGCTTTTTAAAGAAGTTGGATTTTGGCATTAAGCATTTTAAAACCGGCACCTGTCCCCGATTAGACCGTTCCACTTTAGATTTTTCCTGTATGCAGGAACAAAAGCCGGATAAAAATGCCGGGCCGTTTTCTTTTTTCTCCAAGTCAGTAAATAAAAAACAAATTAGCTGTTACATAACTTTTACTAATTCCAAAACTCATAGAATTATAAAAAGGAATTTAAAATATTCGCCTTTATACCAAGGGGTTATTAAAGGCAAAAGTGTCCGTTACTGCCCTTCGTTAGAAGATAAAATCGTAAAGTTTTCTAGCAAACCCCGGCACCAGATATTTATAGAGCCTGAAGGCTTAGACACAATAGAAGTTTATCCTAACGGAATTTCCAATTCTTTGCCTTATGATGCCCAGTATGAATTTATTCATTCCATAGAAGGGCTGGAATCTGCCCGGATAATAAAGCCGGGTTATGGAATAGAACATGCGGTAATTGATGCGCGGCGGCTTTTGCCTACATTAGAAAGCAAAAAGATTAAAAATCTGTTTTTTGCCGGCCAGATAAACGGAACCACAGGTTACGAAGAAGCCGCGGCCCAGGGCTTAGCAGCAGGAATAAATGCGGCTTTGAAAGCACGCCGCAAACCTCCTTATGTATTTTCACGCTACAATAGTTTTATCGGCCTGCTTATAGATGAACTTACGTCTAAAGGCACCGATGAGCCTTACCGGATGTTTACTTCCCGTTCAGAATTGAGGCTGAGTATAAGGCAGGACAATGCTTTTCTAAGACTGTATAAAGACGCTCATTCTTTGGGGTTGATGGATAAGAAGACATTTGAGGCTATTCGGGATAAGGATGCCCGGATAAAAAAAGAGATGGCCCGCCTTAAAAAAACAAAGTTGTTTCCTTCCGCAAAAATCAACACCGTTTTAAAAAAAATTGGAGAACCCTGCCTGAAATCTCCGGTATCTTTTTATGATTTGTTGAAAAGGCCGAATATTCAGTATAAAACTCTGGCAAAATTGTCTTATTCTCCGGCAGAATTGGACGCAGTTGAGTTTGGCCAGATAGAAATAGAAGCAAAATATGAAGGCTTTATTAAACGGGAGAAAGCCCAATTGAGAGAAATTGAGCGGATTAACAGAGTAAAAATCCCTGCCGAAATAAACTACAATAATATATCCGGCTTATCTAAAGAAATCAAAGAGAAATTGTCTGCTTACAGACCAAGAACTTTAAAGGAGGCTTTTAATATTGCGGGCGTTACAGCAGCCAGCATATCCTTGTTATTAAACCATATCAGCCGTCTTAACAAAACAGCCGGAAATGCTTTCCAGAACCGTTGAAATTAACCCCCGGGCATTAGAAAAAGTTTTTTTGGCAGTTATCTTTACAGACAAATCCGCCAGTCTCTCCAGAGAGAAAGAAGAGTTGGTATCTTTAGCGCTTTCGGCTAACTGCCGGATTTGCGGCTGTTTGGAAATATTCTTGAGGTCTATAAACCCTGCGCTGTTTTTAGGCAAAGGAAAAGTTGAAGAACTGGCTATTGAGGCTAAAAGGTCTCAGGCAGAGGCTTTGATTTTTAATGTAAACCTCAGCCCTGGCCAGCAGTCAAATATAGAGCAAATTACTGGTTTAAAAACAATAGACAGGACCCTGCTTATTCTGGATATTTTTAGCAGGCATGCTTTTAGCAGAGAGGGGAAAATACAGGTGGAGTTAGCCAGATTGGAATACCTTCTGCCGAGACTTAAGGGCAAAGGGATTATGCTTTCCCGTTTAGGCGGCGGAATTGGCACAAGGGGTCCGGGCGAGAAAAAGATTGAAGTTGAAAGAAGGCGTATTTTTGACCGAATATCGCGGCTGCGCAAAGATATACAATGGATTAAAAACCGCAGGGAAATTTTAAGAGCAAGAAGAAAAAAATCCGGAGCACCTTTAATCTCTCTGGTCGGCTATACCAGTTCAGGTAAAACCACTTTGTTAAATTCTCTTACTTCTGCCGGCCAGAAGACGAGCAAATACCTTTTTACCACTCTTGACCCTTTAGGCAGGATTTGGCAGTTAGACTTTAATCAGCAGGTAATTCTTTTCGATACAGTGGGTTTTATTCATAACCTTCCTTCTAAACTTTTGGAAACCTTTAAATCTACTTTAGAAGAAATATCTCAATCAGAAGCCTTTTTGCATGTAGTGGATGTTTCTCGTGATGATTTCGAGGCTTTAATAAGCATAAGCCGGTCTATTGTTGCAGAAGAATTAAAAGTTTCTTTAGATAAAGAGATATTAGTATTTAATAAAATTGACAGGGCAAATCCTGAGATGTTGGATTATGCCAAGGCTAAATATCCCCGGGCTGTTTTGGTATCTGCTTTGTTCAATAGAGGTTTGGATGAATTAGCGGAGAAGGTAAAACATTATGTGTCTGACAGCCGGGAAGTAGAGGTTGTTTTTAATATCGGCAGACAGGACGTTTTGAATTTTTTGTATAAGCATAGCCGTATTATAAATATTTCTTCGGACAGCAAATACCGGGTAAAATCTTTTTTACAGGAAAAATGGCTAAGTAAATTAAAGAAAATGCAGAATGTATCCATAAAATATGATAGTTTTACCAATAAAAAATAACTTTTTTGCAAAAAAATACTTGACAAATTCTTAAAAATGTGCTATATAATAACCGGCAGTAAGGAGCAAAGGTATGGGCAGAAGGAAGGCAATGTTGACAAGTTATCAGGAAGTAGAGATAGAGATAAAAGATGAGGAGCCGGTTTATACTATTGAAGTTGTTTGCCAAATAGTTGGTTTGCCTTACTGGACTCTTAGGCATTTGCTTAAAGAAGGCATAGTTAAACCTAAGAAAGTCGGCAAGAAAAAGATACTTTTTTGTATGAATGATTTGAGAAAAATAGAGTTTGCTAAACATTTAATGGAGGAAAGGGGAATAAATATCAATGGCATTAAGTTTATTTTGGGACAGGAATAAGCCTTGTGATTTTTTTTGGCATTTTGTTAGCAGTCTTTATATCGGAGTGCTAATAAAGCCGGCCAGACGCAGGAAGGATTTGGGGCTTTCAAAACAAATTTCTTACAGTTTTCAACCATTTTAATTAAGGAGGTGGTTGTTATGGCGCTTATGCGGTATAGGAGAGATGACCCGTTTAAATACTTGGAGGATTTGCAGGATGAAATTAACCGGCTTTTTGACGCTTCTTTGAGTTTACCCAGGATAAAAGATGATATTTTCGTCCCTTCGGTTGATATCTCTGAAGATAAGGATAATGTATATGTTGCCGCGGATATTCCCGGGTTGGAGCAAAAAGACATTAAGGTAAGTTTAAAGAATGACGTTTTAACGATTTCTGGCAGCAAGCAGGAGAGCAAAGAAGAGAAGAGTAAGAATTACCAGCGGATAGAAAGGTTTAAGGGAAGTTTTTTAAGAGAAATTCCTTTAGGCGTGAGTATAAACGTTTCTAAAGTAAAGGCTAACTATAAGAATGGCACCCTGCGGGTTACTCTGCCTAAGGAAGAGCAGGAGAAAACAAAAAGCATTGAGGTAGAAGTTGAATAAATATACACCTGCGTTTGGCTGGCTGTTCTTTTATTAAGCGGATATTATAGCAGTACTGCTAATTTTATGAGGTGTTAATATGGATTATAGCAAGTTAACTAACAAAGTCCAAAGTATTTTTAATAATGCTGTATCTATGGCTGGAAATGCCCGGCATTCTGCGCTCTATCCTGAACATTTGATTTTAGCATTTATTGAAGATAATGATAATCCTTTCGCGCAGGTGTTGGCTAATTTAGGCGTCGATTTGGAGAAACTAAAGGTTAAATCCGGCCAGGAATTATCAAAAAGGCCGAGAGTTGAACACGCAGGCTCCGAACAGGTTTATATTTCTCAGGAACTGAATAGGAATTTGTCTTATTTAAAAAATATATTGCGGGAATTTTCTGACGAGTATATTTCTTCCGAGCATATTCTTTTGGCTTTGGCTGAAGAGGGTTTTTTAAGGAATTATTTAAAGCAGCAAGGCATAAGCAGGCAGGATTTAGTTAAGACTGTGAAAGATATAAGAGGTTATCAGAAATCGGATTCGCCGCAGGCTGAGTCTAAATATCAGGTTTTGGAAAAATTCGGCCGGGATTTAACCCGGATGGCTGAAGATGGAAAATTAGACCCGGTTATTGGCAGAGATGAAGAAATTCGGCGGGTTATTCAGGTACTCTCCCGCAGGACCAAAAATAATCCTGTATTAATTGGTGAACCCGGGGTTGGCAAGACTGCGATAGTAGAAGGTTTAGCACAGCGTATTGCTTTTAAGGATGTTCCGGAGAGCCTAAAAAGTAAAAGAATAATTGCTTTGGACTTGGGACTTTTAGTAGCAGGAAGCAAATTCAGAGGAGAGTTTGAGGAACGTTTGAAAGCGGTTTTGAGAGAGATTGAGGAAAGACAGGGACAGATAATCCTGTTTATAGACGAAATTCATACCCTTGTAGGAGCGGGAGCCGCTGAAGGATCGATTGATGCCTCTAATATGTTGAAACCGGCTTTAGCCAGAGGGGTATTAAGATGTATTGGCGCAACTACTTTAGATGAATACCGCAAGCATATAGAGAAAGATGCGGCTTTAGAGCGCCGCTTCCAGCAGGTTTTTGTGCCTGTGCCTTCTGTAGAGCAGACTGTAGCCATACTTCGCGGTTTGAAAGAAAAATATGAAATACACCATGGGGTTAAAATAAAAGATTCAGCATTAGTAGCCGCGGCAGTTTTATCAGACCGTTATATTACTGCCAGGTTTCTTCCGGATAAGGCTATAGATTTGATTGATGAGGCTTCCTCTCGGCTGCGCATAGAGATTGATTCTAAACCTGAAGAAATAGACCGTATGGAACGCCGGCTTATAGAACTGCAGATTCAGCAGCAGGCCTTAAAGAGGGATAAGGATGAATCCTCCCAGGAAAAACTGCAAAAGATAGAAAGAGAAATAGCCGGGCTTAAAGAAAATATAGAAAGTTTAACTTCTCTTTGGCAAAAAGAAAAATCCTCTCTGTATAATATTCGTAAGGCTAAAGAGGAAATTGACCAGCTGAAAAATCAGGCGAAAACACTGGAAAGCCAGGCCCGGCTGGATAAAGTTGCTGAGATAAAATACGGCCGTATTCCTCAAATAGAGAGAAAAATCCAGGAATACAGCAGGGAACTGGCAAATGTCCAAAAACAGTCACAAATGCTTAAAGAAGAGGTTGACGAGGAGGATATTGCGGAAATAGTCTCTAAGTGGACAGGGATTCCGCTAACGCGCTTAATGGAGGAGGAAACTCGTAAATTGGTAAATATGGAAGAGGTGTTGAAATCGCGGGTTGTAGGCCAGGATAATGCTATCGAAGCGGTTGCTAATTGTATCCGCAGAGCCAGGGCCGATTTGTCGGACCCTTTTAGGCCTTTAGGATCCTTTATGTTTTTAGGCCCGACTGGAGTAGGGAAAACAGAATTAGCAAAAACTCTGGCTTGGTTTTTGTTCAATGATGCAAACGCTTTGGTTAGAATTGATATGTCGGAATATATGGAAAAATTCTCTACATCCCGGCTGATTGGCGCGCCGCCGGGTTATGTAGGTTATGAAGAAGGCGGCCAGTTAACTGAAGCGGTTAGGCGCAGGCCTTACAGCGTTATTTTATTTGATGAGATAGAAAAAGCCCATCCGGATGTATTTAATGTGCTTTTGCAAATGTTAGATGACGGCAGGCTTACTGACTCTCAGGGCAGAGTGGTTAATTTTAAAAATACTGTGGTTATTATGACTTCCAATATAGGAAGCGGTTTTTTTAATGAAGGCTTGCCAAAACAGGAGATTGATAATAAAATATTCTCTCTCCTGCGTTCTCATTTTAAGCCGGAGTTCCTTAATCGGTTAGACGAAATAATTGTTTTTAATCAGTTGTCTTTGGAAGATATTAAACGTATAGTAGATATACATCTGGCAGGTTTATTACAGCGTTTGCAGGAGAAGAAAATCAAGTTTGTTGTTGAAGGCAGAGTAAAAGAATTTCTGGCAGAAAAAGGCTTTGATCCTCAATATGGGGCCAGGCCGCTTAAACGCACAATCCAGAAACTTTTGACAGACCCTTTAAGCCTTAAAATATTGAAAGGCGAAGTTAAAGAAGACGGCTGTTTTACTGCTGATATAGAAAGGAGAAAAATAGTAATTACTGAATGCAAATAACTTCGGCAGTTATTAAGTTGTTAGGCTGGTAAGTTATTAGGTTGAGCTTAAGGTTAAGGCGGGGATTTAGATTAAGGTTTAGATTGAGAAGGGAAAACGCCTTCTTGCCGCCCCTAAAAAGCGCGACAGTTCTTTTTTAGAGGCAGTTAAGAGAAAGGAGAATTTTTTATGCGTGTAGATACCAGTTTTAAAAATATGAAGGCTTCTGCTATCTTGAAAAGCATTGTAGAAAAAAATGTAGAAAAGATTTCCAGAAGGTTAAAAGTGGTGAAAAAGGAAGAGGCTGTGCATATATCTGTACATATAGAGAAAAATCCTCATAAAGAGCAGTTTTTTTGCTGGGCTACAATATATATGCCTACAAAGGTCATCACTGCTAAAAGGTCTGACAATGACGTTTTTTCTGCTGTTAATAATGTTTTTTCAGCACTGTCGAAACAGATGGAGAGAGTTAAACATAGAATAGACAGGCATTTAGTCAAGAAGAACCGCCGCTCTTTTAAGAATCTGCGGGTTGACAATATTTAATATAGTGCTATTATTTAGCGCTATGGCAGTTACTTTGCTAACTAAATAAAAGGAAGTCTGATGCGGCATTTGGACCGTAAAAAAAGGCAGGATGAGATTCTGGATTTAATTGTCCGCGAGTATATAGAAAATGCCAGTACTATTAGTTCTGAGTATTTAAAGAACAAATACGATTTGCCGATGTCTTCTGCTACTTTGCGCAATATTATGGCAGAACTGGAAGAATTAGGCTATGTTTCCCATATCCATACTTCTTCAGGAAGAATCCCTACTCCTGAAGGTTTTAGATACTATGTAAAAATGCTGATGAACCCTCGCGAGGTTTCTTCTGTAGAAGGCGTTAGCACTTACTTAGATAAATTTATAGACAGGGTTTATCCTGATACAGCAAAACCCCGGTCTTTAACCCGGAGAAGAGAGCACGGCCGGTGGTCTACTTCATCACATGCGGAAGATACAGGAAACTGGGGGCCTCAGCCTGCAGAGGTTTATTCTTACAAAGATAGGATATACGATCTTCTGGATGAGATTTCCAAAGTTGTTTCTTATTTAACACATTATGTCAGTTTAGGAGTTTCTTCTCAGGAGCATAAGTTTTTTTATTCCGGAATGCAGTTTATTTTAGACCAGCCTGAGTTTGAAGACGTCCGGCTTCTGCGCAATTTGTTTGTGGCATTAGAAGGTGAGGCTTCAGATTTCTTAGAGTTTGTTAATGAAAACTTAAAAGACGGCAGGGATATTAAAATATTAATCGGCGATGATATTGCTTTAGATGAAATTAGAAACTGTTCTTTAACTTTGTCTCCGGTGAAACTGAAAAGGTTAAAACAAGATTTGGTTTTAGGAGTTTTAGGCCCGATAAGAATGGATTATGACAAGGTTGTCTTTCAACTTCGGGCAATAAGGGAGTATTTGGAGGAGATTTTATGAGCAGAGAAGATAAAGATTCTGTTCCTGACAATATTGAGGAGAAGTTAGATACAGAGTCTGAGCCTGTTTCCGAAAGTAAGCAGGCAGAAGATGCAGAAGAAAGGGTTAGCATCCCGCGTCCGGAATATGAATCTTTGCAGAAGCAGGCACAAAAGAGTAAGGAAAATTGGGATAAGTTTCTGCGGGTTTATGCGGAATTGGAAAACAGCCGTAAACTTTGGGAACGCCAGAAGCAGGAATATATCAAATTCGGAAATTTTCGGCTGTTAAAAGAATGCATAAGCGTTTTAGACGAGTTTGAAGAGGCTGCTAAGAATATAGAAAAAGCGGATTCTCATCTGGCAGAGGGGGTTAAAATGACCTGCCGGAAATTCCGGGATGTTTTGAAAAAGGAGGATGTAGAGGAAATAGAAGTTTCAGACAGCGTTTTTGACCCGCATATTCACGAAGCAGTGGCTGTAGAAGAAAGAGAAGATTTACCGGATGGTTCAGTGGTGGAAATTGTTCAGAAAGGTTATAGATACAGGGATAAGATTTTAAGACCAGTTAAAGTAAAAATTTCCAAAAAAAACAGGAGGTAATTATGGGAAAAGTTATAGGAATTGATTTAGGCACTTCTAATTCTGCGGCGGCTTTTATGGATGGAGACAGGCCTTCAATTATCCCTTCTTCTGAAGGCACTACTGTAGGCGGCGGCAAGGCTTTCCCTTCTTATGTGGCTATTACTAAAGAAGGCCAGCTTTTAGTTGGAGAGCCGGCAAGAAGGCAGTCAGCCATAAATCCTGACAATACAGTTTCAGGATTTAAACGCAAAATGGGTGAGAGTTTTAAATACAGCCTAGGAAGCAAAGAATATACTCCTCAGCAGCTTTCTGCTTTTGTCCTGCAAAAAATAAAAAAAGACACTGAGGCTTATTTCGGCCAGCCGGTCTCAGAAGCAGTTATTACCTGCCCGGCTTATTTTAACGATAACCAGCGCCAGGCAACAAAGGATGCAGGGGAAATTGCTGGATTTAAAGTCTTGAGGGTAATTAATGAGCCTACTGCCGCCTGTCTTGCTTACGGTCTGGGGAAGGAAGAAAAGGAGCAGAAGATTTTGGTTTTTGATTTTGGCGGAGGCACACTTGATGTTACTATTATGGAAATGGCCCAGGGAGTTTTTGAAGTGAAAGCAACAGCAGGCGATACTAAGCTTGGCGGCAGGGATATGGATGAGGCTTTGATGAATTATATAATTGAGGAGTTTAAAAGAGAACAGGGAGTAGATTTGCGCAATGACAGCATGGCTATGCAGAGGCTGAGGGAAGGCGCAGAAAAAGCAAAAATAGAGCTTTCCTCAGCAATGGCTACAGATATTAACCTCCCTTTTATTACTGCTGATTCTTCCGGACCTAAGCATTTAGTAATGAACATCAGCCGGGCAAAATTGGAAGATTTGGTCAGGCCTATTATTGAAAGAACTAAGAATTCTATTGACCAAGCCTTAACCGGCGCCAAGTTGAAGCCACAGGATATAGATAGGATTATTTTAGTGGGCGGGCCTACCCGTATGCCTATAGTTCAAAATTTTGTGGAAGAAATTGTAGGCAGGAAGATTGAACGCGGGGTTGACCCTATGGAATGTGTGGCAATGGGCGCAGCAATTCAGGCGGCGATTATCAAAGGTGAGGTAAAAGATGTGCTTCTTTTGGATGTTACTCCTTTATCTTTAGGTATTGAGACCTTAGGCGGAGTTTTTACTAAACTTATAGAAAGAAATACTACTGTGCCTACTAAAAAATCCCAGGTGTTTACTACGGCTGAGGATAATCAAAGTGCAGTTACTATCAGAGTTTTGCAGGGGGAAAGGCCTATGGCTAATGATAATGTAGAATTGGGCCGGTTTAACTTAGAAGGAATTCCTCCGGCACCGCGCGGGATACCGCAGATAGAAGTAACTTTTGATATTGACGCAAATGGAATAGTTCATGTTTCAGCAAAAGACAAAGGAACTGGCAAAGAACAGGCAATCAGGATAGAGGCGCCGAATAAACTTTCAAAAGAAGATATTGACAGAATGGTTAAAGAAGCCGAGCGATTTGCTGAAGATGACAAGAAACGCAGGGAATTGGTTGAGATTAAGAACCAGGCTGAGACTTTGGTTTATACCACTGAGAAGTCTTTGAAAGATTATGCTGACAAGGTTTCTGCGCAGGAGAAATCGCAGATAGAGGAGAAAACAGCACAGTTGAAAACGGCTTTAAAATCTGACGATAAAGCAAAAATTCAGGCGGCTATGGACGATTTGACTAAAGCCGCACATAAGTTAGCCGAAGAGGTCTATAAGGCAAAGGCTCAGGCACAGGCTCAGCCGGGAGATTCTAATCAGGGCCGGCAGCAAAGTTCTTCGGGAAGTGATAAATCTCAAGATGAGAAACCCCAGGATGAGAAGCCTAAAGAAGGCGAAGTTATTGACGCTGATTACAAAGAGGAAAACGGCAAATAAGCCGCTGTTTAAAAAGTAAGGATTTGATCAGGAAATAGCGGAAGTCTAATGGCTGTTAAAAGGGATTATTATGAAGTATTAGGTGTTTCCCGGTCGGCCTCTATTGACGATATTAAGAAGGCTTACCGGAAACTGGCTATGCAGTTTCATCCAGACAGGGTTGAAGAAAGCAAAAAAAAAGAAGCAGAGGAAAAATTTAAGGAAATTTCCGAGGCTTATGCTGTGCTTTCTGACCCGGAGAAGAAAAGACTTTATGACCAATTCGGCCATGAAGGCATAGATTCAAGATTTACTACTGAAGATATTTTCCGCAATGCCAATTTTGGCGATATTTTCAGTAATGGTTTTGGCTCTATATTTGGAGATTTATTTTCAGATTTAGGTTTTGATATTTTTGGCACAGGCGGGCGGCGGCCGCATTCTTCAGCCCGGCAGCAGAGGGGCCGGGACTTAGCTTTAGATGTGGAAATATCTTTAGAGCAAGCCTTTAAAGGGATAGAGAAGGAAGTATCTTTCTCCTGCAATCAGGTTTGTCCTTCCTGTAAAGGAAGCGGTGCTGCCCCGGGGTCAAAAAAAATAATCTGCCCGGCTTGTAAAGGCAGCGGTGTTATTTATACCTCAGCAGGGTTTATCCGTTTGAGCCAAACATGTTCTTCCTGCGGGGGAGAAGGGAAGATTATTACTCATCCCTGCCCGGAATGCGGGGGCCGCGGCTTTGTCCGCAAACGAAAAAAATTAACAGTTAAGATACCAGCCGGCATAAAGAACGGTTCTTCTTTGCGCCTGCGCGGGGAAGGTGAGAATTTAGGCAGCGGCGCAGGAGATTTGTATGTCCGGGTGCATATTAAAAAGCATAGTTTGTTTGAAAGAGACGGCGATGATATTTTTTCTTTGCAGAAAATAGACTTATATACAGCGGTATTGGGCGGCCGGGTGGAGGTATCTACTCTAGATGGTAAAGTAAAAATGAGTATTCCTGAAGGTACTCAGCCCGGAGCGGTTTTCCGGCTGAGGGGTAAAGGATTTCCTTCTCTAAGGAGGGGGACGAGAGGCGACCAGTTTGTAAAAGTTCAGGTAGAAATACCCAAAAATCTCTCTTCGCGGGAAAAAGAATTGTTTCAGCAGTTGTCTGAGATAAAAAATAATCCTTCTTTTAGAGAAAGAATCAAAAGGGCATTCAGATAAATTCTAGTAATATGAAATTAGATAAAAAAACAGTAAAATATATTGCCAATCTTGCCCGTATAGAATTAAGCGGGGAAGAAGCTGCATATTTTGAGCCTCAAATGCAGAGAATTATAGAATATGTAGAGAAGATAAACGGTCTAAATTTAGAAGGCATAAAACCAGTGCTGTCTTTTTCTCCTAACACCAATGTATTCCGGCCCGACCAAATTCAGAGGTTTGAAAACACAGAAGGCCTGATTGCTAATTTTCCTCAGAAACAAGACAGGTTTGTTAAGGTCCCAAAAGTTATTGAATAATGGATTTGCATAAATTAAGCGGGTGGGAAATAGCCGGAAAAATCAAGGCTAAGAAATTGTCTTTTGAAGAAGTTTTTGACTATTTCCACAACAGGATAATTAAGTTTAACCCTCAGTTAAATGCAGTTGTCCGCTGGTTTGACAAGCCTTTGGAGTTTAATAGAAATTCCGACTCTCCTTTAGCAGGGGTTCCTATTGTCATAAAAGATAATATTTGCCTTAAAGGCAAAGAGACGACCTGTGCTTCAAGAATACTTAAAGGTTTTGTTTCTCCTTATGATTCCACAGTCGTGCAAAAATTGAAAAATGCCGGCCTGCAAATATTAGGAGCAGCGAATATGGACGAGTTTGCTTTTGGTTCGTCCTGCGAGACTTCCTGCTATGGCCCGGTAAAGAACCCCTGGGATAAAACCCGTGTGCCGGGAGGTTCTTCAGGAGGGTCTGCTGCCGTAGTTTCTGCGGGCCTCTCGCCGGTAAGTTTAGGCTCAGATACCGGAGGTTCTATCAGGCAGCCGGCTTCTTTTTGCGGAGTATGCGGTCTAAAACCCACTTATGGCAAAGTTTCCCGTTATGGGCTTATTGCATTTGGCTCAAGTTTTGACCAAATAGGGCCTTTTTCCCGAGACATTCAAGATTGTCTTTATTTGTTAAATATAATTTCCGGAAAAGATCCTAAAGACTCCACTTCTGTGCAGGCAGAGCCGTTGAAAAATCTTTCTGTTCAGGATATTTCCGGCCTGTGTATAGGAGTGCCTAAAGAATATTTTATAGAAGGTTTGTCTGAAGACGTGGATAAAACAATCCGGCAGGCTTTGAGTTTTTTTAAAAACAATGGAGCAGTTATTAAAGAGATAAGCCTTCCTTCTACTGAATATTCGGTTGCCGTATATTATATCCTGGCTTCTTCTGAAGCCAGTTCTAACCTGAGCAGGTTTGACGGGATAAAATACGGCCACAGGGAGAAAGCAGAGTCTTTATCAGAAGTTTATTTTAAAACCCGGGCCAAAGGTTTTGGCAGAGAAGCAAAACGCCGGATTATGTTAGGGACATTCAGCCTTTCTTCTGGTTATTATGAAGCGTATTATTTAAAGGCCTTAAAAGCCAGACAGTTAATTAAGGAAGACTTTAAGGCCGCTTTTAAAAAATGCGACTTGATGATTACTCCAACTTCTCCTACTGCGGCATTTAAAATAGGTGAGAAGTTAGACAACCCTCTGAGTATGTATTTGTCTGATATTTTTACTATTTCTGCTAGTTTAGCCGGCCTGCCGGCTTTGTCTGTGCCTTGCGGGTTTACCAGCCAGGGCCTGCCTGTAGGAATGCAGATTATTGGAAATTATTTTCAGGAAGAAATGCTGTTTAACTTAGCAGGTTTTTATCAAAAGAATACAGACTGGCATAAAAAAATTCCTCAGGAATATGAATAATTTTGAACCGGTAATAGGATTGGAAGTCCATATCCAGCTTAATACCGAAACCAAAATATTTTGCAGCTGCCCAAATTCTTTCGGCGATGAGCCTAATACTAATATCTGCCCGGTATGTGTGGGTCTGCCTGGAGTTTTGCCGGTTTTTAACCAGCGGGTTTTGGATTTGGGTATAGCCGTTAGTTTAGGCCTTAATTGCCGGATTGCTAAGGAGTTTATTTTCGAACGGAAGAATTATTTTTACCCGGACCTGCCTAAAGATTACCAGATATCTCAGTATATGGTTCCTTTAGGCAGTGATGGATTTATTGAAATTAATTCCCGCAAAATTAAGATTAAAAGAGTTCATATGGAAGAAGATGCCGGCAAACTTATCCATACACAGAACGGTTCTTTGGTGGATTTCAACCGGGCAGGAGTGCCTTTGTTGGAAATAGTTTCCGAGCCGGACATTTTTTCTGCACAGGAGGCTTATCAATATCTTAACGAATTGAAGCTTACAATTCAGTATATAGGTGCTTCCAGCTGTGATATGGAAAAGGGTTTCTTAAGATGCGATGCTAATGTTTCTCTGCGCAGGCAGGGGGACAAGGAATTGGGAGTAAAAGTGGAAGTTAAAAATATGAATTCTTTTAAGGCTGTCAGGGATGCTTTGAGTTATGAAATTAAACGCCAAGCCAATGTTCTGTCCAAGGGCGGCAGAATCTATCAGGAGACCCGGCTGTGGGAGGAAAATAAGCAAAAAACAATTGTTATGCGTTCTAAAGAAGAGGCTCATGATTACCGTTATTTTCCCGAGCCTGATTTGGTGCGTTTTTTTGTCAGTGATAGTCAGATAGAAAATGCGGAGCAATCTTTGCCGGAACTTCCTCCGGCTAAAAGAAAGAAATTCAGGGAATTTTACAAGTTAAGAGAAAAAGACAGCGAAGTTTTGATTTCTAATCCCAAAGCCGCCGCTTTTTTTGAGCAAGCCTGCCGTAACAGGGATGATTTTCAAAATATTGCCAATTGGGTTATCGGGCCTTTACAGGAGGCTTTGAATACCAGCAGCATCGGTTTTGAAGAAGCTAAGATAAAGCCGGCAGATTTGCTAAAGATAATAGATATGGTTGCTGACGGCGGGCTTAACAACATTGCTGCTAAGAATGTTCTGGCAGAGGTTGTAAATACCGGCGGGGATATAAGCGAGATTGTGGAGAAGAAAAATCTACGCCAGGTTTCTGATGAATCTTCCTTAGAGGAATTTGCCCGGCAGGCAATAGAAGAAAGCCCGAAGGCAGTAAAAGATTTTTACTCCGGCAAAGAAAATGCTATAATGTTTTTGGTAGGAGTAGTTATGCGCAAAAGTAAAGGCAGGGCTAATCCCAAGATAGTTAAAGGGGTAATTGAAAGGAGATTAAAAAATGCGCAGAGTTAGGTTCTTATCTCTGTTTCTATTTGCGGTTTCTTTTTGCTTTCTTTCTGCCTGTCCGGAAGTAAAATTGTCCCGCAAAGAACAGGAAAAAACTTACCGCGGGTTGGAGTTGTTTTCTGAAGCCTTAGCCAAAGTGCAGACCAGATATGTAGATAAGAAATCGCCTAAGGATTTGACATACGGAGCATTAAAAGGCCTTTTGGGGCATTTAGATCCTTACAGCCAGTTCTTGGAGCCTGATGACTACAAGGATTTAATTTCCGATACAGAAGGCGAGTTTGGCGGATTGGGTATTGAGATTTCTATAAAGGACGGCCTGCTTACAGTTATTTCTCCTTTGGAAGGCACGCCGGCATGGGATGCCGGGATTAAGGCAGGGGATAGGATAGTCAGAATCGAAGGCGAGGTTACCCGCGGGATTAGTTTAACGGATGCAGTCAAGAAACTGCGGGGTATGCCCGGCACAAAAGTCAAAATTACTATTTTAAGGGAAAAAACAGGTTTGATTAAAGATATAGAAATTACCCGCCGGATTATCAAGGTAAAAGACATTCGAAAAGCATTTATTTTAAAAGATAAAATTGCTTACCTGCGGATTTCTGAATTTAGGGAGAATACCGCCCAAGAAATGGATTCTGTTCTAAAACGGCTTCTCAAACAAGGTATGCAGGCTTTGGTTTTAGATTTGCGCAATAATCCCGGCGGACTTCTCTACAGCGCAGTGGATGTTGCTTCGCGGTTTATTGAGCAGGGTAAGTTAGTAGTTTATACTCAGGGCCGTGCAGACGGGAAGAAAGAATATAAGTCAATAGCAGGAATTACCCGGTTTGTAAAAATGCCTATAGCGGTTTTAATTAATTCCGGAAGTGCATCCGGAAGCGAAATCGTAGCCGGCTGCCTGCAGGATTACAGACGCGCGGTTATTGTGGGGACGAAAAGTTTTGGCAAAGCCTCAGTTCAGACTATTATTCCTCTTTCTGACGGCTCGGCTTTAAGGCTTACTACTGCTAAGTATTATACTCCTAAAGGCAGGCTTATTTCCAATGAGGGCATTCATCCGGATATTGTTGTAGAATATAAAGAACAAAAGGTAAAACCTACTAAAGAGGAACAGGTGTTTGAAAAAGTTGAGGAGAAAGATAAAAAGGAAAGCAAAGAAGAAAAAGAAATCCAGAGATTATACTATGATGACAATCAGGTTCAGAGAGCAGTAGATTTGCTGAAAGCGTTGCTTATTGTAGAGAAAAGCAGGTAATCTTATGTATGTGCTGGGGATTGAGACATCTTGTGATGAAACTTCTCTGAGTGTAGTCAACAAAAGACGGGTTCTTTCTAATACAGTCTGGTCAAGTCTGAATCTTCACGCAGAATTCGGGGGGGTTATTCCGGAAATAGCCAGCAGGCAGCATTTAAAATCTTTAAGTTTTGTCTTTTCCAGATCTTTGGAAAAAGCAGGCATAGGCAAGAAGAAAATAGACCTTATTTCTGTTGTTTCTTCGCCGGGCCTAATCGGTTCTTTACTGGTAGGAATTAATTTTGCCCGGGCCTTAGGTTATGCCTTAGGCCTGCCGGTTATAGAGATAGACCATCTTAAGGCACATTTATTTGCTGCTTTCCTGAATAATAGAAGCAGGATAAACGTTCCCTCGTTGGGGTTAGTAGTTTCAGGAGGGCATACAGAGTTATATTGGATGCAGGGATTTGAGAATGTCCGGGTTTTAGGCAGGACGCGCGATGATGCCGCGGGAGAGGCTTTAGATAAAGTAGGCAGGCTTTATGGTTTAGGATATCCAGCCGGCCCGTTAATAGACAAATTGTTTGACCTGAGCTTAGTTAACAAAAGATTATTTGAGATAAAAGGCCTAAAGCATACTTTGGATTTTAGTTTCAGCGGTATAAAGACAAAAGCAGGATATATGTATAAGCAGAGAAACGGCCGGTTCAGCAAAGAGGAAAAAATCGGAATACTTTCTTCTTTCCAATACGGGATAGTCAGCCATATTATAGAAAAAATAAATTCTGCTTTGTCACAGTATAAAGTCAGACGTATTATATGCGGCGGCGGGGTAGCTGCGAATTTTTTTTTGAGGCAGTCTTTGATTGAATTATGCCGCAGAAAAAAATTACGGCTTTTTCTTCCGGATATTGCTTATTGTTCAGATAACGGCTCTTCAGCCGCAGGATTAGGATTTTATATGTATAATATGTCGAAAGGTTTAGGAAACAATAACCAGTGACCGATGCCGAATGCCGAGTGCTGCCATTTAAGAAACGCTGACCACCGTTTGATATTTGGTTCTTTAATGGGGCCGTATTAAAAGCCGGATTTAGATTGATATCGAGCGGTTTTGGAAAAAAGTAGAATCAAGGAGGAGTTATGAGGAAGAAAAATGAAGAGGAAAAAATCCTGGATGTTAATGCCAGCATGCAGGGGACACTTACTTTTTCCGATCCGGTAAATTTGAGAATTAATGGAAAATTTCAGGGAAAACTTAATACTAAGGGCATTTTGGCTATTGGAGAGAAAGCCGAAGTATTGGCTGATATTATAGGCGAAGAGATTGTTATTGCCGGAAAAGTAAAAGGTAATATTATTGCTGAAAAAAGCGTAAATATACTCTCGTCAGCATTTGTAGAAGGCGATATTTCTACACCTGCATTAGAAATCAGGCAGGGGGCAGTGTTTGAAGGAAATATAAGGATGGTTGGCGAGAAGATGGGCATTAAAGATTTGTCTCGTTATTTGGATATAGAGGAAAACAAAATACAAGAATGGGTAAGTGAAGGTAAAATCCCCGCTTCCCGCGAAGGCGATTCCTGGATTTTTGAGAAAAAGATAATAGACCGCTGGATTACCAATTCCGGCAATTAACGTCCGCAGATATTAGTAATGTGAGCGGGCATAAAGCGTTGGAGTTTAGTTGAAAAAATTAACAAAATGCCGGAAAATATTTAAAGCAGTCTAATTTTTAACCATGGAGGATGGTCCGTATGGGTTTTATGAAAATGCGTTTGATTACTTTGAGGAAGGCCTCGGAGATATTGAATATTCCGGAAAATGAGATTTTAGATTTGGCCAAGAATAATAAAATACCACATTATTTTATTGGCGGAGAATTTATCCGGTTTAGGAAAGAAGACCTTATTAAAGCAAAAGAAAATTTATATAAGGCTTTAAATATTAAACCCAGGGATTATACTTTAACCGACAGGCTGAAAGATTTTTTTTATTATAATGATTTCTATATTTTTTCTTCTGCTATAATTATTTTCCTTTGTGTGATTATTTTCAAATAGTTGGATATGGCGGTGTAGCTCAGCCTGGCAGAGCGAGCGGCTCATACCCGCTATGCCGGTGGTTCAAATCCACTCGCCGCCATTTTTTATTCAGGCATTAATTTAGCGGGAATGTTCTTAGATTACGGCTGTGAAAAAGGAAATTATATTAGTAGGCGACAAAGTTTTAATAAAGCCTCAGCAGGATTCTGATAAAACAGATTCCGGTTTATACCTGCCTCAGGGTGTTCAGGGAAAAGAACAAGTGCAGATAGGCAGAGTTGTAAGAACAGGGCCGGGTTATCCTGTCCCCGATTCTTCAATCATTGATTCTGAACCCTGGGCCCAAAACAGAAAACAAGAGAGGTATTTTCCTTTACAGGCTAAAGAAGGCGATTATTGTATATTTTTAAGAAAGCAGGCAGTTGAGGTAAAAATAGAAAAAGATAAATATTTGGTTGTCCCGCATTCAGCTATTCTTGTTCTTGTCCGTCAAGCCTTAACTTTCTAAAATTCAAAAATTCGCCGGTGCTTTTGAGAAGGTTTTTAGACAGCGGCCCGCGGTTTTTAAAAAAGACTTGCTTTTTGTTTTGTTTCTTTTAAAATAAACATTCTTATGAAAAAGCCAAGGTATTACTTCGACAAATTTAATAACTTTATTATTGAAGAGTATAATTTTGCTCCGGCGTTTGCGAATTTTCTTCCCGGCGTAGCCGGAGTTGACGGTATTCCCTTATGGGCGTTTTTTGTCAATAGGGCGCAGGGGATTGCTAGTTTTGGATTTAAGGATAAAGACCATCCTATTTTAGAATTTCTTCCGGCTAATAAATCTTTTGCTTTGGTTTTTGACTATGGCTATAGGACTTTTCTAAAAATTAAAGGCATATCCTATGAGCCTTTTAGAGTTAATCTCAATCCCGCAGTATCGCAGATATTTAAAATTAATTCTTCTTACATAGAAATAGAAGAAAGGAATAAAGACTTAGGTCTTATCTTTAATGTCAGGTACTTTGTACTTCCACAAGAGCCTTTAGCCGGGCTGGTACGGGTTTTGTCTTTGAGGAATACCTCCGGCCAGCCTTTAAATATTGAATTGTTAGACGGGTTAAGCGTTATTGTGCCGTTCGGGACCAAGAATGTTTTTTTGAAGGATTTGTCCCGTACTGTAGAAGCCTGGATGCAGAGTTTTAAACGGAAGGAATATTCTTTATTCAGGTTAAAAGTGGCCCCAGAAGATATTGCCTCCACTCATTATATACAGGGCGGGAATTTTTACACGGCGTTTTATTACCAGCGCAATAGCGTAGTTTATCCCGAGGTTATTGTGGATCCAAAATGTATCTTTGGCGAAGATGTAGATTTTGATTTCCCTTATATTTTCTCTAAAGACAAAACCCGCTTATGCACTCAGGTAACGCATGGCAAAACTCCCTGTGCTATGAACTGGATAAAAGTTAAACTTGAGCCGGAGAAGGAATTTTCTTTGTTTTCTGTTGCCGGAGCCAGCGATTATGAGAAAGATATTCCTGTTTTTGTGCGTAAACTGAAAGATAAAGAGTTTATAGAGAGGAAATTCTTTCAGTCCCGGCAGATTATCAACCGGATAAAAAATAATATGTTTATTTGCTCGGGAGATAAGGATTTTGACCAATATGTTCAGAATACCTATTTAGACAATATTTTAAGAGGGGGGCTTCCTTTGTCAGTAAATGGCAAAGTCTATTATAGTTTTTCCCGCAAGCATGGGGATTTGGAGAGGGATTATAACAGATTTAAACTTCTTCCGGTTTTCTATTCCCAAGGGGAAGGAAATTACCGCGATATTAACCAGAACCGCAGGAACGACATATATTTTAATACTGCTTGCGGGCTTTTTAATATAAAACTGTTTTTTAATTTATTGGACCCCAGCGGGTTTAATCCTTTGGTAGTTAAGCCGGATAAATTTTACCTTCCGCAGGACAGAGCTAAGAGCCTGCCAGTTAAAATCCGCAAGGTTCTGGCTGAATTGTTGGACAGGGTTTTTTCTTTGGAAGAAGTATGGGATGTATTAAGAAGTAATGGTATTTCTCCTGCTGGAGTTTTGAAGGTTTTTGAATATATAATATCTCATTCTGAACAAGTTGAATCTGCGGATTTCGGCGAAGGTTTTTGGATTGACCATTGGATTTACAATATAGACCTTTTGGAAGAATATTTGGCAGTTTTCCCTGACCGGTTGAAAGAGTTATTTCTTGAAGAGGATTTTTATTTTTACGATTCTTTGTGTATGGTTAACCCGCGGGCCAAACGTTATTTTTTAGAAAAAGGCGGAAAAGTAAGGCAGGGTAATTTCCTGCATTTTGATAAAAAGAAAGCAGAACTCATTAGCTCCCGCCCAAATTTCAAATACAGGGCAAGAGATAATTATGGAAAAGGTAAAATAGTCAAGGTTAGTCTTGTAACCAAAATATTATCGGTTTTGGTTAATAAAGCATCTTCCTGGGATGTTTTTGGCTTAGGCCTGGAAATGGAAGCGGGCAAACCCGGATGGTGTGATGCTTTAAACGGGCTTCCGGCTTTACTGGGGTCGTCTTTCAACGAAGCCTTGGAATTGAAACGTCTGGCAGCGCTTCTAAAACGGGTTCTGGCTAACGAAAGGTTATCCGGAGTCAAAGATATATCTATGCCGGAAGAGATAGCGGATTTTGTTCAGGACTTAGCAGTTTTGTTAAAACGGTATAAAGGCAGTAGGTATAAACAGACCTTTTCTTACTGGGATAAAAGCAATAATTTAAAAGAAAGATACCGCCAAAACATATTTTTTGGTTTTTCCGGTAAGCGGAAAACTTTGTCCGTATCAGATATAAATGGTTTTATTGATGAAATAATATCCAAAGTATCTCTTGGCTTAAAGAGAGTTAAGAATTCCGATTTGGTGCCTGCTTATTTTATTCAGGAAGTTGTTAAACATAAAACCGGGCCCCAGGGAGAAATAATTCCGCTTAAATTTTCTATCAGGGCTTTGCCTTTATTCCTGGAAGGGTTTGTGCATCTGTTTAGGGTAGAAGATAAAGATGATATTTTAGCCTCTTTTAAGGCTGTTAAGAAAAGTCTTTTGTTTGACAGAAAACTGAAGATGTATAAAATAAACGCCCCGTTAGCCGGAGAGAGTCTGGAAATAGGCAGAATTAGGGTTTTTACTCCGGGCTGGCTGGAGAATGAGTCTGTTTGGCTACATATGGAATACAAGTATTTGCTGGAAATTTTAAAGAGCGGCCTCTATAAAGAGTTTTTTGAGGAAACAAATAATTGCTTTATATATAAGCTTAAACCTGAAAATTACGGAAGGAGCATTTTTGAGAATAGTTCTTTTTTAGCCAGCAGTGCTTATCC
>WFRI01000017.1 GCA_015486615.1 Candidatus Omnitrophota bacterium | reverse complement strand
TCATAAAAATTTTCAGCGACAAACATCTGAGGGAAAAACTTAAAAACTCATCTTTGGCTTGCGTAAAAGAAAAATTCTCTTTAGAAAGAATGCTTTCCCGGACATTGGAAGTCTATTCCCAGTTTATCCTGTAGAGAGAATTCTCTAAAGGGGTTTGTCTCTTAAAAAGTACCGGCATTTAGAAATCTTTTCTCATAGTTTTTCCTTAGCCTTGCGGGCAGAAAAATCCTTTAAAATCAAAGTGCTGTTGCATTTTGCAACAGTCCCTGATTTGTATTTTCCTTGGAATAATCAGAAATTTAAGAAAACACAGTTAATATTTCAAGAGTAATTTCCCTATGCAATTTCTACCTTCCTTCTTTTTATTTTAATCCTGCCCCGGCAGAAATATTCTACTATTTTAGGGTATATTTTGTGTTCTGTTTTATGTATTTTTTCCTCTAATGTTTTTAAGGTGTCCTGCGGGGTAACTTTTACTGGTTCCTGCCAGATAATTGGGCCGTGGTCTATTTTTTTATCTACAAAGTGCACAGTTATCCCGGTAATCTTTACGGAGTACAGGTAGGCTTTTTTTATGGCGTCTGTTCCTTTGAAAGCCGGCAAAAGGGAAGGGTGGATGTTAATTATCCGGTTAGCAAAACTTTGGACAAAATAAGGGCTTAATATCCTCATAAACCCGGCCAGGATTACGGCTTTTATTTTATAGGCTTTGAGTATTTTAATTAGTTCTTTTTCAAACGCTTCCTTACTCTTGAATTTCTTGGGATTGACGAATACAGATTTTACTTTTAGTTTTTCCGCTCTTATCCTCGCATAGGCTTTAGAGTTGTCGTATATAAGCAGGGATACTTTTGCGGTTTTTCTTTTCTGCAGATATTTTGTTATTGCTTCAAAATTACTTCCGCTGCCTGAAGCAAAAATTGCTATATTAACCATTTTTCTCTATTTTCAAACAGGCGGTGTTTAACAGCCTCATAAAGGTAAATTTGCCGGCAATAAAATATACCGCAATGCTTAAAAAAGCAAACAGTAGTTTCTGGACATTACTGCCCGGGGTTAAATACAACACGGCTATAAATAAAACAGAAGGCGTCAAAAACATAAGCAGGCTTAACAGAACTATACTTTTGCTGCTTGTATATAGTGTTACTTTGTCGTTTAGAGACAACGTGCTGTCTTTGTTTAAGGGAATTTTTATTTCCGGATTGTTTTTTAATGCGCAAAAAATACCAGAACGATGCCTGCATATTTTCAAGTTGAGCAAGGCCACAGTTATGCTTTTTTCGGTTTTTCCGGTTATAATACCGGTTTTTCTAAACATCGATTATTTTTATAACCTTTGCCGGGCACTTATCAATTGCCGGCTGAATTTGTTTCTTGCTGGTTATTTTACTATTGTCGGCAGCAGCAAGTTTTTTCTCCATATAGAAAGGCGAGTCGGGGATTATTTTTGTGCACAGGCCGCAGCCAATACATCCGGCAGAGCAGACTTTTTTTACTTCCTGCATAGGGCCCGGGTTACTGCAGGCTACTTTTACAATGAAATCTTTATTCCCGGGGTCGACCATATGAATTATATTTCTTGGGCAGGCTTTAACACACAGACCGCAGCCGATGCATTTCTTGGGGTCAATTACGCATAAGCCGTTTTCTATGGATATTGCCTGTGCAGGGCACACTTTAACGCAGTCGCCTAATCCTATACAACCGTATTTACAGTCGGGCCCGGCATTAGCCAGGTTGACAGCAGCGCAGGAGATTATCCCTCTGTATTTAGAAGATATTTTTTTTGCGTTGTTCGTTCCGGAGCAAAATATAACTGCTTTTTTTGCATTGGCAGAAGAGGCAGAGATTCCTAAAAGACGGGCTATTTTATCATTGGTTTCTTTACCGCCGGGGATACAGCCTTTGCCTAAACTTTTATTTTTTACCGCTTCTTCGGCAAACTTGCGGCAGCCGGGATAACCGCAGGCTCCGCAGTTTATTCCCGGCAGAAGTTTTTCTACTTCTTCTACCAGAGGGTTTGATTCTACTTTAAGTTTTTTGTCTAAAACTGCCAGGATTGCTCCAAAGCATATTCCCATTGCAGTTAAACTTAATATGGATATTAAAATATTGTCCATTTTTTAACTGGTTATTCCGGAAAATCCCATAAATATTAAAGCGAGTATTCCTGCAGTTATCAAAGTTATTCCTGCTCCCTGGAAATTTTTAGGCACATCAGCATATTTTAATTCTTCTCTTATTCCGGCCATAATTATCAAAACTAAGGAAAATCCCAGGCCCGCAGAGAATCCAAAAACTACGCTTTCTATAAACCCGTATTTTTTAGTTACCATAAACAAGGCCATTCCTAATATAGCACAGTTAGTAGTAATCAAAGGAAGGTATATCCCCAGCATTTCGTAAAGCGGGGGAGAAAATTTACGGATAAACATTTCTACTATTTGTACCAGCGAGGCTATTACTAAAATAAAAACAACATATTCTAAAAATATTATGTTGAATTTTACTAAAATAAAGTGGTAAAATACCCAGCATATCGCTGAAGACAAAGTCATTACAAATGTAACTGCTGTTCCCATTCCCCATGCAGATTCCATCTGTCCGGAGACTCCCAAAAACGGGCATATCCCCAAAAAATAAGTAAGCACAAAGTTGTTGGTCAATACCGCGCTTATAAATATCAGGGCTAAATCTTTCAGCATTTTTTCATCCTTTTTTCAATAAAGTTTATCAGGGATACTAAAAAACCTAAAACCAAAAATGCTCCTGCAGGCAGTATCATTACTATCAGCGGCTTAAATCCTTTGGCGAGAAGGGTTATCCCGAATATGCTCCCGCTGCCGAAGAATTCCCTTATTGAACCTAAAAGCATAAGCCCCCACAAAAATCCGCTGCTTATGCCTAAAGCATCAATTACGGATTTTAACGGCGTATTTTTGCTGGCAAAAGCCTCGCACCTGCCTAAAATTATGCAGTTGACTACAATTAAAGGCACATAAGGGCCTAAATCTTTGCTAACTTGGGGAAAATTGGCCTTTAAGAAAATATCGGCAATAGTGACAAAAGTCGCAATAATTATAGTATAAACAGCAATACGCACCTGCGCAGGCACAAGTCTTCTTATCAAAGAGACTATGAAGGTAGAGAATACCAAGACAAACATTACAGCCAAGCCCATAGACAAGCCGTTTAAAGCAGAAGTTGTAACTGCTAAAGTCGGACACATACCTAAAAGCTGCCTGAATGTAGGATGATTTTCCCAAAGGCCTTTTTTAAATATCGGCAGTAATTTAGTTTTGCTCATTTTTTGCTGTTTTCTCCGCTTTTTTCATAGCATTATTTATAATTCTTACTACTGAGCGCGATGATATTGTTGCGCCGGTAATTGCCTGTATTTGGTTGTTGTTTAAATCTGCTTTTTTGCCGTAAGTTATAGGTTTTAAGACTGACAGCCCCCGAAACTGTTGTTTAAACCAATCTTCGCTTATTCTGGCGCCTAATCCGGGGGTTTCCATAGATTCAATTATTTCTATGCCTAAAAGTTTTCTAAAAGAAACGTCCGTTGCACAAAGTATGGATATTTTCCCCTGGTAGCCGGAGCCTTCAGCAATAAAAGCAAATCCGGCAGTATGGCCGTTTTTATCAAAGGCTTTGTAGATTTGAATTTTTTTACCGGCTAAAGCCTGAATTTTTGCGGCTTGTTTTATCATTTTGAAAATAGCCTGGTTTATGGCTTTTTTTTGGTTTTCTTTTATTTTATGTTCAGCAAGTTTGTCGGATAAACTTAGCACTCCGGCGGAGAAAATACAGGTTAAAGCCAAAGTTAATATAATTTTTAAAGTTCTCATTACCTGCCAAAACTTTTAGGTTTAGTCAGTTTGTTTATTAAAGGCACAAACGCATTAAAGAAAAGTATAGAATACATTACGCCTTCCGGAAGCCCGGCAAAAAAACGGATTGTCATTACCAAAGCACCTACACACAATCCGAAAATAAGCCTGCCGGATTTAGTTACCGGGGTTGTCACCGGGTCTGTAACCATAAAAAACATTCCTAACATTGCCCCTCCGGCAAATAAATGGAATAAAGGCGAGGCATTAGCAGGGTTGAGGCTATAGGCAATTGTTGATATGGAGGCTATGCTGATAAACATTCCCAGAGGAGCACGCCAGTCTGCAATTTTTCTAATTATAAGGTAAAGGCCGCCGATTATTATTGCTATGGCTGAAGTTTCCCCTAAACTTCCGGATACATTGCCTAAGAACAGGGATTTTGTGTTAGTTATAATATGGCTGAATTTCCATAAAGATAAAGGAGTTGCCGAGGTTACTGCTGATAGAGTAAAAGGCTGTGTCCAGGATGTCAGCATAACAGGATATGCAGCCATTAAAAATGCCCGGCCTAAGAGCGCAGGGTTGAATATATTTTGGCCCAGCCCGCCGAATAACTGTTTCCCTACAAGCACAGCGAATATCGCGCCTAAAGACGCGGCCCACCAAGGCAGACTCGGCGGCAGGACTAAGGCTAAAAGAATACCGGTCAGTATTGCGCTGGAATCTTTTATTGCGGAAGGTTTTTTTCGTATTCTTAAAGTAACTTCTTCAGTTACTGCTGCGGAAATTATACAGGATGCCAGAACAATTACTGCCCTTATTTTGAATATGATAATTGAAGCAGTAATAGCAGGAATTAAAGCAATAATTACCTGACGCATTATATACGGGATATCGTAGTTTGCTTTAGAGTGGGGACTTATTTCTACTAATAGTTTCATTTTTTTCGGATTAATTCTTTGCCTAACTTTATATAGTTAACTAAAGGTATTTTTGCCGGGCAGGCATAAGCGCAGCTGCCGCATTCTATACAGTCTTCTATAAAGTAGTCTTTTAAAGCCTCTTTGTCTTGGGTCTTTCCGTGTTTGGCAAACATAAGCGGCAGTAAATTCATCGGGCAGACATCTACGCATCGGCCGCATCTTATACAGGTTTGCTCCGGGGCAGGGTCAATAGCGCTTTGAGTAAAGAACAAAACTCCGGATGTTCCCTTAAGAATTGGGAAATCCAGTGAAGGCACGGCTATACCCATCATTGGCCCGCCGAAAATGACTTTAGCCGGGCCTTTTTTAAATTCTAAAATTCCCTGACTGAATAATTCTGAGACCAGTGTGCCGGTTTTTACCAGCAGGTTTTTGGGTTCTGTCAGAGCATCTCCGGCAAAAGTTACTACTCTTTCTGTAAGAGGCTTGTTTAAATATAGAGCCTGGTATATAGCAAAACACGTGCCTACATTCTGGACTACTGCGCCTACTTCAAAAGGCAGTTTACCGGCTGGTGTTTTTCTTTTTAGTGTATTGTAAATAAGTTGTTTCTCTGCGCCCTGCGGATATGCGCTTGCTAAGACAATTACTTCTGCTTTTGGCAGGGAATATTTTTTTGTGTGCAGTTTGGAGTTAAACCTTTTTATAGCCTCTTTTTTATTTTCTTCTACGGCTATAATAACTCTTTCCGGCTGGAGTATTTTTGTTATTATCTCTATACCTCTAATTATGGACTCAGTATGTTCAATCATAATTCTGAAATCGCAGGTAAGAAAAGGCTCGCATTCGGCTCCGTTAACGATAAGAGTGTCTATTTTTTTCGGCGGCGTTAGTTTCACTGCTGTAGGAAAAGTCGCTCCGCCCATTCCTACAATTCCGGCCTGTCTTATTGCCTCTATAAGTTTTTCCGAAGGCAGGCTTAATACCTGGGAAGGGTCTTTTGCTGCGGTCTCAGAAGAATAAGCCTCTTGTTTAGTATCAGTTTCAATTATAACAGCCGGGCTGTGTTTTAGGATAGGATGGTTGAATTCTTTTATGTCTTTTACTTTTCCTTTTACCGGCGAGTGGATATTACTGCTGATGAGTCCGTCAGCCTTGGCTATAATCTGGTTTTCTTCTACTAAGGAATTCTTTTCAACTATTGGCTTTGCGGGTCTTCCGATATGCTGAGACAGAGGCACAACCGCTGTTTTTGGCAGAGGCGCTTTTTGGGTATAAGAATTTTTCTGAGGTTTTTTGTTATCTTTTAAAAATATCATCTTTCCCTGCCGAAAATTAAGAGTCCTAAAGAGGATGAAAAAATAATTATACCAATAAAGACTATAATTGTAAAGGATGAGAATATTTTTGCGGCTAAAGAGGACAAAAACATAAATGCAATAAAGAAGAAATGAATAACTACTTCCTGAGCGCTAAAAATTCTGCCCCAGAGTTTGTCCTGGCTTTTATTGTGGATTAAAGAGTTAGCCGCCACAATTATCGGCGCTATGGAACTGCCTAAAACCAGCCCCATAGTATTGGCTAATACCGGCTGGGGGAATTCTTTTAAAGCCAGGACAAAACCTAACAGGAATAAACTGCTGGTTGTAAGCATAGTGTTTATTGTTTTATACAGGGAGAATTTGTGTGCTATCCTTCCATAAATCATAGAGCCGGCAAGTATGCCGACTCCCATCCATACTACCAAGAATCCTAAATCTTTAGTCGCTGAGCCTAAAGTATTTTGGATAAAGACGATAAAAGTAACATAAAGGGCGCCTATACAGGAAAAGAGAACACTTAAACTTCTCAGACTGAATAATGTGCCCTGGTGGGAAAAAATATATTTTGTGCCTTCTTTAATTTCTTTAAGCAGGGATTTTTCCTGCGATAAGACATCTTTGCTTAAATCTATAATATCTTTAGTGGAGAATTTACTGGTTTTAGGCCGGATAATAGACAGCAGGAGCAGGCTGGAAATGAAAAATGTGAAACTGTCAATGAGGAATCCTCCTTTAGCTCCTAATTTCTCTACTATAATTCCGCCTATACCAAAACCTAACATTGCCGCTACAGTGGCAGTGGTGGAAATCAGGGAATTGGCTGTAAATATGTGTTTAGGGTCCTTAATTATGCTGGGGATAATTGCCATTTTCGCCGGTATAAAAAATCTTCCCAGGCAAAAGACAAAGAATATAACTGCGTATAAAGGCATTAGGCTGTGCAAATTAATAAGGTATAGACCAAT
Organism: Candidatus Omnitrophota bacterium; assembly: GCA_015486615.1. Lineage (GTDB taxonomy): Bacteria > Omnitrophota > Gorgyraeia > Duberdicusellales > Duberdicusellaceae > WFRI01. Next base: position 34,573 of record WFRI01000017.1, on the reverse strand, counting down.
AATTAGCATTAACAATCCTCTTATAAAATCCGTAGTGGCCATAGTATTTCTTTTGTCCCAGCGGTCTATGTAGGCTCCGGCAAAAGGGTTAATAAGGAATACGGGAATAATTGTAAAGCTTAGCATTACTGCCAGGCTTAAAGTATCTGCGCCCCTTTTCTGGTAAACCAGCCCGATTATAGCCATTTGAGTAAGTCTGTCGCCAAATTGGGAAATTATCTGGCCCAGCCACAGGGCTGTAAAATTTCTGTTCCTGAATAGTTTTAAATAAGGACTGACCATAGAAATATTTTGAGCCGGCGAGAGGAGTCGAACCTCCGGCCCGGGCATTACGAATGCCCTGCTCTGCCAACTGAGCTACGCCGGCTTGTTATTATCCGCTCTTCGTCATTAATAGGCAGCCAAAAGGGATTTTAGCAGATTTAGGCGGTGATAACAAGATAAAATATTTAGATAAATACTTTTCAACCTGCTGGTTTAAGATATAATAATCTAAAAATGAGGTAAAAGCAGGGGGTGTAATTAGCCTCTAATCTGCTTGACAAATGTTTTAGGAGATTTAACATATATTATTCAATTTTACAGAAATGAATAGTGTGAAGTTCTTTTTTGTCAAGGCGGCATTGAGTACGGCAGCAGTACTTCTTTTGCCTATGCAGGGGTTTTCTGTACAGGATTATAAAAATACAGAGGGCGATCATATAGAGGGCGTAATCAAGGAGAAATCCGGCGATGTAAAATTTAAGGCTGATAAAATGTTCTTTGAAAGCAAGGACAAAGTTAAGTTGCAAAATAAAGTTAACATAGTTACGCCGGAAGGCTTGTCTTTGAAAACCGATGTATTGAATTGGAATAAGGCTTCAGGCAAGGTGAAAACAAATGATAAGGTTGTTTTGACAAAGCAGGGTATTTTTAATGCCAAGGCTAAAGGTATGGAAGTGGACACTTCTTCCAGACAGACAGTATTGAAAAAAAATGTTACAGTTAAAATCCCTCAGAAAGACTCAGGTTTTATTTTTGTTACCTGCGACGGGCCGTTGGAAATAGATTACAATAAATCTCAGGCGGTTTTTCACAACAATGTTAAAATAAGCAGTAATGATATGGTGCTTTATTCAGACAAAGCCAGACTGTTTTTTGATGCTCAAGGCAAAACAATAGAAAAGATGGTGGCCGAGGGCAATGTCAGAATTATTAAAGGGAAAAATACATCTTATTCTCAGAAGGCTACTTATATTCAAACAACTAAGAAGATTATTTTGGAAGGAACCCCCCGTCTTATACTTTTTCCGGGGAATAATTAGTTGACATAGAGGTGTTTAGTGAGACTTTTAGAAGTTAAGAGTTTAGTAAAGGTTTATAATTCCAAAAGAGTTGTGGACAGGCTTTCTTTGTTTGTCCGCCGGGGCGAGATTGTAGGCTTATTGGGTCCGAACGGTGCCGGCAAGACCACTTCTTTTTATATGATAGTAGGGATTATCCCTCCGGATGAGGGCCGGGTATATTTTGATAACCAGAACATTACTCATTTTCCTATCCATATTCGCAGCAGGTTTGGGATTGGATATTTGTCACAGGAGCCGTCAGTTTTTACCCGGCTTACAGTTGAGGAAAATATAATGGCTGTATTGGAAACTCTGCCTTTGCCGCCAAGGGAACGCCGGCAGCGGCTTGACAGCTTGCTGCAGGAATTAAAAATTGACAAGTTGAGAAAGAGTAAGGCTTATACACTTTCCGGAGGAGAAAAAAGGAGGCTGGAGATTACCCGGGCTTTAGTCCGCAATCCTTCATTTATTCTTTTAGATGAGCCTTTTTCCGGCATAGACCCGATTGTGGTGAGTGAGGCTCAGGAAATCATTAAAGGATTGAAACAGAAAGGTATAGGAATATTGATTACTGACCATAATGTCCGGGAAACGTTATCTATTACTGACCGTGCCTATTTGATTGCCGAGGGCCGGGTTTTAATATCCGGAAATTCTCAGGAATTAATTCAGTCTCCCAAGGCAAGGCAGATTTATTTAGGCCATAACTTCCGGATGTAAAAGCATGATTACACAAAAAATGATTTCACAGATTAGATGTAGATTGCACAGATTGTAAATTAATCGGTGTAATCAGTTTTCAAATCAGTGTAATCACATATAATAAAATTATATCTAAAAATTATACCAGGAGGGAAAATGAAGAATACTTTAAAAAGTCTCAGTGCAACCAGAAAACAATTAGATATAGAAATTTCTTCGGATTCTCTGAGGGAAATTAGGGATGATGTCCTCTCTCAGTTGAACCAAACAGCTAAGGTGCCGGGTTTTAGACCGGGTAAAGTCCCTGCGGATTTATTAGAGAAACATTACAGCCGGCATATAAAAGAAGAGATTATAAGAAAGGCAATTCCGGAATTTTTCCGGCAGGCGGCTGATGCTAATAATATTATTCCTGTAAATCTGCCGGATATTGATAACGTTTCTTTTGACAATAATATCCTTAAGTTTACGGCAGTTGTTGATGTAAAGCCCCGGTTGAATATTCCCGAGAGAGTTTATAAGGGCATAAAATTAGAACGGAAAGATATTAAAATTGATTCCGGGGAAATTGATAAAGTTCAGAAATCTTTTGAAGACAACTTAAAGAAATTGACTAAGAAGGAGGAAGTGTCAGGGGATTTTTTGGCTAAATGGCTGGGATACAGGGATATAAATGAATACAAGTCTGGTATTGAGAGGGAGATTTGGATTAACAAATTTTTGCAAAGACGCAGGGATATAGAGAATAAGGTAATGAAACACCTTTTGGCAAATGTGAAAATTGAGGCTCCTGCTTCAGTAGTAGAACAGCAGAAAAAGAATTTGGTCCAGAAACAAATTATGAGCCTGCAGGAGAAAGGAGTAAAAAAAGAGGATATTGACAAATATAAAGAGGAAATAGAAAAGAAGATGGAGCCGGCTGCTGTCGAACAGGTAAAGTTGTATTATATTATGGAGCAGATAGCCCGACAGGAAGGTTTTTGGAAGGATGAAGCAGAAGATTTGTTTGAAAAGGTTTTAGGCTTTATCTTTGCTAATGCAAGATAGATTGTTAGGTTAAGGTTAAGATTTAGGTTTAGATTGGTTGAAGTTGGTTCGACGCTGGACCTTGGACATTCGAGCAAGAGCGGCACAGGGTCCGGCTCAACGCAAGGCAATGCCGGGATTGGTTCTTGGTTATTATTAATTAAGTGGCGCAGAGGAGGTTGATTATGGAAAACCAAATGTATGTTCCTATGGTTATTGAGCAGACTGGCCGGGCAGAAAGAGCCTATGATATTTATTCCCGCCTGCTTAAGGACAGAATAATATTTATTGGTACCTCAGTTGACGACAATGTGGCTAATTTAGTAATTGCCCAGTTTTTGTTTTTGCAGATGGAAAGTCCGCAAAAGGATATTAATGTTTATATTAATACTCCCGGCGGAGTTATAACAGCGGGCATGGCTATATACGATACAATGCAGTTTGTAAAGCCGGATGTGGCTACTTACTGTATAGGCCAGGCAGCCAGTTTAGGCGCTTTGCTTTTGGCTGCCGGCAAAAAAGGGAAAAGATATGCTTTGCCTAATTCCCGGGTAATGATTCATCAGCCGTGGGGAGGTGTCCAGGGTACAGCAGAAGATATTTCTATCCAAACGAAAGAAATACTTAAAATGCGCAAGAAAATGAATGAACTTCTGGCTTTTCATACCGGCCGGAGCATAGCGGAAATCGGCAGAGATACTGACCGGGATTTTTTTATGAGTGCTGAGGAAGCTTTAAAATACGGGCTTGTTGACGAGGTAATAAAATAAACAAAATAACATATTAGAGGAGGAAGTTTGCAATGAAACATCCTTATTTAATGACACCAGGACCTTCACCTTTGGCCCCGCAGGTAAAAATGGCTTTAGGCAGAGATATCATCCATCACCGGACAGACGAATTTAGGAATATTCTTAAGGAAGTAAATTCCGGGCTCAAGTATATATTTCAGACTGAAAACCCGGTGCTTACTTTTGCCAGTTCCGGGACTGGAGCAATGGAGGCTGCAGTAAGCAATTTTCTCTGCCTGCAGGATAAAGTTTTGGCTGTTTCCGGGGGAAAATTCGGCGAGAGGTGGGCCGAGATTTGCAGGGCTTACAATTTGGATGTTTCGGTTTTAGAAGTAGAATGGGGCAAATCTCCCGATTTGGAAGATATTAAAGAAATATTAGACAAAAACAAAGATATAAAAGCGGTTTATACTACTCTTTGCGAAACTTCTACTGCTACGGTTTATGATATAGAAGGGATTGCCGGTATTGTTTCGAATTATCCGGCCATATTGGTGGTAGATGCTATAAGCGGTTTAGGGTCAGATGTGCTGAGGACTGATGAATGGGGCGTAGATGTAGTTGTCTCCGGTTCACAAAAAGGATTTATGCTTCCCCCGGGGCTGGCGTTTATGTCTGTAAGCAAGAAAGCCTTATCTTTGGCGGCAAAAGCGTCTCTTCCTAAATATTACTTTGATGTTCAGAAATCTTTGAAGTCTTATGAGAAAAATGATACGCCTTATACTCCGGCTGTGAGTTTAATTACGGCTTTGAAAGAATCTCTGGACTTAATAAAACAGGAAAGCATTGAAGTCCGCTGGAAAGAATTTTCCCGCATAGCCCGGGCATTGAGGCTGTCTTTGGAAGAGATGGGACTTGCTGTTTTCTCTTCTTCGCCTTCTTCTGCAGTTACTGCGGCTTCTTTGGAAGGGGCTAAAGCAGTTGTTGCTAAACTACGTAAAGAATATGGGCTTAGCATTGCCGCGGGCCAGGGAAAAGTGGCGGATAAAATAATAAGGATTGCCCATATGGGGTATATAAATGCCCAGGATGTGGCCGCTGCGCTGTTTTTGTTAGAAGAAGCGTTGAAGAAAACAGGCTATAAAATTAAACAGGGTGCTGCTTTGAAGAAGTTTCAGGAGGAATATTATGTATAAAATTCTTATAAGCGATAAATTAGCACAGGAAGGCGTAGAGATTTTTAGAAACGACAGAAGGTTTCAGGTTGATTTTAAACCGGAAGTTTCTGCCGGTGAACTTCTTTCTATAATCGGCAGGTATGATGCTTTAATTATTCGCAGCAGGACGAAAGTAACGGCAGAGATTATAAACAAGGCGAAAAAACTTAAAGTTATAGGCCGGGCAGGAGTAGGCGTGGATAATGTGGATATTCCCGCGGCTACTGTTAGAGGTGTAGTTGTTATGAATGCACCTTCCGGCAATACTATTTCTGCCTGCGAGCAGGCTTTTGCACTTATGCTTTCTTTAGCGCGCAATATTCCTCAGGCAGACAAGTCTTTACGGGAAGGTAAATGGGAAAGAAATAAGTTTAAGGGGACAGAACTTTATAATAAGACTTTGGGTATAGTAGGTTTAGGACGGATTGGCAGGGAAGTGGTGAAGAGGGCTTTGGCTTTTGGGATGAAAGTTATTTGTTATGACCCATTTATAAACGAAGAAGCAGCCAAAGGCTTAGGCGTTTTTTTGGGGGATTTAAAATACTTATTAAAAAACGCTGACTTTATTACTATCCATACTCCTTTGAATGAAGAAACCAAAGATATGATAAATGCTTCGACGCTTAGGTTGATGAAACCTAACTGCCGGATAATTAACTGTGCCCGGGGCGGCATAGTTAACGAAAAAGATTTGGCAGAGGCGCTTGCTAAGAATAAAATAGCCGGAGCAGGTTTGGATGTTTTTGAGAAAGAGCCGCCGGATAAAAACAGCCTTTTGTTTTCCTTGCCTAATGTTGTGGTTACTCCTCATTTAGGCGCATCCACTAAGGAGGCTCAGGTTAATGTTGCGATAGAAATAGCCCATTGTGTAAAGGACGCTTTATTAGATAAAGGATTGAGAAATACCATAAATTTTCCGTCTTTGGACCCGGAGACTTACAAGGTTGTTGCGCCTTATATTAATTTGGCTGAAAAGATGGGGCTTTTTGTTGCCCAGGTTGCAGGAGGCGGCATTAGCAGTGTCCTGGTAACTTATAAAGGAGAGATTAACAGGTATAATATAAGCCCTATTACTTCAGCCGTGGTAAAAGGCCTGCTTAAGCCGGTTTTGGAAGGAGAAGTTAATTTTATTAACGCAGTTTCCTTAATAAAAGACCGCGGAGTTGCTGTAGAGAGCGTAAAATCTTCTGAAGAAAGCGATTATGTCAGTTCCCTTATTTTAGAGGTTAAGACCAGTAAGCAAAGTTTTGTTTTAGAAGGCACTTTATTTGCCAACCAGCATCCACGAATAGTGCGGATTAACAATACTTATTTAGAAATCAATCCCGAAGGGAATATGCTTTTTATTATTAATAAAGACAGGCCTGGAGTGATTGGAAAATTAGGCGGGATTTTGGGCAGGAATAAAATAAATATAGGAGATGTTAGTTTAGGCCGGCACAAGAAAGGCAGAGAGGCGTTTACTATTCTTACGATTGATTCGTCTTTGCCGGAGAAAGTTATTAAGAAAATATCTTCGGACGAGGATTTTATTTTAATTAAGCCTATAGCCTTAGGGTAAAAGACATAAATTTTTATAGGATTATTAACGGGAGGTAAGGTGTGAGAAGGCTGGGTTTTTGGGTGATTTTCTTTTTTCTTCTTTCCGGGACAGCGGCAGCCAAAGACAATTTAATTGTTTATACCGGAAATTCTTTTTCCTCTCTTTATCCTTGCAGGCACTGCCCGGCAAGTATAGGTGGCGGCATAGCCCGCAGGGCAAAGTTAATTAAGACCCTGCGTAGTCGGAGTAATGTTTTGCTTTTGGACAGCGGCAATATTTTCCCTTTGGCTAAATATTCCAGCCTTAATGCTCAAAGAGCCGGGGTTATGTTGAAGGCTTTGAGTATGTTGAAATACGATGCTGTGGGAATAGGAAGCAGAGATTTAGTTTTTAGCCCGGATATGTTTAAACAGGCAGTTAAAAAGTATAGAATTCCGTTTGTTGCCTGCAATTTTAAATTTTCAGGAGTAAAGCCTTACATAATTAAGAGGATAGGAAACATAAAAGTAGGGATTACAGCAGTTGCTCCGCAGATTAAAAATGGTATCGCAAAGGTAAAAGACGGCATTCCCTGTTTAGCAAGAGTAATAAAAATTCTTAAAAGAAAAGCAGATTATTTAATAGTGCTTTCCGGTGCAAAAGAGGATTTTAATAATAGAATTATCAAGACTCTGCCGCAGATTAATTTACTGGCGGCTGGAGGAATAAGTCATAGAAAAACGGATAAGCAGAAAATAGGCAGTAACCAATTAGTTGTTTATCCTGCTTTCCGGGCAAGGTCCGTAGGCATAGTTAGCCTAAAAAGAGAGAAACACAGGGTAGTTGGAGTTTTTGCAGGAGAAAAAAAACTGAGTTTAGACCGGGTGGAGGACAAAAGTATTAAATCTATTCTGCCTTCTTGTTTTGCCGACAATGACTGTCCGCAAAAGCCGGGATTGGACAGGAAATGCAAGAGCCCGGGGATAAATTCTCGTTGTATTTATATAAAACCCGTCAAGTTTGATGTTCATATTTTGACTGACCAAAAATGCCGGCAGTGTTCTGTAAAGCCTGCTGAGGCTGTGGTCAAAAGTTTATTTAAGGGCGCCGATTTTCAGATTTTAGATTACCGCCGGAAGCAGGCTCAGGAAATTTTGAAGAAAAACAATATTCTTACTCTTCCGGCAGTTATTCTTGATAAAAAAGTGGAAAAAGACAGAAATTTCCCCAAATACAGAAAACTTTTAGAGGCAGAGGAAGGAAGTTATATTTTAAAGCCTGAATATGCCGGTGTGTTTATGTATTTAAACAGGAAACCCCTTAGAAACAAAATTGATATTTTTCTTGATATTTATGCGCCTGGCGCTAAAGCGATAGCAAAACAGATGAGAGAAACTTTTAAAACGAATAAAGGCTGGAATGTTGATGTGTATTTTGTTATGCCTATTGGCAAAAACGGCGGTATGGCAGAACTTTCTCCGTCTATAGAGGAAGAGTATCAAAGATTGTTTGTTATCGAGAAACTTTACCCGCAGAAATTCTGGGATTATTTATTAAACAGGCTGGATAATATCAAAAGCAGCTGGTGGCAGAAACCTATGGAAAATCTGGGCATAAATGTAGATAGGGTTTACCGCGCCGTAGAGGGAAAAGAATACAGCCGGGAGTTTAAAAAGAACCTTTCGTTTATTAAGGAATTATATTTGTTCCGGCCGGCAATATTGATAAACAACCGCAGAATTTTTGCTCTAAGCGTAAATGCCGGTAAGGGTTACGCTTTATCCGGCATATTAGACCTTGAGAATGATGAGGATAAGTAAGAATTCCATTGTTATTGGCCTGCAGTGGGGCGATGAAGGTAAGGGTAAGATTATAGATTACCTTTCCCGGAAAAATGACTATATCGTCAGGTTTCAAGGCGGTAACAATGCCGGGCATACAGTTATTTTAGAAACCGGCAAATTTGTGTTTCATCTTATACCTTCAGGAATTCTGCACCAGGGTAAAATCTGCGTTATTGGCAATGGAGTGGTAATAGATCCGGAAATTTTACTAAGGGAAATAGATATGCTCAGAAGCAAAGGAGTAAAAGTTAATCCCGGCAATTTAAAAATCTCCTATAATGCGCATTTGATTTTTCCTTACCACAAAGATTTAGACGCTTTAAGGGAATCTCAGAGGGAGAACAGAATTGGTACTACCCGCCGGGGTATAGGGCCTTGTTATGTCGATAAAGTTTCCCGCTGCGGCATAAGAGTAATTGACCTTTTTTCAGAGAAAATTTTATCTTCTAAACTGCGGGACAATCTTAAAGAGAAAAACGCTTTGTTCAGAAAGGTTTTTAAAACTAAAGGCTTTTCTTTCCAGGCGATCTTTGACAAATACAGGGAGTACGGAAGAAAAATCAAGCCTTTTTGTGCAGATACAGCCGGGTTGCTTGTTCAGGCTGACGAAAATGGCCGGAGTATTCTTTTTGAAGGTGCACAGGGTGTATTCTTAGATGTGGATTTTGGGACTTATCCCTTTGTTACTTCTTCCAACACTATTGCCCAGAATTCTACAGTAGGCACAGGATTTCCTTTAACCCGTATTAAAGAGATTGTCGGCGTTACTAAAGCATATTCCACGCGGGTAGGAGAAGGCCCTTTCCCCACGGAAATTAAAAACAGGTTCGGCAGCGCTTTACGGGAAAAAGGCAGCGAGTTCGGAACTACTACCGGCAGGCCGCGCAGGTGCGGCTGGCTGGATTTGGCACTTTTGAAAAGGGCAGTCAGTTTAAATGGAGTAAGTAGTCTGGTGGTTACTAAACTTGATGTTTTGGATGGAGTAAGCCAAATTTGTTTCAGCACTGGTTATAGGTATAAAGGCAGATTAATGAAAAACTTTCCTGTAAGTTTAGAAGAATGGCAGAAAGTAAAACCGGTATATAGAAAAATAAAAGGCTGGAATAATAGTATAGACGGTATCCGGGATTATAATGACTTGCCGTCGGAGGCCAAAGATTATATAAAAATCATTGAAGATTTTTTGCAGGTTTCTGTTAAACTAATTTCAGTAGGTTCAAAAAGGGATGCGGTAATAGTCAGGAAGTGATATAGATTATTAGGTTTAGGTTGAGATTGAGAGTAAAATCCTGAGCTGTAGTTTAGGTTGGTTTAATTGGTTATTATTTGAGATTTAGATTAAACAGGAGGTGATTATGGGCTTATTTTTTATTATTCCAATAGCGGCAGTATCTGCCATTCTGGTAAGTATATCTTTTATGTTTTGGATATTTAAGCAGCCGGCAGGCAATTCTAAGATGCAGGAGATTGCCGGATTTGTTAAAGAAGGGGCAATGGCTTATTTGAAACAGCAGTATAAAGTTGTAGGCATATTCTTTGCGGTGATATTTGTTATTCTCTGGTTTCTTGTTTATAAGGGCTTTTTAGTTTGGTTTGTGCCTTTTGCGTTTTTAACCGGCGGTTTCTGGTCGGCTCTATGCGGCTGGATAGGTATGTATATTGCTACTAATTCTTCCAGCCGCACGGCCCAGGCTGCTCAGGTTAGTTTGAACAGAGGTTTAAAAGTTGCTATGTCCAGCGGCCAGGTAATGGGTCTTATGGTTGTGGGGCTTGGGCTTTTAGACTTGTCTGTTTGGTACTGGATTTTAAATTGGTGGTATACTCATAATCCAACACCGGCAGGGATTGGTAAGTTCCAGGCCATTACCAGTACTATGCTGTGTTTTGGAATGGGTGCTTCTTTGCAGGCTTTATTTGCCCGTTTAGGCGGCGGTATTTATACTAAGGCAGCAGATGTAGGTGCGGATTTGGTTGGTAAATTAGAGGCAGGCATACCTGAAGATGATCCGCGTAACCCTGCAGTTATAGCTGACCAGGTAGGAGATAATGTCGGCGATGTTGCCGGTATGGGCGCAGATTTATATGAGTCTTACGTAGATTCTATTGTAGCTACAATGGCTTTGGCTGCTGTAGCAGGCTTGGGTCTTAAAGGAGTAATAGTTCCTATGCTGGTGGCTGCCTGCGGTTTAGTGTCTTCTATTGCAGGGTTCTTTTTTATTAAGGCTAAAGAAGGTGCAACCCAGAAAAATCTTTTAAGGGCCTTGCGCAAAGGGGTGTATTCTTCATCAGTGTTTGTAATTGCTTTGACTTTTTTTGTCGTCTATTTTGTCTTGGGAAAAAAATATTTAGGCGTGTGGGGTTCGGTTATTTCCGGACTTATTGCCGGAGTAATAATAGGTTTTTTTACTGAGTTTTTTACGTCTTCTAATTACAAGCCTACCAGAAAAGTAGCATCTGCGGCTAAAACCGGCACTGCTACAGTTATCATTGAAGGGATTGCTTTAGGTATGTTTTCTCCTTTTGCCACTGTTATTGTTGTTTGTTTGGCTATTCTGGGAAGTTTTATTTTAAGCGGAGGTTTTCATTCTTTTGCTATGGGGCTCTATGGAGTAGGTATTTCTGCTGTAGGTATGCTTTCTACTTTAGGTATTACTTTGGCTACTGATGCTTACGGCCCTGTTGCTGACAATGCCGGAGGAAATGCTGAAATGGCAGGCCTGCCTCCGGATGTCCGCAAAAAAACAGACCAGTTAGACGCTTTAGGAAATACTACTGCAGCAACAGGAAAGGGTTTTGCTATTGGCTCGGCGGCTTTGACTGCTTTGGCTTTGATTGTTGCTTACAAAAACCATGTTTTCGAAGAAGCCCTGCGAATGGGCAGAGAGTTGTCTTTAAATCTTACGCTTCTTGATACGAATATGATTATAGGCGTTTTTGTGGGAGCAATGATGCCTTTTCTTTTTTGTTCATTCAGTTTAAGCGCGGTAGGCAGGGCCGCCGGGGCCATTATAGAAGAAGTGCGCCGGCAGTTTAGGGCTGATAAAGGAATTCTGGAAGGCAGTTCTAAAGCGGATTATTCCCGCTGTGTAAAAATAACCACTAAGGCTGCTCAGAAAGAAATGCTTCTTCCGTCTTTATCTGCGTTTATTATGCCGATTCTAATGGGTTTATTGTTTGGCATCAAGTCTGTGGTGGGATTGTTAGTGGGGGCCTTGGCTGCGGGTTTTGTATTGGCAATTATGATGGCTAATGCCGGCGGAGCATGGGATAATGCTAAGAAGTATATAGAAGAAGGCAATTTTGGCGGCAAAGGTTCAGATAACCATAAAGCCGCTGTAGTTGGAGATACAGTAGGCGACCCTTTCAAAGATACTTCAGGGCCTTCTCTTAATATCTTGATTAAACTTATGTCAATGGTTTCTATAGTTTTTGCCGGGTTTGTCCTGCAATTTAGCCTGTTTAAGTAGGAAATATTGTTTTCTTGACTAAAATTTTGCCTGTGATACAATTTTTTCTGGACTAAAGAAACCAGAGGAGGCGGTTATGACAGGTAGGAAGATATTGAGTATAATTATTTTGCTGATAGCAGGCTTGGTATTTCAGGGCTGTAGTGTAGTTATTCAAAAAGGCCGGCGTTCGGATATTGAGAAGATACAACTGCTTCAAAGAGAGCTTGACAATTTAAGAAACGCTAAATCTATGCTGGAAAAGAAATTTTCCCGGGAGATTCAGAATAAAAATGTCAGTATAAAAATGAGCAGGAAAGGTCTGGTAATTACTGTTTTGGCAAAAATACTTTTTGATTCCGGCAGGGCTAAATTGAAAGACACAAGTTTTGAAGTGTTAGACAAAGTTGCTGATGTCTTAAATAACGAAATGAGTATGCATAATGTGGGGATAGAAGGTTATACAGACAACCAGCCGATAAAATATTCTAAGTGGAAATCGAACTGGGAATTGTCTGCCCACCGGGCATTGAGTGTTTTGCATTATCTAATTGATAAAGGTGTTTCTCCCCGGCGTCTTTCAGTTATAGGCTATGGGGAATATCGGCCGGTAGTTCCTAATACTACACCTGAGAATATGCAGAAGAACAGAAGAGTAGAAATAGTGATTCTTCCCCGTTTAGTAAAAACACTGCAGGCTGCGAATATCCCGGAGAAGAAAAAGGATTTGTCAGAGGAGGAGATACTTAAATGAAAGGTTATCCTGTTATAGGTATATTAGTCGGAGTAATTGTAGTCCTAATCATTGTTATAATATCTTTAGGCCTGCAGGTCAGCCGCACCTCGGAGCTTTATTCGCAGATAAACAAAATTAAGATTAATTTAGAAGAACAGAATAAAACGCTGAAGGATAGACTTGCTAAGTTGTCTCAGGAGAAAGAAGATTTAACCAGCCGGCTAAAAGAGAAAGAATCTACAGTTAAAAGACTACAGGTGGAAGTAGAGAAATTGAACAAATTGAAGGATGCATTGGAACAGAATCTTAAAGATGCATTAACTAAGAAGCAATAGTTTTTTAAATGCTGCAGGATACGGTTTTAAGCGGGGGTGTGAGCCCCCGATTTTTTTAGAAAATCATCAGTTTAATAAAAAAAGAGGCAATGGTTCCTTACCACATAAGCATAATTATGGACGGCAATGGCCGCTGGGCCAAGCAGAGAGGGCTGCCGCGTGTTGAAGGCCACCGCCGGGGTATTGAAAATGTGCGCAAAATTGCTGACCGGGCAAAAGAAAAAGGTGTTAAAGTTGTTACTTTTTTTACTTTCTCTACAGAGAACTGGTCGCGTCCTAAAAAAGAAGTGGATTTTCTTATGTCAGAATTTGGCAGGTATTTAGACCGCGAGATGAAAAATTTTATTAAAAACAAAATACGGTTTAATGCCGTTGGCAGAAAAGAGCCTTTGCCTGGCGGTTTATGGGAAAAAATCCAGTATGTCCAGAGGCAGACCTGCCGGGATTACGATTTTACTTTTAACTTAGCTTTGAATTACGGCGGCCGGGCTGAGATAGTGGATGCCTGCAGGAATATAGTTAGGGATATTCAAGAAAATAGAATCTCGGCTGAAGAGATCGACGAGAGCCGTTTTTCGAAATATTTATATGCCCCGGATATTCCCGATCCGGATGTTATGATTAGGACTTCCGGGGAGTTGAGAATTAGTAATTTTCTTTTGTGGGAGCTGGCTTATGCAGAGTTTTATTTTATTGAAAAATTCTGGCCGGATTTCTCTCCGGAAGATTTAGATTGGGTTATAGATGATTTTTCCCGCAGAGACCGCAGGTTTGGAGGAATAAAAGATGCGTAAGAGAGTTTTTAGCTCAACTATTCTTGTTTTTATCGTGGGATTGGCTATTTTCTCCTATAAGTTGTGTTTTGTCGCGCTTTTAGGCTTTATCCTTGTTGCTTTGTGGGAATTTTTTAATATGATTGAGAATAAAGGGGTGAGTTTATTCCAGGGGGTTGGATTGTTTTTGGGCGCTGTTATCCCTATTACTATTTTCTTTAAATTTCCCTTAACAGTTGAATGGCAGTTTATGTCTATTATCGCAGGTTTGTTTGCCTTATTTATACTTGAACTTACCCGCAAGGAAAATTACCAGACAGTGCTTTCTATTTCCGGAACACTTTTTGGGGTAATTTATATTTGCTGGTGTCTGAGTTCCATAATTAAAATAAGGGCTTTGGACGACGGTGCTTTTCTTTTGGCCTTTCTTATTTTAGTCACCAAGTCTTCAGATTTAGGCGCTTATTTTATCGGCAGGAAATGGGGCAAGAGGCCTTTGTTAAAAAGAGTCAGCCCTAATAAATCTTTAGAAGGCGCTTTTGGCGGCCTGGTTGTCAGTTTAATCGCAGGGGTTGTATTTAATGCCTTTGTAGATTTCTTTACTTTATATCAGGCTTTATTTATATCTTTTATTTTGGCAGTTATCGGAGAATTAGGAGATTTGTTTGAATCTTTGCTGAAACGCGACTGCGGAGTAAAAGATTCCGGCCGGCTGCTCCCGGGAATGGGCGGGGTCCTGGATGTGGTGGACAGCCTTATTTTTACTGCTCCGGTATTTTATATTTACCTTACTACTATAGTCGGAAGATGAATAAAGTTATTGTATTAGGCTCTACGGGTTCAATAGGCAAAAATGCTTTAGCCGTGCTTAGAAAAAATAAGAGCAGGTTTAAAGTTATCGGCCTTTCTGCAGGAGGGAATGTTTCTTTGCTTAATAGGCAGATTGCAGAATTTTCCCCGGATTATGCTGCTTTGCAGGATGAGTCTAAAGTTAAGCGAATTAAAGGGAAGGTTAAAGTTTTTTCCGGCAGCCAAGGCATAAATGCCTTGGCCCGTATGAAATCAGATGTCGTTATTTTAGGCATAAGCGGCATTGCTGCTTTAGAACCTTTGCTGGAATGTATAGGCAATACCAGAAGAGTTCTTTTGGCAAATAAGGAATCCATAGTTTCGGCCTGGCCTTTGATAAAAACCAAATTGAAAAACAGCGGCACAGAAATAGTCCCTGTAGACAGCGAGGCCAATGCAATATTCCAGCTGCTTTTGGGTATTAAGAAAAGATTTTTGAATAAGATTTATATTACTGCTTCAGGCGGGCCTTTTCTTAATTGGAACAGAAAGGATTTAGCAAAGGTTAAAATATCACAGGCACTTAAGCATCCGCGGTGGAAAATGGGCAAAAGAATAACTATAGATTCGGCGAGTTTAGTTAATAAAGGCTTTGAAGTAATGGAGGCGCATTTTTTATTTGGTATTCCTTTGGATAAAATAGAGGTTGTAATACACCCTCAGTCAGTTGTCCATTCTCTGGCCGAGGCTTCTGACGGCTGTCTGCTGGCGTCTTTTTTCTCTCCGGATATGCGCATACCGATTAATTATGCTTTGTATTATCCGGATATTTCTAATACTCCCTTAAAACGGCTGGATTTGTACTCTTTGGAAAAACTGGAATTTTTAAGGCCGGATTTTAAAAAATTCCCAGGGTTAAAACTGGCTTTAGAGGCGGCTATGCAGGCCGGGACCGCCCCGGCAGTGTTTGCTGCTGCCGATGAAGAGGCAGTAAGGCTTTTTTTGGAAGGTAAAATAAGTTTTAACCAGATACCGCAGGTATTAAGGAGAGTTTTATTAAAACATAGACCGGTAAAATTTTCTTCTTATAAAGAGATTTTATTTTGGATAGATTGGGCTAAACAAAAGGTTGCTGAGGCGTGCCGAATGGTTAGTTAGGAGGTAACTACCACTTAAAAAACGCTGGCGCGTTTTTGGATACGACATTCGATATTGGACGTTGGATATTCAGATTAATATCAAAGGGAGATTATGGATTTAATTATATTTATACTTGTTTTAAGCACGCTCATCGTGGCTCACGAACTGGGGCATTTTCTGGCTGCCCGCAGGCTGGGGGTTAAGGTTGAAGAATTTGCCGTAGGTTTTGGCAGGGTTATTTTCCGTAAAAAATTTAAGGATTTTGTTTTTCTTATCTGCGCTGTGCCTTTAGGCGGGTATGTCAGGCTTGCCGGAGAGAGTAGGGAAGACTGTAAGGGGCTGGCTTATGAGTATTGTTCACAGAGCATAGGCCGCAGGTCCCAGATTATTGCGGCCGGGCCGGTATTCAGCTTCTTGTTAGCATGGGTATTGTTTGTCCTCGTTTTTATGATGGGGGTCCCGGTCCCTTCTAATAAAATCGGCGGGTTGTTGAACGGTTATCCCGCTCAAAAAGCCGGGCTTGTTAAGGGAGATATTATTACCGGTATAAACGGGGTTAAAACCCGGAATTGGCTGAATATACTTGATGCCGTAAAAAAGCAGAAAGCAGGCCGGACGTTAAAAATAGAAATTACCAGAAATAATAAAAATGTAGTTTTAGAAGTAAAACCAAAGGAGATAGCGGCAAAAAGTATATTCGGCAAAGAAGTATTCCGGCCGGTCATCGGCATTACTCCTTCTGAAGAGACAGTCGTGCTGCGGTATAACCCTTTAGAAAGTGTTTACCGGGGAGGCCGGAGTTTGTTTATATATACCTGGATTACTCTAAAGTCTTTATTTTTTATCCTTATCGGGGCAATGTCTTTTAAGAATTCGGTTTCCGGGCCTTTAGGAATATTTTTTGTGACTTCCAAAGTAACGCATTTAGGATTTACTGCGGTTTTACATTTTATGGCAGTGTTGAGTTTAAGTCTGGGGGTTTTTAATTTTCTGCCTTTGCCGGTTTTAGACGGCGGGCATCTTTTCCTTCTTTTGCTGGAGAAAATAAGGAACAGGCCTCTCTCGGTAAAAACGGAAGATTTTATAACTCGTTTAGGAGTTGGTTTCATCCTGTTTTTAGTAGTTTTTACTTCGTATAATGATTTGGCAAGGTGGGTTAAGGCAAAAAAAGATAATGTACAAAATGGCACGCAAATTGAAAAAAGCAGTAAAAATTGGTAATGTGGAAATAGGCGGCAATGCTCCGGTTTCTGTTCAAACAATGATAAAGGCTCCTTTGGGGAATTTAAAAGAAGTTTTGGCAGAAGCAAAAAAAGCCAGGCAGGCCGGATGCGAAATATTAAGAGTGGCTGTGGAAAACCAGCAGGGCCGCAGGGCAATTGAGTATTTGAAAAAGCATATAAATATCCCTATAGAAGCGGATGTGCATTTTGACTGGCGCCTGGCGTTTCTATCTTTAGATGCAGGTGCTGATGCTGTCAGGCTTAATCCTAATAATATCGCAGGGAAAAAACAGATTTTAGCGGTGGTTAAAGAATGCAGGGAAAAGAATATCCCTATCCGTATTGGCATAAATTCCGGAGGGTTCAGGCAGAAACTCGGCGATGCCGGGATAGTTAGGGCAATGCTTTCTAAAGTGTCCCGCTATGTGAAAATAATGGAAGACGCGCATTTTTATGATATAATGATTTCACTAAAAACTTCTTCTGTAAACAGTACTGTTCAGGTAAACCGTTTAGCGTCTAAAAGATTTGATTACCCTCTACATTTAGGAATAACCGCTACAGGGCCTAAACAGGAAGGAATAATAAAATCTTGTGTGGGTTTGGGTATTCTTTTATCAGAAGGCATAGGCGATACTATAAGAGTATCTTTAAACGCCCAGCCGTGGGAAGAGGTTGAGGCTGGCAAAGGTATTCTTCAGGCGTTAGGGCTTAGGGTTTTTGGCCCGGAGATAATATCCTGTCCAAAATGTTCGCGCTGCGAAGTTGATTTGGAGAGTATAGTTGAGCAGTTTAAACGGAAACTATTATCGATGGATTTGAAAAGAAACAACTTTACGGTAGCGGTTATGGGATGTGAGGTTAACGGCCCTGGAGAAGCCGCTCATGCGGATTTAGGAGTTGCTTTTGGAGGCGGGTTCGCCGCGTTCTTTGAACAGGGAAAAATTGTAAAAAGAGTAGCCAAGGCCAGGGCTATAGACGAACTTTTAAAGGCTATAAAAAACAGGTTTAATTAGGAGCCGGTTATGGAAAAGAAAGAGTTAAAGAGGGCAGTTCGGGAAAGGTTGTTTTTAGATTACGGCAGAAATAAGAATGTTGAAGAAATGAACAGGGATGAAATCCTGCACCGTATGGATAATATTTTTGATTATATGGCTAACGAGATGAAAATGGATATCCCCGGGCCTTTACGCTCTCAGGTTAAGGAAGAATTGGCTTCAGAACTTTTCGGCTTAGGGCCTTTACAGACGCTTTTAGATGACCCGGACATTACGGAAATTATGATAAATGGTCCGGATAAAGTTTATATAGAAAAAAACGGCAAAAAAGTTTTAAGCCCGGTAAAATTTGAAGATGACCACCAGCTGCGTTATCTTGTTGACAAAATGCTTATGCCTACTGGCAGGAGGGTTGACGAGTCTTCGCCTTTTGTAGATTTCTCTTTAGAAAACGGCTCGCGGATAAATGTAATAATTCCTCCTTTGTCCGCTTCCGGGACAGTGGTTACAATCCGCAAGTTTTTAATCGACTTGAATACAGTTGAAGATTTAGTCAAATGCGGCACTTTAGACGAAAGAATGGCAGAGTTTCTTAAAGGCTGCATAAAGGCCCGGCTGAATATTATCTTTTCCGGGGCTACGGGCTGTGGTAAAACCACTACATTGGAAGTATTGTCTTCTTATATAGACGAGCAGGAAAGGATTATTACCATAGAGGACGCTTTGGAGCTTCACCTGCGCCAGGACCACGTAGTCAGGCTTCTTGCCCGGCAGGCTAATATAGAAGGCAAAGGCGAGGTGCCTATACGGGATTTGTTCATCAATACTTTAAGAATGCGGCCTACCCGGATTATTCTGGGAGAAATAAGAGGCAGGGAGGCTTTGGATTATCTTCAGGCGTTAAACAGCGGGCATAAGGGCTCGTTGGCAGTTATTCATGCTTCTTCTCCGGAAGATGTGCTTACCCGTTTAGAAACTATGGTTTTCTATTCAAATATCAACCTGCCTATTTGGGCGGTGAGAAGGCAGATATCGCAGGGTCTGGATTTAATAGTTCAGCAGGAGCAGTTAGTTGACGGCTCGCGTAAGATTACCCGGATAAGCGAAGTCGGGAATATGGATGAGAATAATAATATTGCTATAAAGGATATTTTTGTTTATGAAAAAAGCGGGGTTAAGCAGAATAAGGCTCAGGGAAAATTTAAGGCTTTGGATTATGTGCCGGATTTCCTTTACCGGTTTGAGCAGGAAGGCATCTCTCTGGATAGAAGTATTTTTAACCAAGGTTAGGAATTAAAATGAGGCTTAGCAGATTTTTTCTTAGTACTCAAAGGCAGACTCCTAAAGATGCGGAGACAGTTTCTCACCGGCTTTGTATAAAATCAGGTCTGCTTAATGCTTTATCTGCCGGAATATTTTCTTATCTTCCTTTAGGGCTTATGGCTTTGCGCAAGATAGAAAATATTATCAGGGAATATATGAATATGTATGACGGCCAGGAAGTGCTTTTGCCGGCTTTGCAGCCTTTGGAAATTTGGCAGAAAACCGGACGAGACAAGGTGCTGGAAGAAATTATGTTTACTTTTAAAGACAGAAGAGGCAGGGATATTTGTTTAGGCCCTACGCATGAGGAGGTTATTACTGATTTAGCAAAAAAATTCATTTCTTCTTATAAACAAATGCCGGTGATTCTTTACCAGATACAGACTAAGTTTCGTGATGAAATCAGGCCTAAGGCCGGCCTGGTAAGAAGCTGTGAATTTATTATGAAAGACGCTTACAGCTTTGACCGGGACCAGGAAGGCCTAAATTTGAGCTATAGCAAAATGAAAGAAGCATACCAGAATATATTTAGAGAATGCGGCCTGCCGGCGATTATTTTAGGAGCGGACACCGGGGCTATGGGAGGGTCGGAATCTGAGGAGTTTTTGGTTAAAGGCGAGTCCGGCGAAGATAAAGTTTTTTTCTGTCCTAACTGCGGCAGGTATTTTAAGCAGAGAGGATCTTGCCCTGTATGCGCGGCACAGTTGGAGGAGATTAACGCTTTAGAAATAGGCCATATTTTTAAATTAGGCACAAAATATTCGCAGGCTTTAGGCGCTTATTTTTTGGATGCTGACGGCCGGAGAAAAGAAATTATAATGGGCTGTTATGGCATAGGAGTCAGCAGGCTTATACCTGCAGTTATAGAAAATAATTATGACCAGGAAGGGATTATCTGGCCTAAGAAAATCGCTCCTTTTGATGTTGAAATATTAGTTTTAGGCCAGGCTGAAGATTTGGTATCATACAGCCGGGAACTTTACGGGAAAATTTCTTCTCTAAACTACGATGTGCTTTTGGACGACCGCAACGAAAGCGTTGGAGTTAAATTTAATGATGCTTACCTTTTAGGAATGCCTTATTTATTTGTTTTAGGCAAAGGAAGTTTTTCACAAGGTAAAGTGGAAATAGTTTTCCGTAAAAACAAGCAGAAGATATTAGTGAATAAAGAATCAGTATTGGATTGGGCAAGGGATTATTTGAGGAAGTAATATGCTTGTAAGCAGCCGAAATCAGCAGGTTATCAGGGACAGTATAGAGAAGATTATAGTTAAGAATGGGTTTACCCTTTTTGATTTTAAAATTATTAACACAGGCAGAGGTATTACTTTAAGAGTTTTAGTTGATTACGCACAGGGAGGCATTGATTTGCACGAATGCGCAAGGCTGAATTTTAAGATAAGAAAGATTATTGAAGGAGAAAATTACTTTAGTGAGGATATAAATATAGAAGTTTTTTCGCCCGGCGCAGACAGGGATTTGAAACAGTATAAGGATTTCCTGCGGGTGAAAAACAGGGTTGTGAAAGTGTGGTTTAAGGACAAAAAAGAAGGCATCTTGAAGGTAAAGGAGATAGCAGGGGAGTTGAAAGAAGTAAAAAACAGCGGAATAGAAATTATGTCCAAAACAGGGCCGCGGGAGATATTTTTTGCTGATATACAAAAAGCCAGGCAGGTCTTATAACTAATTTTTAGGGAGGCAGCAATGAATAAAGAATTAATCGCTATATTAGAACAGATGGAAAGAGAGAAAGGCATTAGCAAAGAGACGCTTTTGGAGGCTGTAGAACAGGCTTTGGTAGTAGCAGCGCGCAAGATAGCCAAGATAACCAATCCTGATGCGCAGATAAACGTGGAAATAGATCGTAAAACAGGGGTGATTAAAGCCTTTGTCGGCGACCAGGAGATGATTTCTGAAGGGTTAAGCAGAATCGCGGCCCAGACTGCCCGGCAGATTATTATCCAGAAAATAAGAGAAGCCGAAAAGGAAGTGGTATTTACTGATTTCAGTGAAAAAATAGGCAAGATTCTAAGCGGTGCTGTATATAGGTTTGACAAAAAAGGCGTTGTTTTGGATTTATTAGGCAAAGCCGAAGCGATAATTCCCAGGGACCAGCTTTCTCCTCTGGATAATTTTAAGATTGGCGAGAGGATACGGGTTTACTGTTTAGAGGTGCGTAAAGATAGGTCTCCTCAGATAATTGTTTCCCGCAGGGCAGCGGCGTTTGTAAAGAAACTTTTTGAGCTGGAAGTTCCGGAAAT
Organism: Candidatus Omnitrophota bacterium; assembly: GCA_015486615.1. Taxonomy (GTDB): domain Bacteria; phylum Omnitrophota; class Gorgyraeia; order Duberdicusellales; family Duberdicusellaceae; genus WFRI01. The sequence goes on along the minus strand of WFRI01000017.1, from coordinate 13,182 downwards.
ATACGAAGGAGTTGTAGAAATAAAATCTATAGCCCGGGACCCCGGGGATAGGACAAAAATAGCAGTATATTCCAAAGATGAAAAAGTGGATTCTGTAGGCTCTTGCGTAGGCATGCGCGGGACGCGGGTAAAGAGCGTGGTTAATGAACTTAGAGGAGAGAAAATAGATATAGTAAGGTGGAATTCCGACCCGGTGGAATTTATTAAGTCTGCTTTGTCTCCGGCTAAAGTGCGGAGCATAAATCTGGATAAAACCCACAAGCGGGCGTTAGTGGTGGTGAATGCCGATGATTTGTCTATTGCTATTGGTAAACACGGCCAGAATGTCCGGCTTGCTTCCCGGCTTACTGAATGGGAACTGGATGTTCGTTCACCCGAAGGCTTAAAAGAGGAGCAGGCTGGTTTAAAGAAACTTGAAGGAGTCGGCGATAAATTCCTCGACCTTTTGAAGGATAAGGGCTTTATGACCTTAAAATCTTTAGCCGGTGCTTCTGTGGAAGATTTGATAAAAATTAAGGGGTTAGGTAGCAAGAAGGCTGAGAGCATTATTAACCAGGCAAGAAAACTTATGGAGAAACAATGAGAATATACGAAGTAGCCAGACAGTTAAATATGGATTCCAGAGAGCTTATTAAGAGGCTCAGGTCTATAAATTTTCCGGTGAAAAGTCATATGTCAGTCGTTGACAAAGAAACAGCCGATATAATCAAAAATGAAATAGAAGAACTTCTGGAGCAGGAAAGGGCAGAGAATGTTTTAGAGGTGGAATTCCCGCTGACGGTAAAGGATTTTGCAGTTAAATTAGGATGCAAACCTTCGGTTTTAATAAAAGAAATCCTGGCTAATGGAAAATTGTTAAGCATTAACCAAAATGTTGAAAAGCCTTTGGCTGAAAGTATTGCCAAGAATCACGGATTTATGCTTAAAGAAAAAGGCCTGATTGAAGAGAGTATTTTGGAAGTAAAAGGCGAAGAAAACCTGCAGCCCCGGCCGCCGATAGTAACACTTATGGGCCATATTGACCATGGCAAAACTTCAATATTGGACTATATCCGGCGTTCGCGCATTGCTGCTAAAGAGTCCGGAGGAATTACCCAGCATATAGGTGCTTATCAAATAGAACATTCCAAAGGGAAAATAACTTTTATAGATACTCCCGGCCATGAGACTTTTACTGCTATGCGTGCAAGGGGTGCTAATATCACTGATATAGCGGTTATTGTAGTGGCGGCTGACGATGGGGTAAAACCTCAGACAATAGAGGCAGTAAACCATGCCCGGGCTGCCAATGTTGCTATAATAGTAGCGATAAATAAGATTGACAAGCCTGATATTAATATCGATATGGTAAAACAGCAGTTGTCTAAGATAGACCTTGCTCCTGAAGATTGGGGCGGCAGAACAGTTACTGTTTTAATTTCTGCAAAAACCGGCCAGGGTATAAGTGAATTATTGGAAATGATACTTATTCAGGCTGAACTTTTAGAGCTTAAAGCAGATTACCAAAGGCCTGCCTTGGGAGTGGTGCTGGAGGCTAAACTTTCTTCAGGAAGAGGGCCGGTAATTACTGCAGTAGTCCAGCATGGGGTCTTGAAAACTGCAGACGTGGTAGTTTGCGGAGAGTTTTTTGGAAGGGTTAGGGCCTTATTTAATGACCGGGCAGAGCCGGTAAAGGAAGCAAAGCCTTCTATGCCTGTGGAAATTATTGGAATATCCGGAGTGCCGGAGGCCGGCGAGAAGTTTTTCGTTGTCCCTGATGAGAAACAGGCTTTGAAAATAATCCAGCAAAGAAAGAACAAGCCCCGGCAGGAAAAAACCGCAGGCCATATGAAGTTAGAAGATCTTTATGCTAAAATAAAGGAAGAAAAAAGCACTTCTCTGAAGATTATTATTAAATCTGATGTTTCCGGGACATTAGAAGCCATAGAAGATATGCTTAAGAAAATAGATTCTCAGGAAGTAAAAATTGAAGTTATTCATAAAGCCGTGGGCATTGTTAATGCTTCGGATGTTATTCTGGCAGATGCTTCAGATTCTATTATTATCGGGTTTAAGGTAGGCATAGAACCGAAAGCAAAAGATATGGTAAAAACTAAAGGCATAGAAGTAAAAAGGTATGAAGTGATTTACGAGTTGTTTAATGACATCAAAGCCGCTTTAGAAGGAATGTTGGAGCCCGAAATAGTTAAGAAATTCCAAGGCCGGGCTTTGGTGAAAAAAGTGTTTAAACTTTCCAAATCCGGAATAATTGCCGGCTGTATAGTGGAAAAAGGCAGTATCAACCGTTCCTGCCAGGTAGAAGTAGAGAGGCAGGGTGAAGTTATTTTTAAGGGCAGGATACATTCTTTAAAGAGGTTTAAAGAAGATGTGCGGGAAGTAAAACAGGGTTTTGAATGCGGAATCGGCGTTGGTTTCAACGGTTTAAAAGAAGAAGACATTATCAACGCCTATATAGAAGAGTCTATAACCAGAAGGCTTTAACCATTTAAGGTTTAGATTTAAGGGTATTGTTCAACGAAAGGCGACATCAGGATTGGGTATTCGATGTTGGGCAACCGCATTCTTACCGGAACTCACCTCGGGGGTGGAACTCGTTCCACCCCCGAGGTGTCCAAAGCGCGTAAGCGCTTTTTAGTGGTAGCCAGTGCTTTTTTAGCAGAATACAGTGGTGTATTTATAGAAGGTAATTTATTATGAGAGTATTAAGCGGAATGCGTCCTACCGGCCGGCTTCATTTGGGCCATCTTGCCGGAGTGCTTTCTCAATGGAAACAGCTTCAGGACAAATACGAGTGTTTGTTTATGTCTGCTGATTTGCATGCGCTTCTCAGCGAATATAAAGACCCTTCTCAAATAGGGGTTTATTCCCGGGATAATATTGCTGATTGGCTGGCGTGGGGGATTTCTCCGGAATCTTCTACTATCTTTATCCAGTCCCAGGTAAAACAGCACATAGAGTTATTTTTTATATTTTCTGCCTTTACCCCTTTAGGCTGGCTTACCCGCTGTCCTACATTTAAGGACCAGGTGAAACAGCTTAAGGATAAAGACATAAACAATTTAGGGTTTTTAGGATATCCTGTCCTGCAGGCTGCTGATATACTAATTTACAAGGCTGGTTATGTGCCGGTGGGCGAGGACCAGCTTCCTCATTTAGAGATTAGCAGGGAAATTGCCCGCAGGTTTAATTTTTTATATAAGAAAGAAATTTTTCCCTATCCTCAGCCTATACTTTCTCCTGCTCCAAAACTTTTAGGCACTGACGGCAGGAAAATGAGCAAGAGTTACCAAAACTGCATATATCTTTCAGACAGTCCTGAAGAGGTAGAGTCTAAAGTTAAGAATATGTTTACCGACCCGCAGAGGATAAAAAGAACTCAGGCCGGCCGGCCGCAGATTTGCAATGTTTATTCTTATTACGAGCTTTTTGCGCCTGATGTCAGGGAAGAGATTAAACAGGACTGCCTGGCTGCAAAAATAGGATGCACAGACTGCAAGAAAAAACTGGCTGGTATTTTGAAAAAACTGCTTGAGCCGGCCAGAGATAAAAAGGAAAATTTGTTAAAGAAAAAAGGCTATATTTCTGATATTATTGATTCCGGAAGAAAAAAAGCAGAGGTGCTTGCTGAAGAGACTTTATCACAGGTAAAAGAAACTATGCCTTTTGCCCGGTAGCGGAGCGATGAAAGTAAAATTGGATATATTTGAAGGCCCTTTAGATTTATTGCTTTATTTGATAAAGAAAAACCATATCAATATACACGATATCCCTATAAATACAGTTTTGAACCAGTACCTGCAATTTTTAGAACTGATGCGGCTTTTAGACCTTAACATTGCTTCGGAATATATGGTTATGACTGCGACTTTAATCCAGATAAAATCCAGGCTTCTTTTGCCTCAGCCTCAGGCTGTAGAGGAGCAGCCCCAGGATCCCCGCGAAGAATTAGTGGCCCGGCTTTTAGAATATCAAAGGTATAAAGAGATTGCTTCTTTCTTAAAAGAGAAGCAATCCGTCCGTTCAAAATACTTTACCCGGCCGCCGGCTAATATAGAGGTTGACGGCAGGGAAATTTATTTTGAAGCCAGTATATTTGACCTTATCAACGCTTTTAAAGAGGCTGTTAAAGACGTGCCCAAAGATGTTTTTTATGAGGTTATAAAAGATGAGTTCACGGTTGAAGAGGAAATCCATTATATCCTGCATTTGTTGATGAATAAACCCAAGGTTTCTTTATCGGGATTATTCAGCCAGGCGAGGAATAATTTGGAAATAGTTGCTATATTCTTAGCGATCTTGGAATTAATAAAACTGCAGGAGATAGCCGCTCTGCAGGAGGGGGCTTTTTCAGATATTATAATAGTCAGAAAATGAAAGGAAAAGATATATTTAATTCCGAGAGATTTTTTGCCCCTGTTTCATCAGAAGAAGAAGCAGTTTTTAATCTTTCCCTGAGGCCAAAGGAGATTAAAGACTTTGTCGGCCAGACCAATATAATAAAAACTCTGCGTATAACTATAGAAGCCGCCCAAAAAAGAGGTGAGCCTTTAGAGCATATTCTTTTGGCAGGGCCTCCGGGTTTGGGCAAGACTTCTTTAGCCTACTGTATTGCCAATGCTATGGGTGTAAAACTTACTTCAACTTCGGGCCCGGCAATTGAGAGGGCAGGGGATTTAATCGGCATACTTACCAATTTAGATAAAGGCGATATACTTTTTATAGACGAAATCCATAGGCTTTCCCGGGTAGTGGAGGAATTTCTTTATCCGGCAATGGAAAATTACCAGATAGACTTTGTTATTGACAAAGGCCCTTATGCCAAATCCATAAAATTTAACCTTAAGCCTTTTACTCTTATCGGCGCTACTACCCGTCAGGGTTCTATATCCGGGCCTCTGCGCAGCAGATTCGGATTGTTTTTCAACTTTGAGTTTTATAATACTGACGAGCTTTCTTTGATAATCCGGAAATCCGGACTTCATCTTAATCTAGATATAGAAAGAGAGGCTGTATATGAAATCGCCCGGCGTTCCCGGGGCACTCCCCGGCTTGCTAACCGGCTTTTGCGCAGGGTAAGGGATTATGCCCAGGTTAAAGGCAGGCCTTTAGCCGGCAGAGAGATTGTAGAAGAGGCTTTAAATTCTTTAAAAATAGACAAAGCCGGTTTGGACGAGTTTGACCGCAGATATTTAAAAGTTCTAATTGAAATTTATAAAGGCGGGCCAGCCGGAGTTGAAGCATTGTCAGCGTCTTTGAATGAGTCTGCAGATACTTTAATTGATGTTATTGAGCCTTATTTGCTTCAGATAGGCTTTATTAAAAGAGGCAATCGGGGCAGACTGGCTACCGAAAAGGCCTATGAGCATTTAGGTGTTTTTCTGAAATAGAAAGTTAAAAATGAGTAGAGAGATAACCTATTTAGCAAAACTCCTTATATTTAGCGGCGCGGTGATATGTCTTTTGGGGTTAGTTTTATTGTTGCTAAGCAAAGGTAAAGTTCCTTTTTTAGGCCGGCTTCCCGGAGATATACTGGTAAAAAAGGAGAATTTCACATTTTACTTTCCTTTTACTACAGGAATTATTTTAAGCCTTATTCTAAGCCTGATCCTGTCTATATTTTTTCGCAGGTAAAATGCAGTTAAAAGATTTTGATTTCTGTCTTCCCAGAGAACTTATTGCCCAATATCCTGCGGAAAACCGGGCAGAAAGCAGGCTGTTAGTTTATAACCGCGGAAATTCCCAAATAATCCATACCTATTTTTCAAGTTTGCCGGATTTTCTAAACAGCGGCGATGTTTTGGTGCTTAATAATACCAAAGTATTCAAGGCCCGGCTGTGGGCAGAAAATGAGAAAGGCTCAGCAATAGAAGTTTTTCTTGTCAGAAAAATAAGCAGGCGCGAATTTGAGGTATTGCTAAGGCCTAAAAAGAAAGTAAAACCTGCCGGCAGACTTGACTTCGGCCGGGGAATAAATGCTTATGTTAAAGAAACCGGCAGATATAATATTATAGTTTTTAATAAAGAATTAACTGATGCAGATATAGAAAATATCGGCAATATGCCTCTTCCTCCTTATATAAAAAGAAAACCTCAGAAAGAAGACAGCCAAAGATATCAGACAGTTTACGCGCAGATAAAAGGCTCGATAGCCGCTCCTACTGCAGGTTTGCATTTTACCCCGGAGATTTTAAGCCGGCTAAAAGATAAAGGAGTGGAAATATTTTTTATTACCCTGCATATAGGCTATCCCACATTTAAGCCTATAAGGCAGGAAAATATTCTAAAACATCAGATGGGCCCGGAATCTTTTTCTATCCCTCGAGAAACTTCCCGTGCTGTAAATTCAGCCAAAAAGCAAGGACGCCGGATAATTGGAGTGGGCACATCAGTAGTCAGGGCATTAGAAAGCAGCTGGCAGGCTGGCAGAGTTCTGCCTTTGCAGGGGTTTACGGAGTTATTTATTACTCCGGGGTTTAAATTCCGGATAATAAGCAGTTTTATTACTAATTTCCATCTTCCTAAGTCTTCACCTTTTGTTTTAACTGCGTCTTTTTTAGGCCGGCAAAAACTTCTGGATATTTACCGGCAGGCTATAACCCGTAAATATCGGTTTTATTCCTATGGGGATTCTATGTTTATAATTTAGTCTGCCGTCAAAAAAAGCACTGGCTATATAAATGTCGAATGTCAAAGGTTGCATTTTAGACTTACAACATTGGGTATTGGACTTACGACCTTGGGCGTTGGACATTCAAGCAATAGCGGCACAGGGTCCGGCTCGACGCAAGGCAATGCCGGGATTGGGTCTTAATTGTATCTGGGAAGATTTCTCAGGTAAAGCAAAGAATCAAAAGAATTTTAGGGGTAAAATTATTTTATGGCAAACACAAACAATAGAGTGAGCGTGATTATTCCCTGTTTTAATTGCCGCAGGACTTTGCGCTTAGCAATAGATTCTTTGAGAAACCAGTCAGTGCCTGTTTTGGAAATTATTATTGTAGATGATGGTTTGTCTCCGGCAGTAGAAGATATCGAAGGAGTAAAAATCATTCGTATCTCTGAAAATAAGGGTGTTGCTTTTGCCCGTAATCTTGGAGTAAAACAGGCTGAAGGAGAAATAATAGTTTTTGTGGATGCGGATGTTGTTTTAGACAAGAATTTTATCAGGAATATACTGTTTGCTTACGGCCCGGAAACCAGCGGGGTAGGAGGCCGGCTGGATGATGACGGATCTTATCTAATCGGGAGGTGGAGGAACATTTATTTGAGGCAGAATTTCGGGGATTCCGTGTGGGAAAGACTGCCTATGCTGTCTGGTGCAGTATGTTCTTACCGCAGGGAAGTTTTAATTGCTGCCGGCGGTTTTGACGAAGGTTTTCTTACCAACGCCGAAGATGTGGAAATAGGCATAAGGCTGAATCAGCAGAGCCGGATTTTAAAATATACACCTTTGGCTAAAGCCAGACATTTGCGCCGGGACAGTTTTCCTTCTTTGGTGAAAAATATGTTTAAGTGGTATTATTGGGGATATAAAGCCCAGTTAAAACACAACTTGATATCCCGGGGCAAGGCTGGAAATTTGCTGAAAAGTTTGATTCTGGAATGCAGAAGCGATCTCTTAGACGATATTTTACAAAGGAGAAATCCGGTTTTCGCAGTACTTACTTGTCTGAATTATTTTATTAAATTTGTCAGTTTTCTGCTGGCAGTTGGATGAGGATGAGTTAAAATCAAGGTTAAGGACGAGGCTATTAAGTTGATAATAAGGAAGTTTTAGAATAAATATAAGCAGATGTTTTTATCTATAATTATTCCTGCTTATAATGAAGAGAAGAGAATGGAAGAGAATAGAATAGGCAGAACTTTAGGAAGAATCAGCGAATTTTTCCGAAGCACAGACTTTTCTTTTGAAGTAATTGTTGTTGACGATGGCTCTAAGGATAAAACAGTTGAGGTGGTTGAGAAATTTAAGCAGATTTGAGCCAGCCTGCGGTTGGTAAAACAGGCTAATCAGGGTAAAGATTCGGCAGTCAAAAGGGGCTTTTTGGAATCACAGGGAGAATATGTTCTGTTTACGGGCGCGGATTTGTCTATGCCTATTGACGAGTTAGGGAAATTCTTAGGGAGCAGAGGCAGTTTTGATATTATTATTGCTTCCCGGGCAGTAAAAGGTGCGCAGCTGCTAAAACGCCGGCCTTTTGTCAGGGAGTATCTTGGGAAGTTTTTTTAATGTTTTGGCAAGGCCGTTGTTAATTCCGGATTTTAAAGATTCCCCAATGCGGATTTAAGTTTTTTAGAAGAGATGCCTGCCGGGATATTTTTGAAAGTTTGCAGGTTAGAGGTTTTGCCTTTGATTTGGAAGTTTTGCTGAGAGCAAAGTGAAAAGATTGAGGATTAAAGAGCAGCCGGTAAGGTGGCTTAACGACGAACATAGCAAAGTCAGTTTTTGTCCCGCGGCAGTTATGCTGTTTGTTTTGTCCAGGCTTGCGTTTCTGGCTAAACTAAAAAGATATGAGATTAGTTGACAAATATATAATCGTACACCTTTACGGCAGCGATGCCGGCGGAAAAGTAATCTTTAGGCGGGCGGAAATTATCCTGCAGAAAATATAATATTAGTTTATCTTCTTCAGTTTTGCGATAAAAAAGCCTTCCATAATATTATCAGGCAGAATGCGTTTAGTAAAAACCATCTGTGGAGAAAATTCTTTTCCCTGCCATTGAGTCAGACCGCTGGTATTGTTTTTAACAGGAATTTTTATTTCCCGCAAAGATATTTTCCCTTCAAATTTCATCAAGGCCCAATTTATTACCTCTTCGTTTTCTTCCGGGCTGAAAGTGCAGGTGGAATATATTAGTATCCCGCCGGGTTTTAGGGATTTTATCCCGGAGAATATCAACTTTTTTTGTTTTCTTTGTTGTTCTTTTATTTTACGTTTTGACCAATAGGAGAAAGTTTTCGGGAAATTAACCATAAATTGGGCTTCGCTGCTGCAGGGAGCATCTACTAAGACTTTGTCAAAATATTCAGGGTATTTTTTCCAGATAAACTCCCCGTCAGTTAGAATAGTTTTTACATTGGTTATTCCCAATATTTTAAGGTTGGCTAAGAGTTTGTAAAAGCGGGGCTTTATTTTTTCCACGGCAATAATTTCTGCATTGCCTTGAGTTAAAGATGCTATTTGAGAAGTTTTGCTTCCTGGTGCGGCGCAGAGGTCTAATATCTTTTCGCCCTGCTTAGGCGAAAGTATAAATGCAGGCAGGGCACTGGAGGGGTTTTGCAGGTAAGCTAAGCCATTAAGGAATACTTTGCTTTTCTGAAATTCTTTTTGAGCAGGATGTTTTAAAATAAATATTTCTTTATACCATGGGATTCTTTGATAACGTATGTTTTCATTCTTTATCTGCCGGATGAAATCCGGAAGGGTTGTCTTTATTAAATTAGCCCTAAAGCATGGCTCTTTTTTATATAGGAAACTATTTAAGACTCCTATGTGCTGTTTTGGGTAAATATTTTTTAGCCTTTCTATAAAATCCGCAGGCAGTCTATAAATCGCTTTCTGCATAGAGTAATTATACGCCAGCAGGGAAAAATAGCAAATCTAACAGCCGTTTTCTTGCCGGCACCCGCCTCGGAACACACTTTTTAGACATTGGGCATTTTCTACAGAGTGCGTCAGCGTTTCTTTAACAGTAAGCAAAAGGCGGATAATTCTCTTGAATATTTATTTTTTTGTATCATAATGATGATTAATCGGCAGCTGCGTATTTTATAATAAGCCGGATTAGAAAAGTCAGGTATTTTTTAAGTGCGGCGGTTGTTGAAAAGAATCTGCCGGCAGAAGATAAAAAAACAGGCTTTGAAAATTCTTGGTAAATTGGCGTCTGCCGGGACAATTTTGTAATCATTATGCTATGTATAAAACCTTCCTGGTGGTTGTCCCTAATTGGCTGGGGGATGTTGTCTTGGCAACCCCGCTGTTTAGAAATATAAAAGAAAAATTTCCTTCTGCGCGTATTCTTGTCCAGGTTCATCCCCGGGTAAAGCCGGTTTTGTCTTATAACCCGTTTGTTGATGAAATATTGGAGTTTGACGAGAGAAGTTCTCACCGGGGATTTTTTGCCAGATTAAATTTCATCAGGATGCTGAAGAAGAAACACATAGATACTGCTTTGCTGCTGCAAAGATCTTTTACCCGCGCTTTGCTGTGCCGTTTGGCTGGGATTAAAATTCTGGCAGGCTATGCCCGGAAGAAGACCAATTTTTTGCTTACTTACAAACTGGTAATAAATCCGGATTTTCACCGTATGGATAAATATTTGTTTTTTCTTGAAGTTTTGGGCATAAAACCGGATTCTAAAACCAGTGAGGTTTTTATTCCGCAGGAAGATTTGAATAAGGCTCGAAGACTCTTGCGGCGCTTCCGGAGTTATAAAGGCGTTGTTGTTCTGCATCCCGGCGCTAATTGGAAGTTGAAGAAATGGCCGGTTGAATATTATATTAGGCTTTGTGATATGTTGATGGAATACGGCTTTATGGTTTTTATTACCGGCAGTAAAGTTGACAAAAGAGCAGCCGAAAGAATTGTTTGCGAATGCCGGCATAAGCCGTTAAATTTATGCGGCAGAACTACTATTAGCGAGTTTGCCGCTATATCTTCTAATGCCGGGATTTTTGTTTCTGCAGATACAGGGGCTATGCATATCTGCAATTCCGCCGGAGGCAGGGTTTTGGCTGTGTTTGGCCCGACGCTTGCCAGTTTAACCGGCCCAAGAGGCAGGGGAGAGAAAATAATTATACAAAAAGATGTGCCTTGTCCAAGGCCCTGCCTTAACTTAGAATGCCGGGATAATTTTTGTATGAAAGGAGTTCTTCCCGAAGAGGTTTTTGGGAAAATTAAAGAGGTGTTTGACTTGTGAAAAGGAAGAAAGTTTTAATCATCTTTCCTTCTAATGCCGGCGATATTATTCTTTGCCTTCCTGCTTTGTCGCTGGTTGCCGCAAATTTTGCCGCTTATGATTTCTCGGCTTTATCTTCTCCGTCTGCTGAAAGGTTTGTAAAGAGTTTCCCTTTGTTTAGAGAAGTGTTTATTTACCGGAAAAAATCTTCTTTAAGACAGAAAATAGGCTTATGGCGCAGGTTTTTAGGCCAGTTTGAGGTTATTGCTGATTTTAAAAATACGGCTTATTCTTATTTGTGCTTTCCCAAAAAGAGGACTTCCTTTATCCGCTTAAGGCCTGAAAAAAAGCATAAAAAAGATTATTATCTGGATATAGCGGGGAAAATATGCCAGGGGTTAAATCCTGATACCCTGGTGTATCCGCGTATATCTCTGCAGAGAAGGCAATATTTTACAAGCCTTTTAGGCCGGGATAAGTATATATTTGTCTGTCCTTTTTCCCGTTCCCGAATTAAATCTTTTCCGGAGCATAAACTTGTGGAAGTTTTAACGGGATTAAAGGAAAGTTTCAAGTCTGTTTTAATCGGCGGGCCTGATGATGGGATAAGTTCTGCGGATATTACAATAAACCTTGCCGGCCAGACTAATCTGGAAGATTTGTTTTATCTTTTTAAATATTACGGCCTGGCAGTATTGGCTGTGGACAGTGCTCCTCTGCATATTGCCAGCTACGTAAATGCTCGGATTGTTGCTGTCTTTGGGCCTACTTCGCCTGAATTATACGGGCCTTTCAGCCGGGAGAATATAGTTTTGACCAATAATATTGCCTGCGTTCCCTGTCAGGCAGGTTCTTGCCGACTGGGCGAAAATAAATGCCTTACGCAAATACCTGCGCAGGAGGTAATTAAAGCAGTTAAAGAGATATGCAGTTAGATAAAAAAAAGATAAGAAGGATATTAATAACCCGTACTGACAGAATAGGCGATGTTGTGCTTTCTACTCCGGCGATAGAAAATATCCGGCTTAATTTTCCTGATAGTTATATTGCTTTTCTTACCCGGCCATACGACAAGCCAATAGTAGAGAACAACCCTTTTTTAGACGAAGTAATTATTTATGACAAATACGGCAGGCAGAATAGTTTCTGGCAGTCAATGCGTTTTGCCCGGCAGATTAGAAAGAAGGAATTTGACGTTGCGTTTATACTTCATCCTACTAACAGGGTTAATTTAATGACTTTTTTTGCAGGTATTCCAGTAAGAATTGGCTGGAACAGGAAGATGGGGTTTCTGCTTACACATAAGATAAAACATTTAAAGCAAAACGGCACAATACACGAGCGGGATTATACTTTGCAGGTTTTACGGGAAGCCGGGTTGAAAATATTTGTTGATAAATTGACGCTTGTTCCTGCAGAAGCAAGTTTATCTTGGGCTGAAAGGTTTGTTTTGGATAACAAACTTGCCGGCAGCCGGCTTGTAGGTTTAGGCATAGGCGCAAGTTGTTCCTCAAAAGTTTGGCCGGCTGAAAAGTTTGCTGAGACGGCCAGAATGTTGAAAGATAGATTTGCCGTAGAAATAATTATTTTTGGTTCTGAGCAGGAAAGATGGATTGCAGACAGGTTTAAAAAAAGTGCAGATTTTAGTTTTTTTGATCTGGCCGGCAGACTTAGCCTTGACAAAGTAATTGCCTTAATTTCTAAATTGAGCCTTTTTGTATCTAATGATTCCGGCCTGGTGCATATTGCTTCGGCGTTAGATGTGCCGGTTGTGGCAATTTTTAGCCGCAATCAAAAAGGCCTTTCTCCCCGGCGCTGGCGGCCTTTGGGAGACAAGTCTTTTTTTATCCATAAACCTCCTGCTGAATGTGTTGAATGTTTGGCGCATAAATGCCAAAAAGGCTTTTTATGCCTTCAGAATATTTCTGCCGGCGAGGTTTTTGATTTGGCTAAAAGCCTTCTTTGACTTTAGGCCTCAGGCTATTAGGAATGTCGAAAGTCCAAAGTCCAAGGTCCAAAGTCCAGGACGTTAGACGCTGGACGTTGAAAAAATGCCGTATGTTGAAAGTTCGACGTTGGACGTTGGACGTTCAAGCAATAACGGCACAGGGTATATCTCAACGAAAGGCAATGCCGGGATTGGTTTGCAACGAAATAAGACAGTCTTAAAAAGTTGCAAATGCAACAAAACAAGACTGTCTTAAAAAGTTGCTTTAGGCCTGCATCTTTTGGACTTACGACCTTGGACGTTCGACGTTGGACGTTGGACGTTCAAGCAATAAC
>WFRI01000016.1 GCA_015486615.1 Candidatus Omnitrophota bacterium | reverse complement strand
GTTAAGTATTATTTTAGTTTTTTTAGGGGTGTATTTCTTCTGGACAGAGATTCTTTTGCAGGAGAGGATTCTTAAGAAGAAGAAAATTTACAAGGTTTCTGGCTTTGATATTTCTCAACAGAAAAACCCGTTGTGAAAATAAATGTTGCAATAAACACTTTGTCTTAGTAAAATTTAATCATCGGCTTATAACTTTTTGCATGGATGGGGTGTTATTATGCCTAAAATATTAGTGGTTGATGACGAAAGCGAAGTGCTTGAATTTATGCAGAGATTTTTGGCCCGCAGGGGACTTCAGACAATTGGTGTTCAGGCAGGCAGGCGGGCATTTTCTGTTTATAAGCAAGAGCGGCCGGATTTAGTGTTTTTAGATATAACTATGCCGGATGCCGACGGTGTTACTATATTGAAAAAAATTAAAGAGTTTGATTTTCAGGCACAGGTTATAATGCTTACTTCCAAAACCAGCCAGCAGGCCAGGAAAGAAGCCGAAAGGATAGGGGCGTTAGACTATCTTACCAAACCTATCGAGCTTTCCCAAATAGATGCTATAATAAGGCGTTTATTTGCATCTCTCGGGTAATTATGAGTTTTAAGTATCAAAAGATAGTTGGAGATACTTCCCGCCAGATGGTTCTTATTCACGACCCCTATGTGTTAATCAGGCTTATTCTCAAAAATATTGTCAAATATATAAAGGTTTCTCATGCCAGTCTGCTGGTTTATGATTATATTAAAAGCAGCTATATATTGGCTGCTTCTGTCGGGCAGGATAAATACAGGATTCCGGCGGGATTTGCGAAGATTGGGAAAACCTGTCCGATTATTGTATATTTCCAGAACATAAACCAATATAGACTGTGGAAAGACAATAATATAGTTCTTTCCCGGCTGGAGAAAGTTTATAAGAATACAAGGAACGCTTATTTGAGAAATATCTTACAGGGGGTAAAGAGAGAACTTGATTTATACGGGGCCGTTGTTTGTATCCCTTGTTTTTTCCGTAAGGAACTTGTAGGAATCGCTTTGTTGGGCAAGAAACAAAGCGGCCGTGATTTTACTCTTAGGGAATTGGAATCATTGTCTATTTTATCTACAGATGTAGCAATGGCTTTGAAGAACGCCTGGCTGTTTAAAGATTTAAAAAACCATCTCGCCAAAAACAGACTGCTTTTTCTAAATATGGTAAAGGCCTTAGCAGGGGCTATTGAGGCTAAGGACAAATATACAATAGGCCATACGGAAAGAGTTACTGTTTATGCTTTGAAGATCTTGGACGAGGTTTACAATTTAGGTGTGATAAACAAGGCTGAGTATTTAAAGATGCGTGAGGATATAAAAGTAGCGGGGCTTTTGCACGATATAGGCAAAATAGGGGTTCCTGAGGCGATATTAAATAAAACTGCGCCTTTAACTGAAGAAGAAAGGAAAAAAATTCAGGAACACCCTCTAATAGGATATAATATCATCAAGTCAATTAAAGAAATCAAAAACGCTTCTTTAGCCGTAAAGTACCATCATGAACGTTATGACGGCAAGGGGTATCCTCGGGGGTTGAAAGGCGCCAGAATACCGTTTATTGCCGGAATTATTGCTGTGGCAGATGCTTTTGATGCAATGACTACAAATAGGCCTTACCGAAGGAAACTTCCTGTTAAAAAAGCAGTAAGAGAAATTAGTAACAATAAAGCACGGCAGTTCAATCCTATAATGGTAGAGGCATTTTTGAACGCCTATAGGAAAAAAACTTTAAAACAACAGAAATTCAGCCTTAAGTGAAAAGAAAAATACTCATATTATACATAACTCCATCTTCAGGCCACTATAAAGCCGCCAAAGCTTTAAAGAAAGCCGTAAGATTGATAAACAAAAACCGTGAAGCGATAACTATAGATTCTTTGAAATTTCTGCATCCCTGGGCCGAGGGCTTTGTAAATGGGGTTTACTCTTTAGTAATTAAGAAACTGCCGTTTATCTGGGGGAGTATTTATGACAAGAAAAAAGTTTTTTCAGGCCTGAGCCCTTTTAAAAAAATTGTCCATTATATAGACAGGTTGAAAATAAAAAAACTTTTTGAAAGAATAAATCCCTCAGTGGTTATTTGCACCCAGGCTTTTCCCTGCGGAGTAGTTTGTTCTTATAAAAAGTTTATAGAACCTAAAATTAAAGTGATTGCCTGTATTACCGACCTAATGCCGCATAGATTTTGGGTTTATGAAGAAGTTGATTACTTTACAGTTGCTTGTGAGGAGGGGAAAAATTATCTGATTGCTGAAGGTGTTCCTGCAGAGAAAATAAAAATCACAGGCATACCAATACTTCCGCAGTTTAGGCACATTCCTAACGAGGAATACCGGAAGGATTTAGGTTTAGACCCGGATATCCCTGTAGTTTTGCTTATGGGAGGGGGGTCGGGCATAGGTTCGTTTAAAGAAGTTGTCAGGTATTTAGACATTTTGGATTTAGCTCTTCAGATAGTTATTGTTTGCGGCCGCAACCAGCGCCTTTACCAATGGTTTAGAACAAACAGCAGGTTTTTTAAGAAAAAAGTGGTTGCTTACGAGTATGTGGATTTTATAGATAAACTTATGGATTCTGCAGATATTATAGTTACTAAACCCGGAGGCATTACTATATCGGAGGCTTTGGCAAAACATCTGGCTGTAGTGTTGATAAACCCTATCCCCGGCCAGGAGCAAAGGAATATGAGTTTTCTTGTCAAAAAGAAAATAGCACTGCAGGCAGAAAGTTCTTACCAGGCGGCATTATTAATTAAATCTATCCTGAAGAATAAAAAACTTAGAGATGAACTTCAGGAAAACGCTTATGCTTTCTCACATCCGGAATCTTCCTTAGATATAATTAAATTGGCTTTGACACTATGATAGTTTATTATCTGTATGTTTTTGGCAGAAAACTGGCTTTATCCCTGCCTTTGCAGGTTTCTTATTTCATAGCTTCGTCTATTGCTGTTTTCCAATATTTATTTCTTGCAAAGGACAGAAGAAACATTAAAAAAAATTTTAAGGTAATTTTCCCTAATGAAAACCGGCTGAGAATTTCTTTAAGAGGTATGAAGTTGTTTGCTAATTTTAACAAACATATAGTAGATTTTTTAAGGCTTTCTTTAATTGACGAAAAATTTATCAGCAGGTATATTCAGGTAGAGAACACGAAATATCTTGACAATGCTTTAAAACAGAAGCGGGGGGCTATTATTTTGACTGCTCATCTAGGCAGCTGGGAGATTGGGGGGGCTGTAATAACGAAACTGGGTTATCCGATATATGCAGTGGCTTTGCCTCATAAAAACTCCAAAGAGGATAGTTTTTTTAACAGACAGCGGGGGCTTTGCGGGTTAAAAACAATTCCTGTGGGGGCGGCTGTCAGAAAGTGTTTTTCTTTACTTAAATCCAATAATATAATAG
>WFRI01000015.1 GCA_015486615.1 Candidatus Omnitrophota bacterium | reverse complement strand
GTTCCGCGCTAATTTAATTGACTTATTTATTCCTGCGTGTTAAGATTAAAAATATTTAAGTCTCGGGTTAGGAGTATGTTTTTGCTTCTAATAAAATAGAGGTTTTGTCAGTTAAAAGATAAGGGGATTTTGTATGCTTAAGACGGCAGTAATCGGTGCTTCAGGTTTTACCGGGAAAGAGTTGGTTAAGATTTTGTCCGCCCATCCTTCGGCAGAAGTTTCTTATGCTTCTGCACGGGTAGATGAACCTGTTTTATTCAGCGGGATGTTTCCTGAATACAGAGGCGAAATAGATATTCTTTGCGAGAATTTAGACAAAGAGAAAGCCGCGCAAAAAGCGGATGTTATTTTTCTTGCTTTGCCGCATAAAGTTTCTTTTGAAACTGCTCCTTTTTTTATCCGGGAAGGCAAAATTGTTATAGATTTATCTGCCGATTATCGGCTGAAGGACTTGGGAATTTATGAAAAGTTTTACGGATCCGGCCATAAAGACAAAGAGAACCTGGATAAATTCGTTTACGGACTGCCGGAGTTTTTCAGGGAGAAGATAAGAACAGCAAAGTTTGTTGCTAATCCTGGCTGTTATTCTACAGTTTCGCTTTTAGCAGTTCTGCCTTTGGTAAAGCACGGCCTGCTGTCCGAGCCGGAGGTTATTATTGACGCTAAGTCCGGGGTAAGCGGCGCTGGCAAAAAGGCTAAGACTGAGCCCTTGTTTTCTTTTGCTAATACTGCAGGGAATTTTTGGGCTTATAAGCCGTTTTTTCATCAGCATACTCCGGAGATTGAGCAGGGTATATTTGACGTTTGTGGCAGGGAGGTTAAAGTGCGGTTTTGCCCGCAGGTTTTGCCTATAGAAAGAGGGATCTTTATTTCAGTTTATGCTTATTTGTGCAAAAAATTAACCCTTAAAGATTTGCAAAGTCTTTACCTTGAGTATTATCAA
Organism: Candidatus Omnitrophota bacterium; assembly: GCA_015486615.1. Taxonomy (GTDB): domain Bacteria; phylum Omnitrophota; class Gorgyraeia; order Duberdicusellales; family Duberdicusellaceae; genus WFRI01. The sequence goes on along the minus strand of WFRI01000015.1, from coordinate 29,448 downwards.
AAAGAGCCGTTTGTGCGTGTTTTAGACAGCATTCCTCAGATTAAACAGGCGGTTAATACTAACTTTTGCGATTTGGGCTTTGGTCTTTCTGATGACGGAAAAGTTGCGGCTGTTTTTGGCGCTATAGACAATTTAATAAAAGGTGCGGCTGGCCAGGCTGTGCAGAATATGAATATTGTCTGCGGGCTGGAAGAAACAGCAGGGTTGTTATGACAGAAATTCCTGCTGGATTTTTGTTCTCCGGAATAAACTGCGGAATTAAAAAGAAGAAAAAAGACTTGGGCCTTATCTGTGCAGAAAACCTGGCCCAAGGAGTATTTTATTTTACCGCTAATTCTTTTAAGGCTGCTCCCCTTATTGCCTGTGCTAAAAAATTAAAAAGGACTTCCGGCAGACTTAAGGCTTTGATGGTGAACAGCGGCAATGCCAATTGTTTTACCGGGAAACAGGGCATAAAAGATGCTGAAGATATATGTAAGGCCTTGGCGGGTATTTTGAAAACAGGTGCTGATACAGTTTTACCTTTGTCAACCGGGATTATCGGCAGGCGGCTGGAAGTTGCTAAGATAAAAAGCAGTTTGTCTCATTTGGTAAAGAATTTAAGCCGTGAAAAGGTTTTGGATTTTGCCGGGGCCATTCTTACTACTGACACTAAACTTAAAGTTGTTTCAGAGAAAGTAAAAATAGGCAGGCAGTACGTCCGGATTTTGGGCATAGCTAAAGGCGCGGGAATGATTTTCCCGCAGTTGAAAAAACAGGCTACTATGCTGGCGTTTGTTTTGACTGACGCTAATATCAGCAAGTCTTTGCTGGCAAAAGCGAGCCGGTGCTGCGTTGAAGGCTGTTTTAATTCTATAACAGTTGACGGGTGCACCAGCACCAATGATACTGTTGCTTTTATTACTTCTAAGAAATCAGAGGTTATAAAGAAAAACAGTGCAGGGTTTGACAGATTTAGCCTGGCTTTGTGCAAGGTGTGTTTTGCTTTGGCTTATAAAATTATTGAGGACGCAGAAGGCGCCGGTAAAGTTATACAGGTAAGTGTTAAAAAAGCCAAAAGCCTTTCCCAGGCAAAAAGAGCGGCGTTAAGTATTGCCAATTCTGTATTATTCAGAGCGGCAATGCACGGCAATAATCCTAATGCTGGCAGGATTATTCAGGCGTTGGGCCAGGAAAGGATTGTTTCCAGCGGAGACAATGTCAAGGTTAAGTTTGATTTCTCTGCCCGCAAAAAAACAGTATGCGAAGTTGTTATCAATAAAGGGGACAAATCCTGGAGTGTTTTGACTTCTGATTTAAGCCCTGAGTATGTCCGGATAAACGCTGAGTATAATTGAAGTCGGCAGATTAAGATCAAGGCCAAGGTTTAGTTTAGATTTAGATTGAGAGATGGAAGAGGCAGTAAAAAAAGCGGATGTTTTAATTGAGGCTTTGCCTTATATAAAGAATTTCCGAGGAAAGACTTTTGTCGTCAAATACGGCGGCTCTATACTTTCCGAGGAGAAAGTACGCAGGAGCGTTTTGGAGGATATGGTTTTTTTGTATTTTATGGGGATAAATGTGGTGCTTGTCCACGGCGGAGGGGTTAATATCAGCCAAAGGCTGAGGGATTTAGGCCTGTCTTCGGTTTTTCACCAGGGCATAAGGGTAACCAGTCGAAAGACTTTAGAGGTAGTGGAAGAAGAATTAATGAAACTAAACTTAATGCTGGAAAATGAATTGAAAAGTTTAGGCGCGGATTCTTTGGGAGTAAATGCCGGCCAGGATATTCTTTATGCAGAAAAAATGAAGTCTGATAAAGACTTAGGATATGTAGGGACAGTGGTTTCTGCCAATCGGCAGAAGATAAAAGACCTGCTGGAGAAGAAACACCTTTTAGTTTTGGCTCCTATGGCAAAGGGAGCGGATAGTAAACTAAATGTTAATGCTGACGAGGCGGCTTGTTTCCTTGCCGGAGAAGTCAAAGCGGAGAAACTTGTTTTGCTTACTAATGTTAAGGGCATTATGCGCGATGTCAATGATTCGGAATCTTTTATTTCCAGTGTCAAAGAAGAGGATATTAAAAAGATGATAAAGGAGGGTATAATCAATGAGGGAATGATACCCAAGGTCCTGGCTGCGGTTAGGGCCCTGGACAGCGGCACTAAAAAAGTCCATATAATAGATGCAAAAATACCCCATGCCATTTTATTGGAAATTTTTACTGACCAGGGTGTTGGCACTGAAGTAATTAAGTGAGCAGGCTGTTAGGTTGAGGTGTGCTTTTTTAGTGGTAGCCTTGGACGTTGGACGTTCAATATCGGCACAGGGTCCGGCTCAACGCAAGGCAATGCCGGGATTGGTTTGCAACAAAACAAGACAGTCTTAAAAAGTTGCAAAGTTTCGAATTTGTTTAGAGTTTAGAATTTAGGTTTTGTCTCTTGCCGGCACCCACGTCCAAAAGCACGCCAGTGCTTTTTTAGCGGTAGAATGGCAATGTCGGGATTGGTTCGAGGCAGAGGATGGATATAAAAAACAAATATAAAAGTTATGTGTTGAACACTTATACCCGTATGGGGCCGGTATTCGTTAAAGGCAAAGGGAGTTTTCTCTTTGACGAAAGCGGCAGTAAGTATTTGGATTTATTTCCGGGATGGGGAGTGGGTATCTTAGGCCATTCCCATCCAAAGATAGCCGGAGTGATATCCCTGCAGGCAAAAAAACTTATCCATATTCCTAACAACCTTTATAACGTTTACCAGGCAGAACTTGCAGAGAAAATAATCCGGGCCAGTTTTAAAGGGAAAGTGTTTTTTGCCAATTCCGGAACGGAAGGTATAGAGGCCGCAATAAAATTGGCCAAGGCTTTTGGCAGGGGGAAAAAGCATAAAATAATAGCAATGAAGAATTCTTTTCACGGCAGGACTTTAGGCGCGCTTTCTGCTACAGGACAGGCAAAATATCAGCAGGGATTTAAGCCGTTAGTACCGGGGTTTGTCTATGCTAAATTCGGGGATTTTGATGATTTTTTAAGAAAAGTTGACAATAAAACAGCCGCAGTAATTATAGAACCTATTCAGGGAGAAGGCGGGGTGAATATAGCGCCGAAAGAATATCTGGCGGAATTAAGGAAATATTGCTCTCAGAAAGGCATCCTTTTAATTTTTGACGAAGTCCAGACAGGAATGGCCAGGACAGGAAAAATGTTTGCTTTCCAGAGATTCGGAGTAGAGCCGGATGTGTTTGTTTTGGCAAAAGGCCTGGGCGCAGGGTTTCCTATTTCTGCTTTGGTCGTTTCTTCAAAATACGCTGATGTTTTCTCGCCGGGAATGCATGCTTCTACTTTTGGAGGATCGCCTTTGGCATGCAGGACAGGCTGTGAGGTATTTGAGGTTATAGAAACAGAAGGTATTTTAGAAAATGTGAAAAATATAGAAAAAGTGCTAAAATATTATTTGTCAGAGTTTAAAAGTAAATTCTCTTTCGTCCTGAAAGCCCGGGGAGTCGGGGCTATGTGGGCTTTAGAATTAAGCCGGGAATGCGCGGATGTTGTTAAAAAAGCCTTAGATAGAAAGTTGATAATAAATTGTACCCAAAAAAAAGTGTTAAGGATTATGCCGGCGTTAAATATTAAAACTAAAATTTTAGATAAGGGACTAAACATCTTAGGAAAAGTTTTATCTGAGATTTAAAAATATTATTATGAAAAAAAATTTTCTTAGAATACTTGATTGGGGTAAAAATGAGATAGAAGAAATGCTGTCTTTGGCGAAACGCATAAAGAAAAACCCTTCTAAATACAGAAATGCTCTTAAAGATAGAACCGTAGCGCTTTTGTTTGAGAAGCCTTCTTTAAGGACAAGGGTTTCTTTCGAGGTCGGGACTTATCAGATGGCCGGCCGTTGTTTATATATCTCTCCTTATGAAGTTCAGTTAGGCAAAAGGGAGGCAGTAAAAGATGTCGCCCGGACACTTTCAGGTTATGTGGATGCAGTTGTGCTAAGAACTTTTAAGCAGACTGTTTTGGAGGAGTTTGCTGAATACAGCGGCTGTCCGGTGATAAACGGCCTTTCGGACAAATATCATCCTGCCCAGATTTTAAGCGATTTATTTACTATGTATGAATACAAAGGCAGAGTTGAGGATTTGAATGTGTGTTTTGTCGGCGACGGCAACAATGTGTGTAATTCTTTAATCTGCGCGGCGTCTGTTTTTGGTTTTAGCCTGAAGATTGCTTCGCCAAAAGGGTATTTTCCAAGTTTGGGAGAGATAGGGGTAAAAAAAGCCAAAAATATTTCTTTTGTCCAAAAACCAAAACATGCTGTGCGCGGGGCGGATGTGATTTATACTGATGTCTGGGTTTCTATGGGGCAGGAAAAATTTAAGGGCAAAAAGAATAAATTTAAAGGTTTTCAGGTAGATTCCGGGCTTGTTAATTTAGCAAAAAAAGATTGTATTATTATGCATTGTCTGCCTGCACATAGGGGTGAGGAAATTACTGAGGAAGTTATTGAAAGCAAAAACTCTGTGGTTTTTGAGCAGGCTCAAAACAGGCTTTATGCACAGAGAGCACTGCTGGTAAAACTTCTCGGAAAAAAATAAAAGGGTTGCTTATGAGGAAAAAGAAAGTAATTCTGGCTTATTCCGGAGGCTTAGATACCTCTTGTTGTGTGCAGTGGCTTAAAGATAAGGGGTTTGAGGTTATTTGTTTTTCGGCAAATTTAGGGAGCGAATTTTCTCCTCAGGATCTAAAAAAACGGGCATTAAAAACAGGAGCCTCTAAGATTTATATAAAGGATTTAAGAAAAGAATTTGCGCAGGAGTATATTCTGCCTTGTTTGAAATCCGGTGCTGTTTACCAGAATAAGTATGTTTTAAGCACGGCTCTGGGCAGGCCTTTAATCGCAAAATATCTGGTTGATATTGCTAAAAAAGAAAATGCTTCTTTTGTGTCCCACGGGTGCAGTGCTAAAGGGAATGACCAGGTAAGAATTGACCTCACTGTAATGATGCTTGCTCCAAGGCTTAAAATAATTGCTCCTTTAAGAGAATGGGGTTTTACTTCCCGGCAGATGGAAATAGAATATGCAAAGAAGAAAAAAATTCCTATAAAAACTACGAAAGAAAAACCTTACAGCATAGACAAAAATATCTGGGGTATAAGTGTGGAAGCAGGGGTTTTGGAGGATTTGGCAAAAGAACCTCCGGAACACACTTATATTTTAGTTAACAGGATAGAAAATACTCCAGATAAACCGGATTATGTGGAGATTGAATTTGCTAAAGGTGTGCCGGTAAAGTTAAACGGCAGAAAAATGGATTTTGTCCTTTTGATTGAAAGGTTGAATAAAATAGGCGCTAAACATGGTATAGGCCGGACAGATTTAATTGAAAATAGGACTGTAGGAATTAAATCCCGGGAAATATACGAAGCGCCCGGGGCGTGGATTTTGCATTTCGCTCTGCAGGAAATAGAGAATCTGGTTTTGGACAGGGAGGCTTTAGATTTTAAGAGAACTGCTGCGGAGAAATATGCAAATTTAGTTTATCAGGGGCTTTGGTTTTCTGCGTTGAAGAAAGGTTTAGATGCTTTTGTCTGGCGGCTGATGGACAGGGTTTCCGGGAAAGTCAGGCTAAAACTTTTTAAAGGAAATATATCTGTTGTGTCAAGGTATTCAGGAAATTCTCTGTATAAGAAATCTTTGGCCACTTATGGGGAAAAAGACCAATTTAACCGCAGTTGGGCTGAAGGGTTTATAAATATTTGGGGAATGCCATATAAAAGGTGAAGCGCTAACTACTACTTAAAAAAGATATATGTCCAAAGTCGAGAGTCACATGTTGGATATAGGATGTTTTTGATATTGGACTTTCGACGGTGGACGTTGGACAGAAAGTTTAGATGAAAAGTTTAGAGTTAGGCATAAAGATTAGCAGGAAGGATAACTTATCTTTAGGAGAATTTAAGAGGAGAGTATTGAAAGATTTTCCTTACGCGAAATTTATCCTTTTTGGCTCAAAGGCGAAAAATAAAGCAGCTAAATTTTCTGATATAGATGTTTTAGTAATATTAAAGAAAGTTACTACAAAAACTGAAGAGAAAATATTTGAAATTGGATTTGAAGTAGGTTTAAAGCAGGATGTAGTCTTTGGAATGGTTGTAGAGGAAGAAAAATTTTTAAATTCTTCTTTGGCTAAGGCAATGCCTTTTTACCAGAATATATCCAGAGAGGGTGTAAAAATATGAAGAAAGAGACAAGAGAACTGCTTAATTACAGGATAAGGCGGAGTAAGGAAACTTTAAAAGATGCAGAGATTCTCTTAAGGCAGGAGCGGCTGTTTTCTGCAGTAAACAGAATTTATTACGCTGTGTTTTACATTGTTACCGCTCTATTGCTGGCTAAGGGCTAAGTTCTTCTAAACATTCAGGAGTTTTGGCTGTGTTTAACAGAGAATTTATAAACAAAGGATTGCTTAATAAGGAATTGGGTAAATTCTATACAAAAATGTTTGAGTTTCGCCAGAAGGCGGATTATAAAGATATGGTAAAGTTTAAAAAAGAAGACGTTGGTGACTGGCTGGAAAGTGCAGGCAGATTTATTTCTGAAGTAGAAAAGGCAATATGATTCTTACCGGCACCCACCTCGGGGGCAGAACTCTTTCCACCCCCGAGGTGTCCAAAGCGCGTAAGCGCTTTTTAGCGGTAGCTAGCGTTTTTTTAGCGGTCACAAAGCAGGCAGGTAAATTCGGAGGTTTTATGGGAGATAAACTTTGGGGCGGCAGGTTTAAGAAAAATATAGATAAAAGTTTTTTTGAATTTGAAAAATCTCTGCAGTATGACTATAAACTGGCAGAGTTTGATATTCTGCATTCTTTAATCCATATTCAGGCTTTATATTTGGAAGGATTTCTAAGTAAAAAAGAATTAGATTCGCTCTCAAAATCTCTGCGGACGGTTTTGGTAGAAATTAAAGAGAAGGGAGTAGATGTTTCTTTGGATATTGAAGACATTCATACTTATATTCAAAAGAAAGTAGAGAAAAAAGCCGGCAAGGCTGCGGAAAAACTGCATACTTTAAGGTCAAGGAATGACCAGGTGAGTTTTGATGAGAGGATGTATTGTCTGGAACATTCTTTGACTGTCGGCCTGAAGATAGAAGAGGTTATTGCAAGTTTGGAGTTTTTGGCGGATAAATACAAGGACTATAATTTTCCCGGTTATACTCATACGCAGAGGGCACAAGTTGTAAAGTTTTCAAGTTATATTCTGGCTTACCGGCAGATGTTTTTAAGAGACAGCCGCAGGCTGGAGAACTTTTACAACAGGATTTATGCTTTTGTTGGTGCGGGGGCTTTGGCAGGAAGCGTGTTGCTCGGCCGAGCCTATGGACAGGCATTAAAGAGACTTTTCCCCAAACTTAGAGCAAAGATAAAGCCTTCAGGTAATACTATAGACACTGTTGCGGACAGGGATTATGTGGTAGAGTTTTTAAGCGTGCTTTCTATTATTCAGATGCATATTTCCCGGCTGAGCGGGGATTTTATTCTTTATTCTTCCCAGGAATTTAACCTTCTGGAGCTGCCGGAAGAATATTGCACAGGAAGTTCGCTTATGCCGCAGAAAAAGAATCCGGATTTTCTGGAACTGGCAAGAGGTTATACTGGCAGGGTTTACGGGAATTTAATTTCTGTTTTAGTAATGATGAAGGGGCTGGTTCTATCTTATAACCGGGATATGCAGTTAGACAAAGAGCCTTTGTTTTCATCTTTAGAAATAGTAGAAAAAGAACTGGGCCTGCTTTCGGGAATGCTGAGAAAAGTAAAACTTAACGCCGCGGCGTTGAAGAATGTTCTGTTTGACGATGCTCTTTATGCTACTAACCTGGCTGAGTATTTGGTGAGGAAAGGCGAAAGTTTTTCCAAGGCGCATTATGCAGTTGGCCGGCTTATGGCCTATTGCCGTCATAAAAGTATAAAAATAAAAGATATAAGCGCATCTGGCCTTAAAAAGTTTCATAAGTTTCTTGATAAAGAAGAGTTGGTAAAAATATTGCCAAAGGAGTAATATGCATTATTTTCGGTATAAAGGGAAAAAACTCTATTGTGAAGATACGCCTTTAGAGACTCTAACAGGCAAATTTGGCACTCCCTTGTATGTTTACAGCCACAGGGCTATAATAGAACACTTTGAGGAGTTAAAAAAGGCTTTTTCTTTGGTAGATCCCCTTATTTGTTATTCTGTCAAGGCAAATTCTAATTTGGCCATTCTCAAAACCCTTATTAAACAAGGGGCGGGCCTGGATATAGTTTCCGGAGGAGAGTTATTCCGTGCGGAGAAAGCAGGCTGTGTTTATAAAAAGATAGTTTATGCTTCAGTCGGCAAAACCAGCCAGGAAATAGAATATGCTTTAAAAAAGAAAATATTTATGTTTAATGCGGAGTCTTTATCTGAATTGCAGAGAATAAATGATATTGCGGCAAAGCATAACAAAAAAGCCGCTGTAAGTATAAGAGTTAACCCTGATGTGGATTCTAAAACTCATAAATATATCACTACAGGCAGGAAAGAGACTAAGTTCGGGGTGCCTCTGCCTGAGGCTGAAAGGATTATATTAAGCCGGGCGAATTTGCCTTTTGTGGAAATAAAGGGCCTGCATATTCATATCGGGTCGCAGATTACTTCTGAGAAGCCTTTTGTCCGGGCTATTAATAAAATCCTGAATCTTTTGGGCAGGTTGAAACAAAAAAATATTCGGCTTGAATATTTCAATATCGGAGGCGGATTTGGAATTGTTTATAACAGAGAAAAACCGAAAACCGCTTCTGCTTTAGCAAAGGCAATAGTCCCTTTGTTAAGAAAAACCCGAATGAAAATAATTTTAGAGCCGGGGCGGTTTATTGTAGGCAATGCCGGAGTGCTTTTGACTAAGGTTCTTTATCTGAAAAAATCATTGAATAATAAACTGTTTATAATTACTGATGCGGCAATGAATGATTTGCTCAGGCCTTCATTATACGGCGCTTACCATAATATTCTGCCGGTAGTAAAACGCAGAAGTATTTCTGCTCTTCCTTTGGCTGATATTGTTGGGCCTGTTTGCGAGAGCGGGGATTTCTTAGGCAAAAACCGGCGGCTTTACTGCCAGCCCGGAGATTTGCTGGCAGTAATGAGCGCCGGGGCTTACGGGTTTTCTATGGCGTCTAATTATAACTCCCGCTGTAAACCTGCGGAGGTTATTGTAAAAGGAGATAAGTATTTTCTTGTCGGCAGAAGGCAGTCTTATAAGGATTTGATATCTAAGGAAATAATGGTGGATGTATGAAACAATTGCTGTTTCATAAATTTCAGGCCTCAGGCAATGATTTTGTTTTGGTTGACTGTGTAAAGCAGCCTAAACCTAAACAATATTACCAAAATTTAGCCAAAAATTTATGCCCGCGGCGGACAGCGGCCGGCGCCGACGGCCTTTTGGTAGTGGAAAAGTCCCGTAAAGCAGACTACAGAATGCTGATTTTTAATTCTGACGGAAGCCAGGCTGAGATGTGCGGCAACGGGATACGTTGTTTCTCTTTATATTTGGCAAGTTTGGCAAAAAAGAAGAAATTTAAAATAGAGACTTTAGCCGGAATTGTTGATTCTGAAGTTTCCGGGAATGAAGTTAAATTTAAATCTATTAAGCCTTTTGATATTAAACTGGATTTGCCTTTGGTCCTGAAAAACAGAAAAATAAAAGTCAATTTTATAAATACCGGCGTTCCTCATACAGTAGTTTTTGTCAGCGGTTTAGATCTGATAGATGTGGAAGCAGTAGGCCGAAAAATCCGCCGGCATAGAAAATTTGCACCTGCAGGGACAAACGTTGACTTTGTGGAAATATTGACTGCTGAAAAAATATCTGTGCGCACTTACGAAAGAGGTGTGGAAGGTGAGACTTTGTCCTGCGGCACAGGAATTATTGCTGGCGGTGTAGTTGCGGCTCTGAAATTTTATGAGAAAGGGCTAAGGCTTAATAAAATTTCGGTTTTAACCCGTAATAGGGAGAATATACCTTTATATTTTGACATTAATTATTCTAAAAAGGAAGTAAAAGAAGTTTGGATGCAGGGCAGGGCTTTTTGGGTTTATACTGCCCGGTTAAGCCTGCCGTTAAAAATAAAAATAAGGCGTTGATAAAATGGGACAATTTCTTGATTTTTTTACCCGGGCACTGCAGAACAATTTTATTTTAAGCACTATTTTGGCTTTTGGAGCCGGTTTGGCCGCAGGGTTTTCGCCTTGTTTTCTGCCTTTAGTTCCGGTAACTCTGGCAGTTTTATCCGGAAATTATCCCGACAGGAAGAAATTTATTCTGGCAGTAGCAGTTTATGTTTTAGGAATTGCTACGGTTTATACAGTTTTGGGAGTTGTCTCAGCGGCATTTGGCGGAATTTTCGGAAAGTTTTCAAATTCTTTATGGGTAAAATTAGCAATGGGCAATATTATGCTTCTGTTGGGGTTATCTGTTCTAGGCTGGATTAACCTGCCTTATTTTAGTTTCAACCCGATGTTTAAACGTAGGCAAGGCTTGTTTTTCGTTTATTTGCTGGGATGTTTGAGCGCTTTTTCTTTAGGCGGCTGTATATTTCCTGTGTTAGGCGCTATACTTTCAATAATCGCTTTAGGCAGAAATATAGTTTACGGGGCTGTGGTGTTGTTTAGTTTTTCTTTAGGCGTAGGGTTTCTGTTTTTTCTGGCGGCTTTTTTGGGCCGGGAAATATTAAACAGATTAAGAGCAGGAAATTTTTCCCGTGTAGTGAATAAAATATTAGGTATAACTTTTATTTTAGTTGCTGAGTACTTTTTTGTTTCAGCGGGCAGGGTTTTTTAAGGAAAGGTTTAGGGATGTTTAAGAAAATATTTCTGTTTTTTTTAGGGCTTATCCTTGCGGCTAATTTATCTTACGGATATGCCTTACAGTCTTTAGCCGGGAATGTTATTTTTGAGAAGGATATTTATAAAAATCCCAAGGCTATATTGCTTTTCTGGGCAAGCTGGTGCCCGCATTGTGTCCAGCAGATGGGCAATTTAAAAAAAGAGCAGATAGAAATGAAAAAAGAGGGCATAAAAATATTTTTAATAGATGCCGGAGAACCTGAAAGAAGGGTTTTGGCTGTTAAGAAAAAATACGATCTGAAATGCCCTATTATTATTGACAACGAGGGATACCTTTTTAGTAAATATGGTGTTTTTGGCATACCTACTCTTATTTATCTAAAAAATGGAAAGCCAGTGGGCCGGGAATTTTATCTTGATATGGATGAGGTAAAAGAAATATTCAAAGATGTTTCAGGCAAGTAGCAAAAAGTTGGCGTCCGGGCTCTGGGTTGATTTGTATGAATTAACTATGGCTTCGGTGTATTTTGAACGCCGTAAAAATATCAAAGCGGTTTTTGAATTGTTTATCCGCTCCAGCCGCAGGCCGTTTTACCTGCTGTTTGGTGTAAGAGAGGCTTTAAATTATGCGAAGTCTTTAAGGTTTTCTCAGGAAGATATATCTTTCTTGCGTTCATTAGAATTATTTTCTGAAGATTTTCTGGCTTATCTGAAAAAATTTAAGTTTTCCGGAAATATTTTCAGCCAAAGCGACGGCAGTATTGTTTTTGCCCGAGAGCCTTTGCTTAGGGTAGAAGCGGATTTGATAGAAGCCCAAATATTAGAAAGTGCTTTGCTGAATATTATTAATGTCCATACCACTTTGGCCACTAAGAGCGCCAGAGTTGTTTTAGCGGCTAAAGGCAGGAAAATTTATGATTTTTCTCTGCGCCGGACATTAGGCAGAGAGGCTTCGTTAATTGCGGCTAAATCAGCTTATTTGGCCGGGGCGGGCGGAACATCTAATATCTTAGCCGGGAAATTATACGGCATACCGGTAGTGGGCACAATGGCCCATTCTTTTGTGATGAGTTTTTCCCGGGAAATTGAAGCTTTCAAACTGTTTGTGGATAAATTTCCTGGAAAGGCGATTCTATTACTTGATACTTATGATTTAAGAAATGGGTTAAATAATGCTGTGCATATAGCCAAATATTTGAAAAAGAATTATAAATCCCGGCTGTTAGGAGTAAGAATTGACAGCGGGGATTTAATTGAGCAAAGCAAATATATCCGCAGTGTTTTAGACTTTGAAGGGCTGGTTAATACTCTTATTCTGGCATCCGGGGATTTGGACGAATATAAAATTAAAAAACTTATAAGCGCCAATGCGCCTATAGATGCTTTTGGCGTAGGAACTAATATGGGGGTTTCTTCTGATTTGCCTTTTACAGATGCGGTTTATAAGATTTGCGGAATAAGACGTTTTAATGAAAATTTCCTGCCGGTGATGAAATTAAGCCAGAAAAAATCCAGCCTTCCTTTTGCCAAGCAGGTAATAAGGTCTTTTGGCCGGAAGGTTATGGAGAAAGATACTATTTATTTAGACAAGGGCTCTAATTACCAGCGCGGCCTGCTGAAAAAAGTGATGGCTAAAGGCGAAGTTACAACAGATTTCCCGGATTTGGAATCTTTGCGCAAGTCGGTCCTTAAAAATTTATCAAGTCTGCCTCAGGAACTTAAGGATTTAAATGACGGCTTCCAATATCCGGTAATTTTAGAGCCTAAGTTAAAGGAAAAGATAAATTCTGTCCGCAGTTTAATATCTAAGAGGGCCTTACAGTGCAGCACTGTGTTTTTTGACATTGATACCCAGTTTGATTTTCTAAGCCCTGAAGGCAGACTTTATGTCCCGCATTCAGAAGAAATCCTGCCCAAAATTAAGAGGTTATTAAAATTTGCAGAAGAAAAAGGTATTTTAGTAATTTCTTCAGCAGACTCTCATAAAAAGAACGACCCGGAATTTGAAAAGTTCCCGGCTCATTGCCTTAAAAACAGTAGGGGGAGCAAAAAACTTAAAGAAACACTTCTTAAAAAATATATATCTCTGTCTTTAGGCAGGAAGTATTCCTGGGAATATTTAGAGCAGATAAAGGGTAGTTATGCTCAAATTATTATAGAGAAAAATGCATTGAATTTATTTACTGTGCCTGCGGCAAGAGAACTGCTGGATATTATTTTTCCCTGCAGAGTTTATGTCTTTGGTGTAGCCACAGAGTATTGTGTAAAGGAAGCAGTTTTAACTTTGGCCGGAGAAGTAGATGAAGTTTTTGTAGTCGAAGACGCTGTAAAGGAAGTAAACATTAAAGAAAAAGATAAGACATTTTTGCAATTTAGGAAAAATAATGTAAAATTTATAGATACGGAATCAGTGCTTAAAATGTCTGATTAAAAAAACAAGGCTATGGACGAGAAGAAAGAGAAACTTGCACAATTGGAAAAAAGCGAAAAGATTTATGCCCGGCGCAGTTTTGAGAAACTTTTGCCTTTGCGCGGGCTTAAGCAGTCTTTTGAGGAAGGCAGAAATGTGTCTTCTGCCGGGAGGCTGATTACTAAAAGAGAGCATGGCAAAAGTATATTCTGCGATTTGTCTGATGCTACAGATAAAATACAGATATATGTGCGCAGAGATATTGTGGGAGAGGAAGAATTTGGAAAGTTTAAGTCATTTGTTGATATTGGCGATATTATCGGAGTAAAAGGGGATTTTTTTAAGACCCATACAGGAGAAATTACAATTTTAGTTAAAGAATTTACAGTTTTGTCTAAATCTTTAAAGCCTTTGCCGGAAAAATGGCACGGATTAAAAGATGTAGAAAGCAGGTTTAGAAAAAGATATTTGGATCTGATAGCCAACCGTCAGGCTGCGGAGATATTTGAGAAGAGGGCGCAGATAATAAAAAATATCCGCAAGTTTTTTGACCAGCGCGGGTATATAGAAGTGGAGACTCCAATGCTTCAGCCTATACCCGGAGGTGCGGCAGGCAGGCCGTTTATAACTCATCATAATGCTTTGGATATAGACATTTATTTGAGAATTGCCCCGGAGTTATATTTAAAAAAAGTTCTAACCGGCGGGTTTGACAAAATTTACGAATTGAACCGTTCATTCCGCAATGAAGGTATTTCAGTTAAACACAATCCTGAGTTTACTATGCTGGAAGCCTACGCCGCTTATAAGGATTATTCCTATATGATGGGGATTACTGAAGATTTGATAAGAAGCCTGGCGCAGGATTTGTTTGGAAGTATGGAAGTTGATTTTGGCGGCCAGAGGATAGATTTCTCCCGCAAGTTCAGAATTTTTTCTCTGGCGGATACTTTAAAAAAAGATTTTGGCGTAGAATACAGTGATCCTTCAGATATTTTTATTGAGAAAGTTTCAGCAAAACTGAATATTCAAAAGAACCTTTCCCGCTCGCAGATAATCAACCTTATTGAAGATTTGATAGAGGAAAAATATTATGGCAAAGAACCGGTGTTTGTTATTGATTTTTACGCATGGATGTCGCCTCTGGCAAAAACCAAAGAGGATAATTCTTATATAGCAGAAAGATTTGAACTTTTTGTCGCCGGTATGGAAGTTGCAAATGCTTATTCAGAGTTGAACGATCCCCGGGAACAGAGGGAAAAACTTTTAAAAAACTTAAAAACAGAAGAACAACTGCCTAAAAAAATAGACGAAGATTTTTTGGAGGCTTTGGAATATGCTATGCCTCCGGCAGCAGGATTGGGAATAGGCATAGACCGTTTGGTAATGCTTCTTTTAGGCAAAACTTCCATAAAAGAAGTCATCCTTTTTCCTCTATTAAGGCCTGAGAATGAGATTTGAACCTTGGCTTAGTTGGAAATATTTCCTTGGCAGCAGGCATTCCCATATCTTCTTTCTTTCCTTTATTTCTATAACTGGCGTAAGTATAGCGGTTTTCAGTGTGGTTGTGGTTTTGGGGGTTATGGCAGGGTTTAGCCGGGATTTGAAGGAGAAACTTGTCAGTTTAAGTTACCATATTGAGGTTTTTACCGAAGGTTTCCCTTCGCAGTCTCTTTTGGAAAAAGTAAAATCTGTAGAAAAAAGCGTAAAAGGAGCAGTTATTTTCAGCCGCAGGGAAGCCGGCCTTAAAAAAGACGAATTTAATTATTTAGGAGTGCGGGCAGAAGGCGTGGAGTTTACTCCCTGGATAAAAAACAGGCTGGCTAAATATTTGGTAAAAGAAGACAGAAGCCTAACGTCAGGTGCTTTTATCGGCGAAGAGGCTGCTAATGAATTAGGCGTTGGCCCGGGAGAACCTATTTACCTGTATATAATTGATTCTAAGAATAAAAAAAGAGTTAAAGAGTACAAGTTTTTAGTAAAGGGTATATTTAAAGTGGGAATGTATGATGTGGATAGATTTTTAGTTATTCTGCCTTTGGGCCAAAGCGGGGATTTTTTTGCGGATAAGTATTCGGTGAAAGGCATAGGGATTGTATTAGATAGTATTAATTCTGCTCATAAGGCAAAACTGAAGATTTTAAAGCAGGATATTCCCCGGATTTTGGCTGTAAGGACATGGGCAGATAATAACCGTGCATTGTTCTCAGCAATTAAACTGGAGAAAACCACTATGTTTTTTATCTTAAGCATTATTATTTTAGTAGCGGCTTTTAATATATTCTCAACTTTGACGGTTAAAGTAGTAGAGAAGACAAAGGATATCGGGATATTAAAATCTTTAGGCACTTCGCCGGGCAGAATAGGGGTTATTTTCTGTTTACAGGGGGTGTTTATCGGGATTATAGGAGTGCTTACTGGCGCCGGGCTGGGAGTAAGTGTGCTTCTGCTTATAGAAAAATACCAGATAATAAAAATACCCGGCAGTGTTTACGGGTTAAATTATTTGCCTGCGGCGGTCAACTTCAGCGATATTTTATGGGTGGGTTTCGTAGGGTTGTTTTTAAGTTTTGTCTTTAGTTTATTTCCGGCAGTAAAGGCTGCGGGAATTGTTGAGTCTGAGGCGTTAAGGTATGAGTAAGGTATTGCTAAGAGCAGAAAATATCAGCCGCAGGTTTTTCGAGCCCGGGAATTCTATTGTTGCTGTCCAGGGAGTAAATTTAACTATACAAGAAGCGGATTATGTGGCTTTGGCCGGGCCGTCCGGGGCAGGCAAGTCAACGCTTCTACATATCTTAGGAGGCTTAGACAAACCCAGCAGAGGACGGGTTCTTTTTGACTCAGAGGATATTTATTCTTTCTCTTCTGCAAAAAGAAGCAGGTTCTTAAATAAAAAAACAGGGTTTGTTTTTCAATTTTACCATCTCCTGCCGGAACTTACAGTCAGAGAAAATATTATATTGCCGATTTTGATTTCCGGCCTGTCTAAAAAGAGAGCTGTATTTTGGGCAGAGCCGATTATGGAAGAATTAGGCATTACTAACAGGGCAGATTTTTATCCTGCTCAGCTTTCCGGCGGTGAGAAACAAAGAGCGTCTTTGGCAAGAGCGTTAATTAACCGGCCGGCTGTGCTTTTTTGCGACGAGCCTACCGGAAATTTAGACGCAGACTCGGCTGAAGTTATCCGTCAGATATTGAAAAGGTTGAATTCCCGGGTAAAAACTGCGATAGTTATGGCTACGCATAATTTAAAACTTGCCAAAGACGCAAAAAGAGTGTTAAATATAGAAGCAGGCAGGATCGTTGGGGAAAGCAGGAATTAGGCTAAAGTCAAGGTCAAGGTTGAGATTGAGAGGATTTAGAGACACCTTAATCTAAATCAAAAAGGCACGTTAGTGCCTTTTTACAAGAGGAGGAATAATGAAGGTTTATTTGAACGGGAAACTGGTAGATAAAAAAGATGCCAAAATAAGCGTATTTGACCACGGGCTTTTATACGGAGATGGTGTATTTGAAGGTATCCGTGCTTATAATTGTTTGGTATTTAAACTGAGAGAACATATTGAAAGGCTGTTTAATTCTGCTAAAAGTATTATGTTAAATATTCCTTTGTCTCCTAAACAAATGACAGAAGAGGTTATTAAGACCTTAAGAGCCAATAAATTAAAAGACGCGTATATAAGGATTGTAATAACCCGGGGCGAAGGAGATTTAGGTTTGGACCCGCGCAAATGCATAGGCAACGCAAGTGTGATAATTATTACTGATGAAATATCTCTTTACCCCCCGCAGTTATACAAGCAGGGGCTTAAAATAATTACTGTTCCTACTGTCCGGAACTTACCGGAAGCATTAAATCCGCAGATTAAGTCTTTGAATTATTTAAACAACATCTTAGCCAAGATAGAAGCAATTAACTGCGGTTATCAGGAAGCGATTATGCTTGATTCTTTAGGATATGTGGCTGAATGCACAGGAGACAATATTTTTGTAGTCAGGGATGGACGGCTTTATACTCCTCCGCAATGTATGGGGACTTTGCGGGGGATTACCAGAGATACAATTTTGGAAATAGCCAAAAGATTGAAAATATCCACAAATGAGCATGTCATAACCCGGCATGAAGTTTATATAAGCGACGAATGTTTTCTAACCGGCACAGCCGCGGAGATTGTCCCGGTTATTGCTGTTGACGGGAGAATTATCGGCAGCGGAAAACCCGGCAGGATAACAAAACTGCTGTTAAAAGAATTTCGTAAAGTAACTAAAAGATACGGGGTGAGGTATAAGATATAGCTGAGAGAAGAAAGGGTTTTTATTATGGAAAGACTTATGATTTTTATTGATGCTGAATATGTTGTCCAGAAAATAAAAGATATGCGCAGCAGCCGTAAGTATATTAACCGTAAAGATATAAACTGGCAGAATATTATTAGTTGGATAACCGGGAAAAGAAAACTGGCAAGATGTTATTATTATTCGGCAGAATTTAACAAAGATGAAAACCCTCAGACTTATCAGGAACAGCATGATTATCTGAAAGAGTTGAAACTGCGCATACCTTCTTTGTCTGTAAAATTAGGCCGGCTGGTAAAAGTTCACGGGACCTGGATACAAAAAGGCCTGGATGTAAAAATAGCCCTGGATATGTATTCCAAAGCCATGGCCGGCCATTACGATACGGCCGCGCTTATATCAGGAGATTCTGATTTTGCTGAAGTTATAGAAGAAATAAAAGAACGTTTTGGGAGGAAAATGGAGCTTTATACTTTTGATTTGTCTTTATATGAGGCTTTAAGAATAGCACCCGACCGGCATATAGTTATTACTCCTCAGATCTGCCGCAGGTATAGATTCTGGGCAATAGACTGATTGGCAGCTAATCATAAAGTAAAAAAATCCGCCGCCAAAAAAGCACTGGCATGCTCTATAGAAGATGTTCAATGTTGAAAGTTGGATGTCGGACGCTTTTGCCTTGGACTTTCGACGCTGGGCATTGGCTTTCGAATGATAGCGGCATTGAGTATGGCTTAACGAAAGGCAATGCCGGGATTGGTTTGCTCAATTCGTCCATTAAATTTAGATTGACGCTTTAAACTTGTTCTGCTATTATATCTGCCTACCGCTAAAAAGCACTGACGTGCCTTGGACACCTCGGGAGTGGAAAGAGTCCCGCTCCCGAGGTGGGTGCCGGTAAGCAAGCTAATCAAGATGCAAAAAGATTTAAGATATATTACAATTTTGCTTTTTTACCCTGTTGGAAATCTTAGAAAAAAAGGGTGGGAAATCTTATCCTTAAAAGTTGCTTAAATTCTGGAATTTCTAACGGGGTGAATGTGTCATTTTGATACTTGCTCCGATACCTTATTATATATAAGAATTCGGGATTTGATTTTTGATTTTAATCCGTGTAACCATTTCTTACAAAATTATACCAAGGAGATAAAAGTGATTAAAAGATACACTCCGGAAAAAATAGGCAGTATTTGGTCTGAGACTTCTAAATTCAACCGTTTCCTGGAAATAGAAATACTGGTGGTAGAAGCCTTGGCAAAATTAGGCAAAGTCCCGTTAAAATCTGCAAAAAATATCCGCAAAAAAGCGAAAATAAACATTGACAAAATCAAGCAAATAGAAAAGAAAACCCATCACGACATAGTGGCTTTTGTACTCAACTTAAGCCGGAGCATCGGCGAAGATTCCCAATACATCCACAAAGGTATTACTTCTTCTGATATTTTAGATACAACTTTAGCCTGGCAGATAAAAGATTCCGCAGGCATTATTCTAAAAGATTTAGACGGAGTTTTGGCGCAGGTTAAAAAAAATGCGCTTAAATATAAAAACACTGTCTGTGTTGCCCGGACACATGGTGTTCATGCTGAGGTATATTCTTTCGGCTTAAAATTTGTTTATCTTTACAATGACTTGAACTACGAATACAAACTTTTAAAAAATAGCCTGGATTATGCCTGCAGAGGCAAAGTCTCCGGCGCAGTAGGGACTTATGCTCACATAAGCCCGAAAGTGGAAGAGTATGTTTGTAGGAAATTAGGTATAAAGCCGGCAAAAGTTTCTACGCAAATAGTCTCCCGGGAAGGAATCGCTTACTTTTTGTCAATCTTAGGGCTTATTGCTTCTACAATAGAAAGGGCTGCTACAGAAATAAGGCATCTTCACCGTACTGAAGTAGAGGAAGTTGAAGAGCCGTTTTATAAGGGGCAAAAAGGTTCCTCAGCAATGCCGCACAAAAAGAACCCGATAATCTGTGAAAGGCTTTGCGGCTTAAGCCGCTTAATCCGGGCAAATATGCTGGCTTCTTTTGAAAATATCAACCTTTGGCATGAACGGGACATCTCGCATTCTTCTGCAGAAAGGGTTATTCTCCCAGACACTACGATTGCTTTGGATTATATGCTGATAAAATTCTTAGAAGTGTTAAAAGGCCTGCGGATTGATTCTAAAAATATGCTGAATAATTTAGGCAAAAACAAGGGAATTATTTACTCTCAAAGGATTTTAGTTTCACTTATGGACAAAGGCATTGCCAGGCAGTCAGCCTACGATTTAGTGCAGTCTGTTGCCCTTGAAGCCAAGGAGAAAAAACTAAGTTTTAAAGACGCCGTGGGAAGGGACAAAAAAATAAACAAGTTTTTCTCCCAAAAGGAAATAGAAGACTTTTTTAACCCGGCTTATTACCTCAGAAATATAAATTCTATTTATAAAAAATCAGGTATTGCATAATTTTTATGTTAATCCGCGTAGAAATCTTTATCCAGCCGGGGCATATTGACCCTCAGGCTGAGTCTATAAAAAAAATTTTTGCCTCTTTGGGGTATAAACAGGCAGGAGTTGAATTCCGCCGGATATATTTTTTAGAAGGCAGTATTTCAAAACAAGAAGCCGAGTCCATTGCCAAGCAGGTTTTAGTTGACCCTTTTAATGAAGGTTTCAAAGTATTTTATTCTTTCTTAGGCCGTAAGCCCGGCCCCTGCGAAATAGAAATAGTCTATAATCCTGGAGTTACTGACCCTGTCTCTCAGTCAGTAAAAAGCGCCGCTGCTGATATGCTGGGAAGAAATGCTGTAAGTTTTGCCCGCACTGGCAGAAGGATTAAGGTTTCCGGAATTAAAGAGAAAGAGTTTTCTGATATAGAAAAATTTCTTTTTAATCCTTTAATTGAGCATAAAGTAAGTTATTCTAAATATTCCCGGCTAAAAACCTTAGATGAATTCAGCGGCAAAAACTATGAATTTAAATTAATTAAGGTCAATCTCTTAGATGCAGAAGATGCGGATTTGGAAAGAATCGGCAAAGAAGGCCTATCTTTGAATTTGGCTGAAATGAAAACCATAAGGGAATATTTCAGGAAATTAGGCCGCAGTCCTACTGATTGCGAGTTGGAAACTTTGGCTCAAACATGGTCCGAGCACTGCGTCCATAAAACTTTTCGGGGAAATTTGCATTACCGGGAAAAAGACAGCCGGGGAAACCTGTTGAAAGAAGAAAAGATAACTAATCTATTAAAAAACACAATTGCCAAAGTTACCAATGAACTCAATTCTGATTACTGCGTATCTGTGTTTGAAGACAATTCTGGAATTATTAAATTTAATTCTCAATATAATGTCTGTTTTAAGGTGGAAACTCACAATCATCCTTCAGCATTGGAGCCTTTTGGCGGGGCTTCAACCGGAATTGGCGGGGTTATTCGGGATATTTTAGGTACAGGCAAAGGCGCCTACCCTATAGCGTCTACTGATATCTTTTGCTTTGCTCAGCCTAACACTCCTGCTGTCGAAGGAGTATTGGCTCCGGCAAGAATAATTAAGGGGGTAGTAGAAGGAGTAAAAGACTACGGGAATAAAATGGGCATACCCACAGTAAACGGCGCAGTTTTGTTTGACCAAAGGTTTTTGGGCAATCCGCTTGTTTTTTGCGGCAATATTGGCTTAATTCCTAAAGATAAATGTTTCAAAGAAATAAGCCCTGGTCAGGTAATTATTGTGGCCGGCGGCAAAACCGGCAAAGACGGAATACACGGGGCAACTTTTTCTTCAGCAGAACTTCATACTAAATCTACAGAAGTCTCTTCTTCTGCAGTGCAGATAGGCAGTCCTATTGAAGAAAAAAAACTTGCCAGCGCCATAATAAAAGCAAGGGATAAAAATCTCTATTCTGCAATAACTGACTGCGGAGCCGGCGGGCTTTCCAGCGCAGCAGGCGAAATATCCCAAAAATGGGGCTGTAAAGTTGATCTGGAAAAAGTCCCCTTAAAATACCAGGGGCTGTCTTATACTGAAATATGGATATCTGAATCCCAAGAAAGAATGGTTATTGTTGCAGACAAAAAAAACCTGCCTGCGCTTGATAAAATATTCCAGGAAGAAGAAGTAAACTATGCAGTTATCGGCGAGATAACTGATACAAAAAAATTAGAACTCTTCTATCAGGGAGAAAATGTATGTTCCCTGGATATGAATTTTCTGTATAATGGACTTCCGAAAATAGAGAAAAAAGCAGTTTGGGTAAAGCCTGAAATCATAAAAAGACAAATACCGGCCCCTTCCGATTACAATTTAATAATAAAGAAACTGCTGTCTTCTTATAACATCTGTTCCAAAGAATGGATAATCCGCCAATACGACCATGAAGTCCAGGCAGGGACTTTTATAAAACCTCTAATGGGCGAAAATTTTGGGCCGGCTGACGCAGCAGTTATCAAGCCTGTGTTTTCCAAAAAAGAACTTTTAGCAATATCCTGCGGCATAAATCCGTTTTATTCTGACTGTGACCCTTACTTTATGGCCGGGCTGGTTATTGACGAAGCTTTAAGAAACATAACTGCGGCAGGAGGCAATATAAACCATACTGCTATGCTGGATAACTTTTGTTTAGGTTCTGCTGAAGACGAAAAAGTTTTAGGGGATTTAGTGCGCACAGCCAAAGGCTGTTATGATTTTGCCAGAGCCTATAAGGTGCCGTTTATATCCGGCAAAGACAGTTTTTATAATGAGTTTAAAATATCCGGCGAAAGAATTGTTATACCGGCAACCTTGCTTATTTCTGCTTTAAGCGTCCTCCCAGATAAAGAGTCTTGTATGTCCTGCGTATTTAAAAAGGAAAAAAATCTGCTTTATGTGTTAGGCAGGACCGGCGAAGAGATGGGCGGATCAGAGTATTTGAGAATATCCGGAAATATTAACGCAGACAACCGCCTGCCTCAGGTTTTTCCTGAAAGAGCCCGCCGGCTTTATGAAAAAGTTTATTCTTCAGCCAGGCAGAAAATAATAGAATCCTGCCATGACTGCTCAGACGGAGGCTTAGCCGTGGCTCTGGCGGAAATGTGTTTAGGCTCGAATCTAGGAGCAGATATTTTTACTGCTGAAATACCTTTTTCCGGAGAAAAAAGAGATGATTATGTTTTATTTTCAGAAACTCCTTCCCGTTTTGTAGCAGAAGTATC
This sequence comes from Candidatus Omnitrophota bacterium, assembly GCA_015486615.1. Taxonomy (GTDB): domain Bacteria; phylum Omnitrophota; class Gorgyraeia; order Duberdicusellales; family Duberdicusellaceae; genus WFRI01. Next base: position 6,720 of record WFRI01000015.1, on the reverse strand, counting down.
TTTGGAAAACAGAGAGAAGTTTGAACAGGAGTTTGCAGGCTTTGATTATGGGATTATAGGCTGTGTGTCTGAAAAACCCGGCTTGAGGATATACGGCTTAAATTCTAAAATTATTGCGGATTTATCGGGGGAAGAACTTGATTTTTACTGGCGGAAAACTTTTTCTAACTGGTAAAAGTATATTATGGTAAAAACTCTTATTTTAAGAACAGCCGGCACAAACTGCGATTTAGAAACTAAACTGGCGTTTGAAATTGCCGGGGCAAAGTCTTATCTGTGGCATATAAACAGGGTTAAGCAGAATCCGGCAGGGTTGAAAGAGTTCAATATACTTTGTTTTCCCGGAGGATTCACTTATGGAGACGATATCTCTGCGGGGAAAATTCTGGCTAACCAAATAAAATTTTGGCTGAAAAATGAAATTTCCGCTTTTCTTAATAAAGGCGGCATAATTTTAGGTATATGCAATGGATTTCAGGTACTGGTAAAAGCCGGGATTCTGCCTGACTGCGGGTTTCGGCAAAAAATATCGCTGCTTGCCAATACCTCTGGAAAATTTGAAGACAGGTGGGTATATTTAGAGATAAATCGGGATAAAATTAACAAAACTGCTTGTAACATTTGGCTTAAAGGCTTGCCGGAAACTATCTGCCTGCCGATTGCCCATGCTGAAGGCAGATTTTATGCGGAAAAAGAGCAGATAAAACAACTTCAGGAAAATCGGCAGATAATTTTTCGGTATTCGGACAAAACCGGCAAGGTAAAAGAATCTTACCCTTTTAATCCCAACGGTTCTATGTATAATATAGCAGGTATAACTGATTTAACCGGCAGAGTCTTGGGGCTTATGCCGCATCCGGAAAGATATTTATTTAAGGAGCACATTCCTTTTTGGCAGAAAGAAAGAAATATTATCCCTTTTGGCAGGAAGATATTTGAAAATGCTGTAAACTATTTTAAGCAATGATAAAAGAGTACTGCGGGCTATTCGGGGTTTTTGGCGACCAGCAGGCAGCCTATTTAACCTTTTTAGGACTGTATTCTCTTCAACATAGAGGAGAAGAATCCTGCGGCATAACGGCTTACGACGGCAGGTCCTTCAAACAGGAAAAAGGGATGGGCCTGGTAAGTGATGTATTTAACGAAACAAGCATAAAAAAACTCTCTGGATACCAGGCAATTGGGCATGTGCGTTATTCTACTACCGGCTCTACGGCAATAAGGAATGTCCAGCCTTTATTTGTAGATTCTACCAAAGGCTCGTTGGCCTTAGCGCATAACGGCAATCTTACGAATTCTCTGGAATTGCGGAATTATTTAGAGAAAAAAGGCGCAATATTTCAAAGCACCTCAGATTCAGAGATTATTCTGCATCTTATGATGCGCTCGCAAAAAAGCGGTTTTACAGACCAGTTACTTTACGCCCTGAAAAAAATAAAAGGTGCTTACTGTTTATTGATAATTAACGAACAGGGGATTTTTGGCGTTCGTGATCCTTTAGGGTTTAGGCCTTTGTGTGTAGGCAGAAAAGGCAGTGCTTATTTTATATGTTCAGAGACTTCTGCTCTGGATTTGGTAGGCGCCGAATATATCCGGGATGTTGAACCTGGAGAAATCGTTCAAATCGATAAAGGCGGCATAAAAAGTATTAAATTCAGCAATTCTAGAACCAATTATGCCTTTTGTGCTTTTGAACACGTGTATTTTTCCCGGCCGGATTCTTTGATATTTGGAGAGACTGTGCATATGGTCAGGAAAAAATTAGGCAGGAAATTAGCGCAGGAATGTCCGGCAGAGGCGGATATGGTTATTGGTGTGCCGGACTCCGGAACCTCCGCAGCATTAGGATTTTCTCAGGAATCGGGAATCCCTTTAGAGATAGGCATTATCCGCAATCATTACATTGGCAGGACATTTATTCAGCCTAAGCAAGATAAGAGGGAATTGGGAGTTAAACTTAAGTTTAATATTCTCAAACAAATCATTAAAGGAAAAAGAATAGTGATTGTGGATGATTCTATAGTGCGGGGCACTACTTCTAAAATAAGAGTGAAAACTTTCAGACAGTTAGGAGCCAAAGAAATACATTTGCGTATATCCTGTCCTCCGCATAAATTTGGCTGTTTCTATGGTATAGATTTCCCTGATTCTAAAGAGTTGATTGCGCGCAATATGGATATAAACCAGATTGAAAAATTTCTGGAAGTTGACAGTTTAGGTTATTTAAGCGTAGAAGGAATGCTTTCCTGTTTTAAGCATAAGCCTAATAATTACTGCACAGCCTGCTGGACCGGTAAGTATCCGGTAAAATTCAGCAGGGCTGACAAGTTTTTACTGGAAAAATGAAACGCAAAAAAGTCATAACTTACAAATCTGCGGGAGTAGATATTCAAAAGGCGGAAGAATTTGTCAAAGGCATATCTTTTGCCCTGAAAAAAAATAAAACTCTGGCTGATTTTTCGGCGTTTGCCTGCCTTTTTGATTTGTCCAAAATACTTAAGAAATACAAAAACCCTGTATTAGTCTCTTCCACTGACGGAGTGGGCACAAAGCTAAAAATTGCCCAGGCATTAAATATCCATAATACAGTAGGCATAGACTTAGTAGCAATGAATGTAAATGACATAATCTGCTGCGGGGCAAAACCTTTGTTTTTTTTAGACTATATAGCCTGCGGAAAGTTAAAACCTAAACTGCTTTCAGAAATCCTGCAAGGCATAAATAAAGGTTTAAGCCAGGCACAGGCAGTTCTCCTTGGCGGAGAAACGGCAGAAATGCCGGGAATGTATAAACCCGGCGAATATGACTTAGCAGGCTTTTGCATAGGTATTGTTGACAAAGATAAAATAGTCAGCGGCAAAAAACTTAAAGCCGGCGATACTATTTTAGGCCTGGTTTCTTCAGGAATACATTCCAATGGCTATTCTTTAGTAAGAAAGGTTTTAGGAAACAAAGATATAAAAAAATACGGCAAAACTCTGTTAACTCCCACTAAAATATACACAAAAGAAATTTTGTCCTTATTAAATTCTCCTATAGGCAGGTATGTCCATGCAATCAGCCACAATACCGGCGGGGCATTTTATAACAAACTTACCAAGGTCCTGCCCGAAGGATTGGGATTTGTGTTTGATTCTAAAAAATGGCCGGTGCCTGAGATATTTTCTTTACTGCAGGAAAAATCCGGGGTAAATAAAAAGCAGATGTATTCGGTTTTTAATATGGGTATAGGGATGATAGTTGCAGTTGACAATAAATACGCAGAAAAAGCACGCAGGTTTCTGTCTAAATACTCAAAAGTCTTTGTTATTGGCGAAGTTATAAAAAGCAAAACTAAAGCCGTAGTATTATGAAAGTTTTAATAGTAGGTTCCGGCGGAAGGGAACACTGTCTGGCTTGGAAAATAAGCCAGTCGCCTTTGCTGAAAGAATTGTTTTCTGCTCCGGGAAATGCAGGCACGCAGTTTTTAGGGAAAAACATAGATATAAAACCTTCCGAAATTGAGAAACTGGCTGACTTTAGCCAAAAGCAAAACATAGATTTGACAATAGTCGGTCCGGAACTGCCTTTGGTTTTAGGTCTTGTTGATGAATTCAGAAAACGCGGGCTTAACATAATCGGCCCGGACAAACAATGCGCGCAATTAGAAGCCAGCAAAGTTTTTGCTAAAGAATTAATGCACCAAATGAATATTCCCACTGCTGAATTTGAAGTTTTTTCTGACGTAAAAAAAGCCAAAGAATATATAAATTCACAGAATAAACCTTTAGTGATAAAGGCCGACGGCCTAGCCGCAGGCAAGGGAGTTATTGTAGCAGAAAACAAAAATCAGGCATTAGAAGGGGTAAAAGAAATTATGGAAAATAAAAAATTCGGCAGTGCCGGGGATAAAATAATTATTGAGGAAAAACTCTCCGGCCAAGAGGCTTCAATTTTAGCCTTAACTGACGGAGAAACCATTATTCCTTTACTGCCTTCCCAAGACCACAAACAGGCATTTGACCAAGACAAAGGCCCTAATACTGGTGGAATGGGGGCATATGCGCCGGCTTTTGTAATAAACAGGCAAACATTTAAAGAGGTAAAAGAAAAAATATTAAAACCGGCAATTGAAGGCTTGAAGAAAAAAGGCTGTGTTTACAAGGGAGTGCTTTATGCCGGACTTATGCTTACTGAAAAAGGCCCGTATGTTTTAGAATTCAATGTCCGGTTTGGCGATCCTGAAACTCAGGCTGTTTTGCCTTTATTAAGGAGCAATTTACTGGATATCTTTTTAAAGATATCCCAAAACAAACTCGGTCAGGCAGAAATTAACTGGCGTCCTGGATTTTGCGTATCTGTAGTTTTAGCCTCCGGAGGGTATCCGGGAAAATACGAAAAAGGCAAAGAAATAACCGGCATAGAAAATGCCGAGAAGATACAAGGGGTTAAAGTATTTTATGCCGGCGCAAAGACAGAAGGCAGAAAGATTATTACCAGCGGAGGCAGAGTGCTTAATGTTTCTGCTGCAGCCGAAACATTAAAACAGGCAAAAGAAAAAGCCTACCAGGCTGTTGGTTTGATAAATTTTGAAAATATGCATTTCCGCAGAGATATTGCGGATAAAGCCTTAAAGGAAGGAGCGTAATGGCAGATTTAGGTATTATTGGATATGGGAATATGGGTTCAGCAATTGCCCAAGGGTATAAAAACAAATACCCAAAAGCCAAAGTGCTGGTATTTGATAAAGACAAAGCAAAACTAAAGATCGCAAAATTCAAAACAGCCAAATTCTTAAAAGAATTGGCGGAGAATTCTAACATTCTGCTTATAGCAGTGAAGCCCCAGGATATAGACAGCCTGCTTTTAGAACTAAAAAGATTTTCTCTAAAAGATAAAACCCTAATCAGCATTGCCGCAGGCATTCCTATAAGCCGGCTCGAAAAGTTTTTGGGCAAAGATACAAAAATAATCCGGGTTATGCCTAATTTAGGGGCATTTGTTCAGAGAAGTATTTCTGCTATGGCGAAAAATAAAAATGTTTCTAATAAAGACTTTAGCAGTGCCAAAAGGATTTTTGCCGGATTAGGCAAAGTTTTAGAAGTAAAAGAAAAAGAAATTAACGCTATAACCGCAGTTTCTGGCAGCGGGCCCGGGTATATTTATTATTTCCTTGCGCTTTTAGAGAAGGCAGCTCAGAAAGCCGGGTTTGACAAAGAAAAAGCCCGCCGGTTGATTTTAGAAACCGCTGTGGCTTCTGTTCTGCTTGCAGAAAAAAGCGGAATGGAGTTTTCTGAACTGGTAAAAAAAGTCGCTTCCAAAAAAGGCACTACAGAAGCAGGGTTAAAAGAGTTCAAAAAGGCAGAATTAGGGAAAACAGTTGAAAAAGCAGTCTTGTCTGCACTTAAAAGGGCAAAACAAATAAGCCGCAGGATAGTAGATTAGCAAGTTTAGGTTTAGATTAGTTTAAATCAGTGTTTCTAATATTATTAGCACTTTTCCGTATGACAAAGTAGCACTAAAGGAGGTTTTATGGAAGTAAAACTTGCGGATTTAGGGAAAAATATAGAAAAGGCCGTGCTCACTTTCTGGTTTGTCAAAGAAGGTGATATAGTTGAAAAAGGGGCTGATTTGGTAGAAATTTCCACCGACAAGGCTGTATTTACTGTGCCCGCTCCAGAAAAAGGCAAAGTAGTAGAGATAAACATTGAAGAAGGCACTGATATTCTGCCTTCAGATGTATTATGTGTGATAAAATAGGAGGCCGTATGCTTTTAGAGAAAAGAATCTACCAGGATTATATCAATGCGTTTAAGGCAAGAAACACTTTTTTAAAAAATGTATTGGGTTTTCTTCTATCGGAAATAAAGAACAAAAAGATAGTGCTAAAAAAAGAAGAGTTAGACGATAAAGAAACTTTGGGGGTTATAAAAAAACAAAAGAAGAAATTAGAAGAAACTTTACAAATGTTATCCGGCAGAGAAGAGGATAAAAACAAAGTGCAAAAAGAAATAGAAGTTTTATCCGATTATTTACCACAGCAATTAAGCCGGGATGAGACTGCAAAAATAGTCGATTCTGTTATTGGGGATATCGGGGCAAATTCTATGAAAGATATGGGAAGGGTAATGAAAACTGTGCTTTCAGATTACGCAGATAGGATAGATTCTTCCCTGCTTAGCAAAATAGTGAAAGAAAAGTTGAACGCTTGAGTTAGTAGGTTAAATGCAAAATTATCCCGTAAAGTCCGCTTTGCGCACCACAAAGCAGGTTGCCATTAGAAAATCACTGATGTGTTTTTAGACGCCTCGGGGGTAAATGCCCAACGTTGTATGCCATGGGTCGAAGGTTACATTTTGGATTTACGACTTTCGACACTCAACTTTCGGATTTCGACATCGGAACAAGCCATGTTTAGATTAAAACTGAGAAAAGGATAGATGTTTTTCAAGACCGCTGTTTTATTTTTTTTCTGCATTTCTTCTTCTTTAAATACCTGGGCAGATTTTGATTTTTCTTCCTTTATAAATGGTTATTACAGCCGGCCTTCTGAAATCAGCAGTTCTCTGCCTAAGAACTACAAAAAACTCTCCTTAGAAGAAATCCTCAGCATAGCCGAAGTGTATAAAGATAACGGCAATATTGATAACGGACTTTCCGTGTTAGAAGCCGTAGAAAAAAAGTTTTCTAAAAATAAAGATTATCTTTTTTATTTAGGAAGGTTTTATCTTTTATCCGGAT
>WFRI01000014.1 GCA_015486615.1 Candidatus Omnitrophota bacterium | reverse complement strand
CTTTAGTATCCTTTAAATCAAGAATTGTTTTCTCCTTCTCGTTGTCTGCCTGAAGGATTTCTGATTTTATTTTATATTCAGCAAATTCCGCCTGAGTTGAATTTAATCCTTTCCTTGCCAGAGATAATATTTTTTGTAAAGAGTGAATATTCTCATTACAAAACCTGAGTTTAGTTTCAAGATATAAAATTCTGTAAAAAGCCTCCTTGACTTTGAAGTCCAATTCTTCTTTTGCCTGCCTGAGCCTTTGGTTTTCAACTCTGATTTCTCCCGCTTTGCTTTCTATCTTATATTTTATTTTCCCTGCAGTAACAATCGGCTGTTCTAAAGAAACCGAATATTCTCTCCCTTTTGTATCAGTGCTTTTCCCGTAATCTGAGCCAAAAGATAAAACTGGATTAGGATATTTTCTAACGATAGAGAGGCTGCATTTCTTGGCTTCAAGTTCTTTTTTAAGCGATTGATAAGCAGGATTATTTTTCTCTGCTATGTTAATTAATTCTTTCAAGGTATATATCTTCTGTGCATTGGCAGATGAAATATTTACAAAGGATAAAAAGACAATAATAGTGAAGACAATCTGCTTATTTGCCATAAGCCTGCCTCTTTAGCATAATAATATTGCGGATAAAGATTGCAAGGCAAACAGCCTCGTTAAAAATAAAAACAGGGTCGCGCCTCCAAACAGCATAAACCAGCAAAATTGCCCCCGCAGGCACGCTGATATACCAGAAAGAAGGCGGCACGGTATAGCGCTTTGCCCGTTCACTGGCTGCCCACTGCACCACAATCCGCAGGCCAAACAGCGCTTGGCCGAAAAAGCCCAGTGCAATCCATAAACCCGTCATAATATCCTATTTTGAGCCGCGGCCTCAGGAATATCTTTCTGCTCAGCATTCCATATCAGCCACTCATCAAGCACCAACAAAGACCACAACGGCCGCGCATAATCAGCCTTCCTGCTTATATGCTCATCCATCAGAGACAAAGCGGCTTCTGTGCATACGCCTGCCTCTTCCAGCCGGCCGGATTTCAGTTTCTTCCTTGCCCAACTCTGCAGCGGCCCGCGAAGCCACTTTGCCAGCGGCACAGACAGCCCTCGTTTGCGGCGGTAAACAATATCAGACGGAAGATAGCGCAAGGCATATTTTTTCAGAAAAACTTTGGTCTTTATACCATTTACCCGCCAGCGCAGAGGCAGTGACGCCGCAAAATCTATAACTGAATAATCCAGAAAAGGGCACCGTATCTCTAAAGAAGCACTCATTCCGCCTCTATCTGCTTTGCTCAAAAGCCCCTCGGCAAGCGAGGTTTCAAAATCATAAAGCTGGGCTAAATCAATAATAGACCCTTCAGGCAGAACCTTTTCTGCGGCTGGTTTAATGCCTAATTTCATCAACAAATCAGAAGGAATATTTGCTGTCCAGAACAAATGGCGCTTAAAAGGGCTCATTTCCCCGCCTTTAACGAACTTCTTTAGCAAAAATGACAATGGCACCTTTCTTTCACTGGGCGGAAGGGTTTCAACAATTTCGCGCACAACCCGGCGCAGAAACACCGGCAGACGGTTGTAATATACAGCCAATATTGCTCCCGGATAAGTAGGGTATCCGCCAAAAAGTTCATCCGCTCCTTCACCGGAAAAAACAAGCCTTACATCCTGAGCGGCGCGGCGCGATAACAATGCTGTTGGAATCCATGCCGGATCAGCCAGCGGCTCGCCGGTTATTGAGACAAGGCGTTTAAGTTCCTCGGGAAACATTTCCGGCTTGACTTCTACAGAAATAATATCAGACCCTATAAGGCCGGCTACTCTCTTGGCAAAGTTGCCTTCATCATAGGAAGGCTCGGAAAAACGCAGGGTGTAACACAACGGCTTTCTTTCAGGCCGTATTTTCTTCGCTACTGCCGCAATCAGAGATGAATCAATGCCGCCGCTTAAAAAAAATCCGTAATCTACGTCAATCTCGCTTTGAATGCGAAATGCTTCCCGGAAGATATAATCAAATCCATCAAACGAAGGAGGAGTTTTAAAAGTTTTTGCTGCAGGCCACTGCCAATATTGTATTTGGCGCGTCCGGCCAGGAGAAAAAATAATAATCTCTCCCGGACGAACTTTTTTTACGCCGCAAAACGGCGCTGATGGAGCCGTAAAATAACCTCGGGAAAGATAACTGGCGATGGCCCTTTCGTCTATATTTGCTTTATGCGGAAGCCCCGCAGCCAGTGCGGATAACTCTGTAGCAAAAGTGATAGAATTGCCTTCCCGAATGAAGAACAATGAACGCTCTCCCGCACGGTCGCGGGCAAGAATCAATTTTTGATTCCGCGGATCCCAAATTACTACAGCAAAAACTCCCCTGAGTTTATTGACAAATTCTTCGCCTAATTCAAGATATAATGCCGGCAGAACTGAAATATCTGATGCATGCCGGACAATTCTGCCGCGCTGTGCTAACCAGGCACGCAAATCATTATGATTATCAATTTCTCCATTGCATAAAACAACAACGCCGCTGTCCGCATCCGTAAGAGGCTGCGCGCCGTCACTTAGTCCGCGGATAGCTAAACGCTGTGCGCCCAGAGCCGCTCTGCCCGAAATGTTTATGCCCCGGCCCTGCGGCCCGCGGTGAGAAAGCCTTTCGAGCATCGGCGTAAGGTGAGAAGAAGAGAAAGATTTTGAAACAGTGCTGTCGTTCTGCAAAGAAACAATACCGCATATGCCACACATATTAACGTTCTCCTTTAGGAGTTAGTAAAACTCCCCAATAATTTTGGCCGAGATACTGCATCGGCTTATGATAATTCTCTGCAATGGCATTAAGCCGCGGCCTGCGGCCGCTTCTTACAATCAAAAAAACAGGCTTGCGCCGGTGTGCAATCCAAGACTTAAAATCTTCAACACGCCTGATATGCTGAGGCCATATGGATTTTTTAGATAAATAGAAAGGAATATAATTACTTTTGATTTCAGAACCGTAATCAGCAGTAAATACTGTAACCGGCCGTTTAAGATAAAATATTATCCCTTCAGGGAAACAGCGCAAACACGCAACTTCAGCGCCGTCTGCTCCCTGAATGATTTTCTCTGCTAAGCCGCGTCCGGAGCGGTAAAACTGAGTCGGCGCTGCCGCCGGCAGAACCAGAGAAGGAACCGCAGCAGGAAGCATAAGAAAAGCGAAAAACATTGTCTTTATATTACGATGAATTATCCCTCTTATAGCAAGGACTGCCATCCCAATAAACAGTAAGAATAGCGGCAATGTCAAAATGCGGATGCTTTGTAATACTGCCGGATTACGGATGCGGCGGAACCAGGTATCAACAAACGGCGGCCTCATATGAACAACTATCAATGCCGCCGCAAGCACTATACTGATAATAGACAGAAATAAACTCCCGTGCCGCACGACATTTGCTTCTGCTTTGCCGGCAGGCCCCATCGCGGTATCAAAAATGCGAGCAGTCAAAATTCCCAATGCGATTATTGCTGTAAGAATGTAGCCGGGAAGTTTCGAATGTGACAGAGAGAAAAATAAAATAACGCTTACCGTCCAAACAGACAATAAACGGTCAGCGGACAGCATCTTTCTGCGCTGCCGCCAGAAAACTATCGCCATTTCAGGCAATAACAGGCTCCAAAAGATAAATGTGCCAAAGATAACCGGAAGATAATAATAAAACGGGCCGGAGCGGTGGAACGTATTGGTAGTAAACCGCAAAAATGTTTCTTTTACCAAACCATAATAAGGAAAATCCGGATGCAGTATCGAAACGCCGATAAACCACGGCATAATTACTGCTGACATAATCAGAAAATTTTTCCATGACAACAGGCGGCGAACTGCCTCCCTGCGCCCATCCAGATAGTTAAAGACAGTTAGAACCAAAATAGGCAGTATAAATCCAACAGGCCCCTTGACTAAAGTTGCAATTCCTGACATCGCCGCGTAGACAATATACCAGCGCTGCCGTATGTTTCCCTCTGCTTTTTCGGCAAAATATCCCGCAAATATCGAAGCGCAGACAAAAAAAGCCAAAAGCATATCGAAGATAACGCATCGGGAAAATCCGAAAAACAACGGTGCTGTGCTAATCACAAAAACAGAAAATGCAGCGGTGCGCAGGCTGTATTCGCGGCGGCAGAATAAAAACACCATTATTAGAATTCCTAAAGCAGAGAGCGCTGAAGGCAGGCGGGCCGCAAATTCATTATGGCCAAACAACGATAAAGACATTGCTACTGTCTTAAAAAACAGAATTGGCTTATCGAGATAGGGGAGGCCGTTATAAGTTGGTATCAGCCAGCGGCCGGAATTCTGCACTTCCCACGCAATTGAAGCATTCCTGCCCTCGTCCGGGTTCATTAAAGGCAGCAAGCCAAGGTGCATAAAAATCATATAGGCTGCTACAACAAAAGATAATATAACCCAAAACGCAGTGCTAATACCCGGGCCCTGGGCTGTAGATAAACTGTTCTTGCTGTGTTCATCAGAATTTTTTAAAACCATAAAGAGATTCTTTTCTTTACGTTAAGATTTCTGCCTTAAATAAACCCCGTTAGAAAAAATTTCTGACAGGGTAAGGTGTTATTTTTAACACAAAAGAATATATTCATATAAAGAAAGTTTATTATGCGCCTGAAGGCTCGAAACGAATAGGATTATAAAAAGCAAACCCCGTTAGAGAATGAAGTTCTTTTACCCTGTAGAGATAAATTTCTAATATTGATTAATTTTCTCTAACGGGGTAAACATCCGTAATAAATTTTCCCGTATATTGTATAACAAGAATGTTAAATGAAGATTAAGGTAAGATTAAAAATTTTTAATCTTGGATAGGAAGGAATACAGCAAAGGTTGAGCCTTTATCCGGGATACTTTCAACATCTATCCTGCCTTTATGAAGCTGTGCTATCCTCTGGACAATAGAGAGGCCTAAGCCGCTTCCCCCGCCGTCCCGGTGCCTTGTTTCATCAGCTTTGTAGAATCTATTAAAGATATAAGGCAGTTCGTCTTTTGATATGCCTATTCCTGTATCTTTCACGCTGAAGCGGGCGAAATTATCGTTTCTTTCCAAAAATACTTCTACTTTTCCTCCTTTATGCGTATATTTAACAGCGTTATCAATCAAGTTAGAAAAAAGCCTTTTTATAAGATTTCTGTCTCCTTTAATGCTAACTTGCTGTAATCTGCTCAAAATAAGGCGCACTTTCTTTTCTTTGGCCAAGATCTCCATACTTTCAAAAACTTCAAGAAGAACTTCATCAAGCGCAATTGTCTTAAAAGAATATCTAACATCCTGAGCCTCTGTCCGGGAAAGGAATAACAAGTTATCTATAATTACCTGCATATTTATTGTTTCCTCTACTATGTTCTTAAAAGCATCAATGTATTCCTTTTTTGGCCTTTCCTTTCTTAAAATTACTTCGGACATACCCCTAATTGCTGTTATTGGAGTTTTCAGCTCATGAGCAACATCGCTTGAGAATTGTTTTATCTGTATAAATGATTTCTCCAGCCGGGAAATCATATCATTAAAAGTCTCCACTAACTCTCCTATTTCATCTTTGGTGTCAACGGCTTCAATGCGGTGAGAAAGGTCCTCAGCAGTTATTTTCTTTGCTGATAATACTATATTTCTGACAGGGGTAAGAGTTTTTTGTATAAGGAAATACCCGCCCAATAAGGCTACGATTAATAATACAGGGTCTAATACAAAAAGAGCCTCTACTAAATCATCCAAAGCATCGTCTTCTTTCCGGAGAGGCGAGGCGGCTTCTATAAGATACTGTTTATTTGTGCCTATACTTACGGGTAAACCAATAACCTTTAGCGGAAAAGGATAAATACTTTTATCGCTGATTGTTTTGAATAAGGGAACATTTTCAGCCAGTCTTTTGGTTTTGAACAACGGCAAGGTTTTGCCTTTGAGCAAATTAGACTTTGCGGCAACTTCTCCGGCAGGCTTGCTGCCAATTTTTAAAACTTGTATATAAACAGGGTTTAAAGGAACTTCTCTTTCCTTTTCTTTATCAAGAATGTCCTGCAACATTTTATGAGGGGCCTCTGATATATCATTTTTTAGCCCTTGTGCTATCGCTTCTAATGAGGATTCAATATTTTTCTCATGGCTTTTCTCAAGTTTAACATAAAGAGCCGCGCTAAAGGAAATAACAATCAAAGCCAATGTTCCTACATACCACAAAGTAAGCCTGAATTTTATTGATTTAAACACTGCCTTCATCATCTTTAATAAAATATCCGACTCCGCGGATAGTATGGATAAGTTTTTTAGAAAACCCTCTGTCTATTTTCTCTCTTAAGTGGTGAATATAAACATTTACCACATTACTGAAGGAATCAAAATTTCTGTCCCAAACATGTTCAATAATCATAGTTTCCTTTACCGATTTCCCTTTATTTCTCATTAGATATTCAAGCAAAGCGTATTCTTTCCCCGAGAGTATAATTTCTTTGCCTGCCCGCCTAACTTTATGGTTTAGAGTATCAAACTCAAGGTCTGCCACTTTTAATATCTCCGTCTTATATTGTTGATTCCTTCTTAAGAGCGCTTTTATCCTGGCAAGCAGCTCCTCGAAAGCAAAAGGTTTAGTAAGATAATCATCAGCCCCTTCGTCAAGGCCTTTTATTTTGTCCTTAATGGCGTCTTTTGCCGTGAGCATAATGATAGGGCTGTTAATGCCATTCTCCCGAAGCTCTTTACATACCTTCATTCCATTTTTCTTAGGGAGCATAATATCAAGAATAATAACGTCATAATCGCTCTGTTCTGCCCAATATAAACCTTCTTCGCCGTCATAACATACGTCAACAGCATATTGTTCCTCTGTAAGCCCCTTCTTAATAAAACTCGCTATTTTCTTGTCATCCTCAACAATAAGAATTCTCATTTGCCATTTCCTTCTTTTGACACTCTTTACTTATATTCTTTCCGTTTACACTATTTATATTATATCACGCAAAATATTTCACCATAAATTAAAAACAATAAAAAACTACAGATAGCGCTGTTTGCTATTACGGCCCTGTTGCGAAATGAGATAAAAAACCTTGTCAAGAGATTTTTTGCTCTTGATGTAATAAACTCTATGCTTATAATGGCTAAAAAGCCCCTCTAAATGCCCTGATACCGAAAGGTAAAATATTTTTTATTTCAGAAAAATCCAAAGAAGATAAAAGGCGTTTTAGAGGTTTTTTTGGAAGGAAGGCAAAACACTCATTTGTTGCAATGGAACTGTTGTTGCAGCAAGCAGGGCTATGATATCCATCTAAGATGAGTAATCGGGCAAGGCATTGGGGATTGGCTAAAGTGAAACTGCAGGTATTCTTAGAAGCAGTAGGAAGCTGGTCGGGTTTGTCAAGACCATTTTTTTCTAATTTTAAGGTGAAGCCATTCTGTCATTAAGTAATCTCATAAAGAACAAAAATCCTCAGCGGCTTCCTCTGGCAGAGGCATTAAACCATTGCCGGCAGCCTCCTCTAACGGGGTAAACCCGCTATGGACAATCTGAGCCCCTTCCTGCCAAAAAACCGCTCCAGAAATGCCTTTGGCTGCTATTTACTGAAAAGTGTCAAATAGAAAAAACTTGCTTTTTTTCTTCTCTCTTGCCCAAAATATCATTTACCTTGCGCTGGTCCTCCCGGGAAATCTCCCAGCCGACAGAACCAATGTTTTCTCTCACTTGTCCCTTTTTCCTTGCACCAACTATTGCTGAAGTTATTCCCGGCTGAGAAAAATTCCAGTTTATCACAAACTGAGTAAGAGTTTTGCCGTATTTATCCGCTATATTTTTAATCTCAGCCAAAATTTCTTTATTCAAAGAAAATAAGGGCTCTTTTAAATCCGGCTTGGTTTGACGGCTTAAGTCATTAGGCACAGGCTTATTGCTAAAAAAGAATTTGCCGGTTAATATTCCGCTATGTAAAGGTGTATAGGAAATTATAGAGATATTGTTTTCCCGGCAAAAAGGCACAATGTCTCTTTCTATATCCCGTAAAAACATATTATAAGGAGGCTGAAGGACAGTAAGCGGAGCATATTTTAAAAACTCTTTCATCTGCTCAACTGAATAATTACTTACGCCGATTGCCCTAATCCAGCCTTTACGCAGAAATTCCAACATTACTTCCGCTATCTTTCCAATAGGCGTGTTTTCATCCGGCCAATGAACCTGATATAAATCAATGTAATCTGTGTTCAGTCTTTTTCTGCTTTCGTCAATCTCCCTGCGCATTTTATCCGGATTAAGGTCAGGAAAAACTTTCCTCCCCTGCCAGCTAAGCCCTATTTTTGTGGCTAAGGTTATTTTCCGGCGGTTGTTATTTCTTTTAATGAATTCTCCAATAACTTTTTCCGACCTTCCCCTTCCGTAAACCGGAGCCGTGTCTATAAAATTAACCCCGCCCGATAAAGCTTCCTCTAAAACCGCAAAGGAGTCTTTATCTTCCTGATACCCCCACCACGCATCCCCGCCAAAGGCCCAGGTGCCTAAACAAATGACCGATACTAAATAATCCGTTCTGCCTAATTTCCGGTATTCCATATTCCCTCCTGATGTAATTGGGATATGATTTTTAGAGATTACAATGAAGCTCCGTGGGCCGAAGCCTACGGCTTTCCAAATCTCCCGCTTGCAGCAAAGCAACCTGCCCCGTGGCGAAGCTTTACGGGGCCTGCCCCGGTTATTAGTAAGATGCTTTCTTCTCTGCTAATAATCAACACATCTTGGGTCATCCAATTTTTAATATATCTTAAATTATCCCTAATATGAATAT
>WFRI01000013.1 GCA_015486615.1 Candidatus Omnitrophota bacterium | reverse complement strand
TCCAGAGACTTTGCGCTTTCTTAAGGTAAACATCAAAAACAAGCTTATTGGCAAAAATCCTAAACTTTGCTTCTTTAATCCCTAAAAGAGATACAATAGCTCTTTTTAATTCCGTAGAGAACATCTCTTGTTCCTCATAGTGTGATTTTATGGATAGGGCGCTGAGCCTGCGTTTTGTTTTTTTGTGAATAGAAGCAATATGCTTGGAGACCTTTTCTTTATCTGTACTCTTAAAATAACTGATAAGTATATAGTCAATATATTTAGCTGCATTCTCATTTAATTGAATCTCCTGCTGCGACATATCATTATTGATAAAGCGGTAAAACTGTTTTAAGTTCTTTAATGCCTTATTGGAAGAAGGGTAATTCTGCCGGCTTTCTTCAAGGCTTATTTTTACTGCCAGGCTTTCCTCAATTGCCGCTTTTATTCCCGGAACAATAAGAGCAGGGGCTATATTATTTTCTAAGTGTATATTGGAATAAATAATAACATCAGCTGTTTTTATTGCTTTTTTACAGTCTTCTTTAATAAAAACCTTGTTTTTGCCCTGAGTTGAGGAGATATCTTTCATAACCTCTATTAGTTTACCTATTTGCCCTTTATCTATTCTGCAGGTCGAGTTTTCCATAACTTCTGCAGGGACAGTATAATAGGGAGTTACCTTAAGAATTTTTCCTCTGACGGATACAGCTTGAAAAGCTATACCCTTATTTTCTAATTCTTTAATAAGTTTTCCTCTGTCAAACTCTTTATTATCTACATTATCTACCAGCCACATAGCAATAACCGGAGATTTAGTCTTATAGTGAATAAGGCTTTCTTCGGATAAATGGACTGTGCCATCCTCTCTAAGGGCTATAACATGCTGCCTTTCTTCTGTGGGCATAATAACTCTATTTCCTTCTTTTAATAAAAGAATCCTGCCAATCTCATCAATAGCATCCTGCCATTGAGGAATTCTGCCTTTTGCAAGAGAGTAAGCAGCACCGGTTATAATCATACTGCGCAAAGGCATATTTTCTAAGGAGAAGGGGGGGTTCCCTTTTGCCCATAATTTATAAAATTCCTCCAAATATTCGGCTAATATTCTCAGCCTTGTTTTGTTATTGTTCTTCTGCCAGTTTACAGGGTCAATTATACTCTGGCCTTTTTTATAGATAGCTTTCATATTCTCTGAAGTAAGAGCCGCCTTGTTCCCCAGATGTTTAAGAGCCATAATAAGGCTTTGCAATTCTTGCGGGGCGTCTATACGGGAATTAAGGAACCTGATTACTGAGTAATCATGACTGAGTTCAACCAATGCCTTACCGGCAGTAGATATGCCGGTAGCGTTGAAAACCTCAGCAGCCTGCCGCCAGCTCTCACCGTCGTCAACTGCGCTTACGATTACTTTAATATTAACATTATCTAAGGACTTAAGAAAATTAGTTAATTGCCGGCCGCCTTCTTCGCAGCGGAAGAAAACTATATTAAATGATTTATCTGACTTAGCCAGAAAATCTTTCTGGTTAAAGACAGTGTTATAGAGAACATTCGCGGCATAATACGGATTATTGACGGTTTCTTTGGAGAGGCCTAAAGGCGGTTCAGCTTTAGCGTTAAACTGAATATCAGAAGTGATGTTTAATTTCCATTCTAAAATACGGCGTATATCGTCTATATTCTTGATAATGCTATACTGGCGTATATGCCTTATAAGAGAATCTCTACTGCTAAAATTCTCAAGGCTGCGGCCGCAGACCTGCGGCTTTATGCCCCTTCTATTCAATTCGCCTATTAAAGAGACAATTCTTTCTTTTGTAATTTTAGAAGAGAGAGTACTGGAGGATGCTGTATTTTTAAGGCCTGATATAGCTGATACTTTCCTGCTGGTTTTTATAGAACTTGAAGAATTCTTTTTCTTTCTATATTCCCCCTTAATCGTCCTTTTAAAGCTTCCTAAAGAGAGCTGTTCAAAATAATCTATATACCTGCCGGGCAGCCTTCTTATTATTTCCGGGCGGTAGTTTTTAAAAACCTCAGGCAAAGGAGCAAGGATGTCTTTTTCCTGCGGGAAGTATTCTTTTACCACTTCGTTGTAGACATCTGTTAAAACCCGGCTATAGTCAGTAATTCCTAATATTTCACTAAATGTGTAAGATATTTTATCCTCTAAGAAGCCTAATTTTGCTTCAGCCGGCTTGCCTGCTTCTCTGGGCGGGGCAAAATATATGCCGGCCAAGAAAAGGTCGCGGTATATGTTAAGGGAAGGGTATTTTTTCTTTAAAGTTATTATTTCTTCAGTAGTATAGACAAAAGGGCCTCTTGGCTTTTTGGCCTCTTTGGAGGCGGCGCCGGGGTCTGTCCTTATCTCAGGCTTTACTTCCTGATAAAGGATATCAAGAAGCTGTTCTATTTTTGCTGTAAGGTATTCTTTAAGGTTAAGTTCTGTTTGTTCTTTTCCGCCTAAGGTAAGTGTTTGGCCGTTGTCGTCTCTTATGGTAAATCTGTATTTATCAGGAGAGCTTAAGGCAGCCACACCGGTATGGGTTAGCTCAGCATATCTTTTAATCAGATAGTTTACATAAACCAGGCCTTCCTCTGTTATTGCCCTGGGGTTGTCTATCAGGCGGTCTATATACCAGCAAGCCGGCTGAGGGCTGGTTTTGCTGTTATAGCGCTGCTCTAATTTTGTTGTGTCAAATTTATTAAGCACAATATGGGTAAACATACTGCCAAACTCTATTCCTGTTTTATTCTCGATGAAGGCGATTATATCCATAAGGGTATACTGGCAGCTTTCGTTGTCTACTACCGGGTTCATGACAAATATTATGGGAATATCATTCTTTTGGCGGCGCTCTGCCAAAGCCTGGGGCAGACCTTCTGCAAAAAAGTGTATGCCAACGGATGTAAACAAAGAACCCGGGCCAAAAACTATTGCTTTTGTGTTTTCTGATTTGATTTTATCCAGTATGGTTTTATTGGGCTTAAGGCGTTTTTGAGGCCTGAGGCTATATATAATACGCTGCTGTTTTTTGCCTTTAGAGTCAAGGACAGTTTCTTTTTTGAGGTATTTGTTTTCGTTTTCGCCTGCTTCATAGGCTATGCCAAAGTCTATTATTTTAGAGTAGTTGACAGTTTCAGTTATGTTTGTCTGCATGGCGCAGAAGCGGCTTCTTATATATACTTTTGCCCCGTCTGCACTTAAAGGCTTATAAGTATAGACGCCTCTTTTGCCTGTGGTAAACCTCACCATGCCGGTTCCGTCCTGGGCAAGGGTGTGTTTTTTGCCGTTGTATGAAATATAGCTTTTATCAGGTTTATTTTTTGGCTCTATTAGGGTTATGATTTTGGAGTTGTTTACCTTAAAAGAGAGATTGTTGTTTTTGGTTATTTCTGCATCCAGGCAGATACTGCTGTTTTTGATGCGAAAACTCTCCTGGGGGTTTGTTTTGTTTAAGGTGTAAACCGCCTCATTTGCAGGCACAGAGAGGGTAATTTTCTTTTTGTCTTTGTCAATACCTGCTATTATTACATAGCGGCTGTTGTCTTTTTCATCCTCTATTAGAATGGTATTGTCCTTATACACACAATAAACAGTTGCCGGGAACATATGCGAGAGGCTAATCCGGGCATTGTCTATGGCAGCAAACTCAGCTAATTTTTCCAAAGCTTTATGATATATGTTAAGAAGCTGCTGGTCTTTTAAAAGCGGCTGGCGCAAGCCGGGTTTATAGTCAGGGCTGTCTATATCAATAAGCCCTGTATAATCCATAGCAGCAAGCAATAGCACATTCCTTATGCTTGCCCCGTCTAATGGGATTATGCCTCTTTCAAAATAGGGATTGGCTATTCTTACCAGATTAAGCAGACTTAGGGCAAAATAGGCAAAGTCATCTGAGATATAGGTTGTTTTTTTACCATAGCCTATGCCTTTTTTGTTGATAAGGGTATATTCTACTATTCTTTTTAAGAGTTTTATTATCAGTTCTTCAAAAGTATCAAGGTAGGTAACCTCATTATTCTCATCAAAGAAGGCTATAAGGTTTTCTTTAAAGGGGCGGTTGTTTTTATCTTTAAGAGGGACTTCTCCCTTTTTAAGCGCTTTTTGAGTTGCCAGTTTTACTCTTCCGGCATCGTCTAAGAGCTTATATAATTTATCCACACTGGCAAAGCCTTTAAAAAGGGAATTTACCAAATCTCCTAAAGAAGGCATCCAGCCATAGCCTCCTGCTATAAGGCCTGCTACCATCTTAAATGTAGAGCCGCCGTCGTCTATGGA
>WFRI01000012.1 GCA_015486615.1 Candidatus Omnitrophota bacterium | reverse complement strand
GAACAGGTATTTATTCTCAGAAATGAGAAAGATAAACAAAATGATATGGCGGGCGGAGACTAAAAAAGAAGCCGCCGTTGGCATATTAAAGGATACAGACAAAGAGATTGGAGAAAAAGAGGCAAAACTAAAAACAATCTCTAAGTTAATAGCAGATGAACGTTCCGAAAGTAAGGCAGATATGGAAAAACTCCGAGATTTAGCAAAACAAAAAGCCGACCTAGAAGTAGAAATAGAAGAGCTTAAAAAGAATAAGGCAAATATATTGCGTGATATCTCCCTTTTAGAGCAGGAAATGGAGGGGGAAAGAAAATATATTGACATAATAAAGCCGATGTTAAAATGGATAAAGTAGAATTATACATTCAGATAACCAAGATAATAATCGGGCTGGCATTGCTTGGTGTTGGTGTAGTTCTATTGACAAAGATATGAGGGATGACGACAAAGAAATGCTGGCATTCTTTCTATTGGTGGCAGTAGAGTTGCTAATTATATTCCTTGCCGGCGGATTATTTCTGCTGGTAATGAAGTTTTTCAAAGTAATATGAAAAAGACAAAGAAAAAAGTTGGCAGACCGCTTAAATTTAAGGATGTTAGGGAATTAAAAGCGGCGATTGATAAATACTTTGAGGACTGCGAAAAAAATGGAAAGCCACTAACCATTACTGGCTTGGCATTGGCTATTGGTATGACTTCAAGGAGGCAGTTATTGGAATACGAAGGCAGGAAAGAATTTCACAACGCAATAAAAAAAGCAAAGCTGATGTGTGAGAATTTTGCCGAGCAGTATCTTTTTACGGGAAAGAATATGGCGGGAGCAATTTTTAATCTAAAAAACAACTACAAATGGGAAGAAGTGAACAAGATAGAGGCAGATAGTCTGCCATTTCTTATCAAGGTAGAAAAAGACGATGGAAAACAAAAAAGTAAAAAGGGTTAAGTTTTTTCCAGAGCAATACAATGCTTTTAATTTTTCAACCCAGTTCGGAGCAGTGATTGCTGGGGTTCAGAGCGGTAAAACTTTTGTAGGTTCTTACTGGGCGGCTAAAAAAATACAGGAATATGCCAAAGAGGGCGTAGGGGCAATAATAGCCCCGACCTATAAGATACTAAGGCAATCAACATTGACTAAGTTTTTCAGTGAGTTTCCGTCCCTGAGAAGGTATTATAAAGAGCAGAAGGGAGAATTATTGCTTCCAACGGGAGAAATTGTGTATATCCGTTCTGCCGATAATCCGCTTGGATTGGAGGGAATGACATTGAACTGGTGGTGGCTGGACGAAGGCGGGCAGGTAAATCGCCTTGTCTGGACAATTCTAAGAAGCAGAGTTTCAACAACTGGTGGACAGGGAATGATAACAACCACGCCATATAATATGGGCTGGCTGTATAGAGACTTTTATATGCCCTGGAAAAGCAAGATTGATGATTCTCTATCTGTTTTTGGCTGGAGAAGTGTTGATAGCCCGTATTTTAGCAAGGAGTTTTATGAGCAGGAGAAAAAGAGATTAAGACCAGAAGAGTTTGCCCGGCGGTATATGGGAGAATTCAGGAAAATGGAAGGAATTGTCTATGATTTACCCCAGAAGCAGATAATAGAGCCGAATGACATAAAAGCAAGAGCGGAAGCAAGAATAATCGGCGTTGATTGGGGGTTCAGGAATCCAGCCGCAATAGGAGTTTATTACAAATACGATAATGTTTGGTATGTAGTTGATGAGTGGAAAAGAACAGAGAAAACAACTGCCGAGATAATAGAGGTTCTAAAAGCAAAACAAAAAGAGCATAGGGTTGCTGATAGGGACATATATCCGGACCCAGCAGAACCAGATAGGATAGAGGAATGCTGGCGGGCAGGAATTAAGGTAAATAAAGGGGTAAAAAAAGACATCAAGGGTGGCATAAGTTATATCCAGCAGTTAATCAGGGACGAGAGGTTTTATGTTTTTTCTTCCTGTAAAGACCATTTAGACGAAATAGAGACATATCATTATCCAGAAGAAGACGATGGCAAGCCAGCAAAAGACGAGCCAGTTAAAGAAAATGACCACCTAATGGACGCAATGCGGTATGCCATATTTACCTTTTCTTATGGGAACAGAGAGCCGCAATGGCAACAGCCAATTGAGGCAGAAATAAAGCCTTATTATCCAGAGCTTGGAATATGAGAAAACATAAAGTAAAAATAGAATTAACAGAATTTGAAGCAGATTTATTTATCAGGTATTTTAGAAAGCACCAGAACTTTTGGGAGTTAGTGAGAAGGAAAGTTCATCCTGGCAGCGTAACGCTTCATTTTGACAGCAGTAATGAGATACGAAAGAAAGAATTACATATTATTGACATTGAGACTTGACAAGAAATTTATAGGGAGTATAATTAGAT
>WFRI01000011.1 GCA_015486615.1 Candidatus Omnitrophota bacterium | reverse complement strand
TGTACCAATCCCTGATTACACAGATTAAATATAGATTGCAATGGTTGAAAACATTAGTATTTTTATCAGTGTCCTCAATGCTTAATCGCTGTAATCAGGCGATGTTGCTGCTATGCAACAGTGCCTTTTTGCATTTTGTCCGGTAGAAAACAGAGTTCTCTAACGGAGTTTATGGAAGTGACTTCTTAAGAGTTTTTTTGGGAAAACTCCAAATTAAATTAAATCTATTTCTATCTTGTTTTCTTCCCTGGCTAGAATAGCGTTGGTTTTTTCTTTAGGGATAGTTATTTTGTCTTGCGATATTAATTCAGGATAGGGTTTTCCATTTATGGTGATGTTGTCTATTTTATAATGAGGATAGGATTTCTTAAGAGGGTTATTATAACATATGTCCATTATCTTTTTATCCATTGTTATCTTGATATTAAGAGAAGATTTCCTGTGAAATTGCTGAGATGACAACTTTGGTTCAATTATTATATCGCCTAAATGCTTTTTTATGCCGAAGGATTCGGTTATTAAAGTTAAGATATACCAGCTTGCCGAGCCTGTAAGGTATAAGTATAAACCTTCACCTTTAAGGTTGAAGTATTCCGGGATCTGGGGGTATGTATTGGCATTTAAACTGTTCTGAAACAAAGAGTAAAGCACCTTGAAACCTTGCAGGGCAAAGCCTTGTTTGTATAAAGCGTTAGCAAACATAACATTCATATGACAGAATACAGAACCGTTCTCTTTATCGCCGTAAGCAAAAGCAAAAGCCCTGCCGAAGTTTAATCCTGAATGTTTAAAGTCTGTATTCAGCCTATATGAGAAATTCTTGAATTTTAAATGTTTATTGACATTGCTTATTATCATCTTTGTTTGTCCTAAAGAGGCTATTCTGCTCATAATAGGAAATGTTTGGCCGGTAAGAGTTAAATACAGGCTGTTGTTATTTTTTATCCCTTCTACTCTTTTCCCTGAATTATCGTAATATCCGTTAAAAATTCCGGGATTTTCAAGCCATTCTGTATTTCTTATATGCCCTGCCCACCAGCGGGACTTTTTTCGCAAGTCAGAGGCAATTTTTTCTATAGGAATAGATATTTTCCTGCCGCTTACTCTATATTTTACTTTATCAAAATATTGGTTTAGAAGTTTGTTCTTTTCGTTCGGGTTATTGTAATTTATGGGAGCAGTTAACGTATCTAAGAGAACATCAACTATTTCTTCCAAAATCTTTATTTTTTTTATCCCAGTCCGTTTTTTGATATTTAAAAGCAATTGGGCTAAATTCCCTAAATTATAGGCATACATACAACTGAAGGCTGCAGTTTCTCCTTTTTCATAAGCCATATCTAATCCATCATTCCAGTCAGCATTTTCCAGCCGGGTGTTGTTATGTTTTCCTACATTAAAGAATTGAATCAGATTTTGTACTAAGATATGTTCCAAAACAGTAGATTTATAGATTTTGCCCCGGATGTCTTTTAACTGAAGTCCGGCAGGGTATTTATCTGTTGTTTCACGGGACCTTTTTATTAAATGGTCCTGAAAATAAGGTATTTCCCGGAACAGAATGTTGAAATCAGCAGTTTGGTCTATGTAAAGCCGCAGAGTTAAATACGGCCATACGCCATGGTCAGACCATACCCGCGAGATGTTATTGCGGTCAGATATAAAACCGTTTTTAGAGGTGATAATAGTGGCATTGCTTCCGTCTATTCGGACGCCTTTAAAGTTGTTTATTAATTGTTTTCTTGTCTCTTTCGGCGAAAATATAAGCAGGCACAGTAAGTCCTGCCAGAGGTCCCGCCATCCCCGGCCTCCTTTCCCATAATCAAAATGCGGCAGGAAAGAACAGCCGAAGAGTTTTCTTAAGGCAGGCTGGATATGAACCCATTTTATCCAGAAATCAAAGGATTTATCGCCTGTATCTACAGATAAATTTTTTGAGTATAATTCCCAGGATTCTTTAGATTCCCGGAAAAGTTTGGAGATTTTTGCTCCAGGCAGTATTTCGTTAATTATATTATGGTAAGAAAAATTTTCTTTTGCGCCTATAAAAAGGTGAATGCTGATACTTTGCCGGGGTTTGAGCATTTGTTTTTTGAATTTTATCCCTCCAAAGGCTTCTTTGCCTTGGGGGATTTTGTTTTTTAGGTTATACCCTAATTTGTTATCGAGTAAGGCCTGCGGATGAATAAGGCTGCCTGCGCCGGTAAAACTTTCCAATGTGGGATAGAATTTCTCAGGCTTTTGCTGGTTGTTTAAATAAGACAGCACAAAATAAGTTTTTGTGTTGGGAAAGTGACCTTTTTCGTCAAAGCGCATAGTTGGTTTAACCATTATTCCATATTCTTTGAGAAAAACTCTGTTTAAAAGGGAAGTGACGTGACGGTGGTCTCTTAAATTTTCAGCCGGTCGGCAAAATAAAGGTATGCCAATGTAAGGAGTAATTTTTATTGTGTTTTTAGATATGTTTTTTATTTTTATAATAGTTGTTTCCAATGGCAGATTCTCCGGAATAAAAGAAAATATCTCGGCAGATACAGGGTAATTGGGATTGCCAATGCTTAATTTGTGCCACAAAAGCCCGGCTTGCACCGCTGTTGAATTCTTAGAATTTATTAAAGGGGAAAGATTAAATATCTGGTTATTAAATTTTAGCCAGATATGCTTTGTGTTATAAGGATTTTTTAGGTCCTCAATAGAAGCCGGCGGTGTAATAAAGGCTTCGTTAGATGAAACTATATGGCCCGAAAGCCAGGGCGATATTGCAGAAAATAGCAGGCCTTGGCGGTTTGTCAAAGGGAAATAAGGCAGGCTTGCTGAAGAATTGGGATTTCTTACAGAAAACGTTAAATTATCTTTATCATCTATTTCCCACATATCAGTAAATTTTACCTATTTGGCTTATGGGCATTTTCTTATTGCGGAGATAAATATCGAAATTATTATACCATTGTTTTAAATAAAAAAAGAGAAATTTTTCTTGACGGTCTAAAGCGAGGCGGTTGGGTTTAGACCTTAAATCACCTTAAAACTGCGCATCCCTAATCCTTAAGTGACAATACTCAAATATTTCTTGACAGGGGAGAAGGTATGCTGTATATTATTTTCAGCCTTTAATCCGGTCCGGTGAGGCCGGGAAGGAGTTTGTAAGTATGAATGAAGATGATAAATGCTATATTCCCGCATACAGAAGGCGGGATTTTTTTTGCCTTGTGGCCAATCAAACAAAGAAGGTTTATGTATAAAGAGAAGCAGAAGATATTAAAAAGTACTGATTTCTCCAAAGTTTTAAAAAGGCTTTCATATCAGATTTTGGAAAAGGATCCAGACGTGGATAATTTGGTTTTGTTTGGCATTCAGCGCCGCGGAGTTTTTCTGGCTAAAAGGATACAAGCAATTATTGAAGAGATTGAAGGCAGAAGCCTGCCTTTGGGAATAATTGATATTACTTTATACAGGGACGATTTGACTGTAATAGGGCCTATGCCTTTAGTCAGAGAAACCAGAGTAGATTTTGATATCAACGGCAAGGTTGTGGTTTTGGTTGATGATGTCTTGTTTACCGGCAGGACTGTGCGAGCGGCTTTGGATGAGATTATGGATTTTGGCCGGCCTAAGAAAATACAGCTGGCGGTTTTTGTTGACCGCGGGCACCGCGAAGTTCCTATCCGGGCAGATTTTGTAGGCAAAAACATTCCCACGTCTGAAGAAGAACATGTGGTTGTTGAGGTTAAAGAATTAGACGGAAAGGACGAAGTGGTTGTTCTGGAGGAACAGGATGGCTGAAAATTTTGTATGGCAGAGGAAACATTTGTTAGGGCTGAAAAGTCTTACTAAGGATGAGATTGAATTTATACTTGAAGGCGCTAAGGCATTTAAGGAGATATCCTCGCGCCGGATCAAAAAAGTTCCTGCTTTAAGAGGCAGGACAGTAGTGAATTTGTTTTTTGAGGCTTCCACCCGCACCCGCACTTCCTTTGAATTAGCGGCAAAAAGATTGAGCGCTGATGTAGTGAATTTTTCTTCTTCTTTAAGCAGTCTGGGCAAAGGCGAAAGTATTTTGGATACCTTAAGAAATTTAGAGACGTATTCTGTAGATGTTTTTATTATCCGGCACAGCCATTCCGGTGCGGCCTTATATGTTTCCCAAAATACAAACGCCTCGGTTATCAATGCCGGCGACGGCCAGAACGAGCATCCAACCCAGGCACTTTTGGATATGTTTACAGTAAAACAAAAGTTTGGAAGCCTTTCCGGACTAAAAGTCACTATTATCGGCGATATTTTCCATTCCCGGGTTGCCCGGTCAAATATTTGGGGCTTTTCTAAATGCGGGGCAGAAGTTTGGGTTTGCAGCCTGCCGACTTTTATCCCTAAATATTTTGAGACTATGCCGGCAAAAATAACTTTTGACATAGAACAGGCTTTAAAAGACGCAGATGTGGTAATGTTGTTGAGAATCCAGAATGAAAGGCTGAATAAACAGTTTTTCCCTTCGTTAAGAGAATACCGGCAGTTGGTTACTTTAACTGACGATAGAATTTCTTTGCTTAAAAAACGGACGTTAATCCTGCATCCCGGCCCGATTAATTGGGATATAGACATTGCTTCCGGTTTAAAGCCGCAAGTACATCCATTAATACTTGAGCAGGCCTCAAATGGTTTGGCTGTGCGTATGGCAGTTATTTATATGTTGATGGAAAAGAGGCAGTATGAATTTGCTGGTTAAAGGCGCAAAGGTAGTAAATTCCCAGAGCATAACCCGGGCGGATATTTTAGTAGAGAAAGATACTATTGTTGAAGTTAAGCCGGGGATTAAAATACCTTCGGATAAAGTTAAGATTATTTCTGCCGAGGGGAAATATGTTTTTCCCGGATTTATTGATTTGCATACGCACCTGCGTGTTCCGGGCAGGCCGGATAAAGAGGATTTATTAACCGGGGCAAAAGCCGCGGCTAAAGGCGGTTTTACCACTATAATGTGTATGCCGAATACCCAGCCGGCAATCGACGATTATGAAGTTGCTGCATGGGTTAGGAATAAGGCTGAAGAGATAGGTATAGTTGATATTATTCCCATAGGCGCTATTACAAAAGGCAGGCAGGGCAAAAGCCTTACTGAGTTTGGAAGGTTGAAGGAAGCCGGGTGCCTGGCTTTAAGCGATGACGGCGACAGCGTGGAAAATAGTTATATTTTAAGGCGGGCTTTTGAATATGCGAAAATGTTCGGACTGCTTATTATTTCTCACTGCCAGGATAAAGAATTGTCCGGGCAGGGAATCATTCGGGAGTCTTTCGTTACTGCTCAGATGGGTTTCCCTGAATGGCCTGCTCTTGCGGAGTCTTTAATCGTCAGCAGGGATGTAGAAATTGCCCGGTATTTAGGGGCGCGCCTGCATCTTGCGCACGTAAGCACAAAAAGGTCATTGGAAATAATCAGGCAGGCTAAAAAAGAAGGGGTAAGTGTTACCTGTGAGACTTGCCCGCATTATTTTTCTTTAAGCCTGCAGGATATTGTAAATTCAGGGTTCAATCCTTATTATAAAGTCAACCCGCCTTTAGGCACAGAGGAGGACTTAAAAGCAGTCCGCAAGGCGTTGAAAGAAGGAGTTATTGACTGCGTGGCTACTGACCATGCCCCGCATACTTATCTGGATAAAGAAGGCGATTTCTACGATGCGGAGTTTGGGATGATTGGCTTAGAATTTGCTTTTTCCTTATTTCTGAAAATGGTCCGGGAGGAGGAATTGGGCCTGGAAATCATCGCTGAAAAAATGTCTTCTGCCCCGGCAAGAATACTCTCTTTGGAAAAAAGAGGCAGTGTCCAGAAGGGTTATTATGCTGATTTGGCAATAGTGGATTTAGAAAAACAATGGCAGGCTAATCCGGAAAATATTTTCTCCAAATCCAAAAATACGCCTTTTTTGTATAAAAAATTAAAAGGCGTGGTAGAATATACACTCTTTAGGGGAAAAATAGTACATAGAGCGCAGAGTTAAGGAGCAATTATGGTTTTTATTGCAGATTTGCATATTCATTCCAAATATTCCCGGGCGACTTCCCGGAATATGGATGTGCCTAATCTCTGCCGCTGGGCAAAGTTAAAGGGTGTAGATTTGTTAGGGACAGGGGATTTTACCCACCACCTTTGGCTGCAGGAATTGAAACATTACCTTAAGCCGGTGTCCGGCAGGGGGGTTTATGAATGTGAAGGTGTGCATTTTATCCTCTCTGTGGAGATTTCTAATATCTTTTCCCAGAATAAAAAGGTTTACCGCGTGCATAATGTTGTTTTAGCACCTTCTTTCGAAGTTGTGGAAGAAATAAACAGTGCTTTGGGAAAATTTGGCAATTTGGCTTCGGACGGCAGGCCTATATTAGGAATAAGTTGTTATATTTTAGCCCGGGAGTTGTTTAAAATTTCCCAGGATATAATGCTTATCCCCGCGCATATTTGGACTCCTTGGTTTTCAGTTTTTGGGTCTAATTCGGGTTTTGACTCTTTGGAAGATGCTTTCGGCGAATATACTGAGAAAATCACTGCCCTGGAGACCGGACTTTCCTCTGACCCGGCGATGAATTGGCGTCTTTCCAAATTAGACAAATACAGTTTAGTCTCTAATTCTGATTCCCATTCGCCCAGCAGGATAGGCAGGGAGGCCAATGTTTTTAACTGCGATATTGATTACTGGCAGATAAAAGAGGCTTTAGAAAAAAAAGACAGAGATAAATTTTTGTCCACTATAGAATTCTTTCCGGAAGAAGGCAAATATCATTATGACGGCCATAGAAACTGCGGGATAAGGCTGCATCCTAAAGAAAGAAAGCAATATAAAGGGATTTGCCCTAAATGCGGCAAGCCTCTTACTATAGGGGTTTTAAGCAGGGTTGAGGATTTGGCGGACAGGCAGGAGGGTTTTGTCCCGGATTCGGCTATTCCTTATAAAAGTTTAGTGCCTTTGGATGAAATTATTGCCGAGGCAAAAGGCGTTCAGAAAACCGCCAAACAGGTGGAAAAAGAATATTTAAATATTCTTTCTGTTTTTGGCACGGAACTGAAGGTTTTGTCAGAAATAGACGAGGATATTTTAAGAAAGAGTCTGCCGGCAAAAATTGCCCAGGGTATTATAAATGTGCGCAGACGCCAAATTGAACTTTTGCCGGGATTTGACGGAGAATATGGAAAAATTAGAATATTTCCCGAAGGTCCGCAGCAGCAGGATAAACGTTTTGGCCAGCAGCAAATAACTCTGTTTTGATATTGGCAGGATAGAGGCTGTTTATTTTTCTTTTCAGGAATATTAGAGGAAAAGAGTTGTAAAAACTCTTTCAGTTGATACAACAGGAAAAAACGCCCCCTTAGCTTAATGGACAAAGCGTAGGCCTCCGGAGCCTGAGATGGGAGTTCGATTCTCCCAGGGGGTATTATGAACCGTACGGAGTGTATGCGTAAAGCAGTTATTTTATTAGAAGATGGATTTTGCCAGGAAGGCTTGCCTTTTGGCGCTGGAGGGGAGATTATAGCAGAAGTTGTATTTAATACATCTATGGCCGGCTACCAGGAAATTCTTACCGACCCTTCTTACAAAGGCCAAATGGTTTGTATGACTTATCCTTTAATAGGCAATTACGGAGTGAATCTGCAGGATGCAGAGTCTCGAAAAGTTTTCAGCGAAGGCTTTATCATAAAAGAAAAAAGCCGGATTTCTTCCAATTGGCGCGCTGAGGATTCTCTGGAAGATTATTTGAAAAAGAACAATATCGTGGCTATTGAGAATGTTGATACCCGGGCCATTACCCGCAGGCTGAGGACAACAGGTTCTATGAAAGGCATAATATCCACTTTGGATTTTAACATCAGCAGTTTAAGGCAAAAACTTAATTCTTTTCCCTCAATTGTAGGCCGGGATTTAGTCAAAGAGGTTATAGCGGATAAGCCTTATGAGTGGGGCCCTGGTTTTAAAAAAGACCCTGCTTCTGAATATTGTGTGGCAGTTATTGACTGCGGGGTAAAACACAGCATACTAAATAATTTAAGAGAACAATTTAGGAAAGTTGTTGTTGTGCCGGCGAATTTAGGCTTGAGCGAAGTTTTAAAGTTTGACCCTCAGGGAATAGTTTTTTCTAACGGCCCGGGCGACCCTCAGGCAGTTTCTTATGCTGTTGATTTAGCCAGAGAAATTGTTGAACAGATAAAAACCGGCAGGTTAAAAGCCGCGGTTATGGGAATATGTTTAGGGCACCAGATATTAGGCCTGGCTTTGGGAGGAAAAACCTACAAACTTAAATTCGGCCATCACGGCGGCAATCATCCGGTTAAAGACTTAAGAACCGGAAGGATTGACATTACTGTCCAGAATCATAATTTTTGTATTGACCCTAAAAGTTTAAATCCTGATATTGAAATAACTCATATCAATCTTTACGACAATACTCCTGAAGGGATGCGTCATAAAAAACTGCCTGTTTTCGGTGTCCAGTTTCATCCGGAAGCAGGGCCTGGGCCGTTTGACGCCCGGTATATTTTTGGGGAATTCAGAGAGAAGGTAAAACAGGTATGCCTAAGAGAGAAGACATAAAGAGTATTTTAATTGTGGGCTCAGGCCCGATAATTATATCTCAGGCCTGCGAATTTGATTATTCCGGAACCCAGGCCTGCCGGGTTCTAAAAGAAGAAGGCTATAAAATAATCCTTCTTAATTCCAACCCGGCCACGATTATGACTGACCCGGAAATAGCGGACAGGACTTATATTGAACCTATCACTGTAGATTCTCTGGAAAAAATTATCAGGAAGGAAAAACCTGACGCTTTGCTCCCTACATTAGGAGGCCAGACTGCGCTTAATACTGCTTTTGAAGCCAGTAAACAGGGAGTCTTCAGCAGATATAATGTAGAGTTAATCGGAGCAAACTCTAAGGCTATTGCCCGGGCAGAAGACAGAAGATTGTTTAAGGAAACTATGGAAAGAGCCGGCATACCTGTTCCGCACTCGCGCATAGTTTATTCTTTGGAAGAAGCCCGGCAGGCTTTAAAGTATATAGGCCTTCCCTGCGTAATTCGGCCGGCTTTTACTTTAGGAGGCACAGGCGGAGGAATTGCTTTTAATTCCCGGGAGTTTGAAGAAATAATGGAGTTAGGCCTTACCCAAAGTCTTATTAGTGAAGTTTTAATTGAAGAGGCAGTTTTGGGCTGGAAAGAGTTTGAATTGGAAGTTATGCGGGATAAAAATGATAATGTAGTAATAGTCTGTTCCATAGAAAATTTTGACCCTATGGGTGTGCATACAGGAGATTCTATAACTGTGGCACCTATTCAGACTCTTACAGACAAAGAGTATCAAAAAATGCGCTCTTTAGCAATTAAAGCAATCAGGGCAATTGGCGTAGAGACCGGCGGGGCCAATGTGCAGTTTGCTTTGAATCCTCAGAACGGAAGGATAGTGATTATTGAAATAAATCCACGGGTTTCCCGCTCTTCGGCTTTAGCCTCTAAGGCTACGGGTTTTCCTATTGCCAAAATAGCAGCCCGCCTGGCTGTAGGATATACTCTGGATGAAATCCCTAATGATATTACTAAGGAAACTCCGGCTTCTTTTGAACCGGCAGTAGATTATTGCGTAGTGAAGATACCCCGCTGGGTTTTTGAGAAGTTTCCTGAGGCGGATCCAGTGCTTACTACATCTATGAAATCTGTAGGCGAGGTTATGGCTATTGGCCGGACCTTTAAAGAGGCTTTGCAGAAGGGAATTAGAGGGCTGGAAATAGGCAGGAGCGGGCTGG
Source organism: Candidatus Omnitrophota bacterium (assembly GCA_015486615.1). Taxonomy (GTDB): domain Bacteria; phylum Omnitrophota; class Gorgyraeia; order Duberdicusellales; family Duberdicusellaceae; genus WFRI01. The sequence continues at coordinate 5,551 of WFRI01000011.1, read as the reverse complement.
AATCAGTGTTTTTTGGCAAAAAACAGCGCTTGTTTTCCGAAGAAGTAAAGGCCGAGATAATCAATAAAATAAGCGCGCCTAATGCCCAAAGAATTTTTTATATTGGCGATGCTTTCCGGATAGGCCTTTCGGTAGAAGATGTTCATTCCTATTCAAAAATTGACCCCTGGTTTTTAGAAAATATAAAACAGATAGTTGATTTTGAAAAGAAAATTAAAGAAACACGGGGCCTGGATTTTAAAAGTCTGCGCAAAGCCAAAGAGATGGGATTTTCTGACCGCTATTTGGCTCAGATACTGCGGACAACAGAAGACAAAATATTTGGATTAAGACAAAAGCATCAGGTTTCTGTTGTTTATAAATTGGTTGATACCTGCGCGGCAGAATTTGAAGCCAAAACTCCTTATTATTACTCTACTTATGAGAAAGAAGATGAATTCAGGCCGTCTTCGGCCCGGAAAATTATAATCTTGGGCGGCGGGCCTAACCGGATAGGCCAGGGTATAGAATTTGATTACTGTTGTGTGCATGCGGCTTTTGCCTGCAGGGAAGAAGGCCGGCAGGTTATTATGGTTAACTGCAATCCTGAGACAGTATCTACAGATTATGATATTTCCGACAAACTTTATTTTGAGCCGATAACTTTAGAGGATGTGCTTAATATAGTGCGTAAAGAGAGGCCTTACGGGGTTATTTTACAGTTTGGCGGCCAAACTCCTTTAAACCTTGCTTTGGGCCTGGAAAAAGCAGGAGTTAATATTTTAGGCACAAAAGCCTGTTCTATTGACAGGGCTGAAGACAGGGAAAAATTTAAAAAACTTCTCGATGAATTAAATCTTAAACAATCGCCTAATGCTACGGTTGTTAATTTTTACGAAGCCCGGAAAGCAGCCGGCCGGATTGGCTATCCGGTTATGGTCAGGCCTTCTTATGTTTTAGGCGGCCGGGCTATGGAGATTGTTTATGACGAAGGAACTTTGGAAAGGTATATCAAAGAAGCGATTTTGGCTTCCGGCAGCCAGCCTATATTAATAGACAAGTTTTTAGAAGATGCAATTGAGGTTGATGTTGATTGTTTAGGAGACGGGAAGAACTATGTGATTGGCGGGATCTTAGAGCATATTGAAGAAGCCGGAATTCATTCCGGAGACAGCGCTATGTGTTTGCCTTCTTATAGTTTATCCGGAGCAATGCTGAATAAAATCCGGCAGGCTACTTATTCTTTAGCCCGGGAACTGAGTATTAAAGGGCTTATGAACATACAGTATGCAGTTAAAAACGGCGAGTTGTTTATTTTAGAAGTAAACCCCCGGGCCTCCCGCACAGTGCCTTTTGTCTCTAAGGCCATAGGAAAGCCTTTGGCTAAACTTGCTACAAAAGTTATGCTGGGCAGAACCCTGCCGGAACTGGGATTTAACAAAGAAACAATCCCATTTTATGTGAGTGTTAAAGAATCAGTGTTTCCTTTTAACCGCTTCCCGGGTATTGATATTATTTTGGGCCCGGAAATGAAATCCACAGGTGAAGTTATGGGCATAGATGAGGATTTCGGCACTGCTTATTTGAAAAGCCAGATTGCTGCCGGCCAAATTCTTCCTAAACAAGGAAGAGTTTTTATCAGCGTAAAAGACAGAGATAAACGCCGGGTTATTTTTATTGCCAAGAAACTTGTGGATTTAGGATTTGAAATTCTTGCTACTGAGGGCACCGCTAAGGTTTTATCCGGCAGCGGTATTAAGGTGGCGGCTTTGAAAAAAGTTGCCCAGGGCAGGCCTAATATTTTGGATTACATAAAAGACAGGAAAGTCGGACTTATTATTAATACGCCTTCAGGGAGGATTCCCCGCATAGACGAAGTAAAGATACGCTCAGAAGCAATAGTTTACAATATTCCCTGTGTTACTACTATTGCCGGGGCCCAGGCTACGGTTACAGCGATAGAGATTCTGAAAACTTCAGGCATAAATGTAAAAGCGATTCAGGACTACCACCGGGATTTAAGGAATTTGCAGGATGTTTAAGAATATAGAATACTCAGTTGTCCTGCCGGTTTTTAATGAGCAGGAAAATTTAGTTGAACTTCAGCGCCGGCTCGCCAATGTTATGTATAATAAAAGCGGCATTTATGAAGTAATTTATGTTGACGATTCCAGCACTGACCAGTCACTGGATGTTTTACAGAGGATGAAAAAAGATTATCTGAACCTGCGGGTTTATTCATTCAGCCGGCACAGAGGCCAGAGCGCTGCTTTTTATGCAGGTTTTACAAAGGCAAAAGGCAGATGGATAATTACTTTAGATGCGGATTTGCAAAATCCTCCGGAAGAAATAGACAAACTTCTTGCTTTGCGGGACAGATATGATTTTATTGTGGGAATAAGAAGAAACCGCAGCGACAGCCGCGTAAGGATAATCTCTTCCCGGGTGGCTCGTTTTTTCCGCCGGGTTTTTCTTGGCGACCCGGTTCTGGATACAGGCTGTTCATTAAAATGTTTCCGCAGGGAAATCTTAAATGATTTTATTTTCTTTAACCATTTTCACAGGTTTATGCCTTTTTTGGTCTCCAAACTCGGTTATTCTGTAGGCGAAGTCGAAGTTAAACATATGCCGCGGACAAAGGGCCGGTCTAAATATAATGTAGCCAACAGACTATTTGCCGGCGCGTTTGATTTGTTTGGGGTTTTCTGGCTTTACAGAAGGTTTATTCCTAAGGATATGGATTTTAAGTATGAAGACAGCTGAGGTATTTTGGGTAAGCGTAGGTTTGTTCGGCCAGTTTTTGTTTTTTATGCGTTTTCTTATCCAGTGGATTGTCACTGAAAAAAATAAGAAAAGCACAATACCGGTTGCTTTTTGGTTTTTCAGCATAAGCGGTGGGATTATTTTGCTGGTTTATTCAATATACCGCAAAGACCCGGTATTTATTTTAGGCCAGGGTTTAGGGGTCTTGATTTATTCCCGCAACCTTTATTATATTTACAAATATAAATGAGCATTAGAAGAATTCTTCTGCTTTTTGCCCTATGCACTGTGCTTTACCTGCCTGCTTCCTTTTTAAGAGATTTATACCAGCCGGACGAAATAAGGAATGTTTATATATCTAAAAACATAAACAGCCTTAGCAGTTTTCTCGTGCCTAAATATTCAGGGGAAAATTATTACCAAAAGCCTCCGTTTTACTTTTGGTTCATAAAACCTTTTGCAGGCAGGGGCTTGAAGGCTTTGCCTCTTTTGGTTTCCGTTAATTTATTTTTTGTTTTTTTAATAATTTTAGTTAATGTCAAGGCTTTTGGCAAAAGCCGGCAGGCCGGTTTCTACTCGGCATTAATTCTGTCTTCTTCAGCAGTATTCTATGTTATGGCCGGGGTGGTAAGGATGGATATGATGTTTCTGGCTTTTGTATTTTTGTCTTTATATTTTTTCTTTTTGTCTGTTGAGAGGGGAAAATTATTTTATTCTTTGCTCAGCGGTGTTTTTAGTTTTTTGGCCTGTTTTACCAAAGGAGGATTGGGATTTTTTTTGCCTTTTCTTACGGGATTATCCTATATATTTACAGTTAGGCCTAAAGAAGGTTTAAAATATTTTTTCTTTTCTGCCGCGGCATCCTTAATTTTATTGGGAGCCTGGTTTTTTGTTTACTATTTCTTTGTAGATTCCAACTATTTGTCAGCAATGCTTTGGGAACAGACTTTCCGCCGGGGATTTAAGCCTTTTACCCACCAGAAAAATTTTTGGTTTTATCTGCCGGCGTTTTTCTGTGCCTTTTTGCCCTGGCAGTTTCTTCCCTGGCTTTGGGGCTATTTGAAATTGAGAAAGAAAATTCCCGCCGGCAGGTGGGATATGTTTTGTTTTATATGGCTTGCCGGAGGATTTATCCTTTTAAGCCTTATTAAGTCAAAAATGATTATGTATTTACTTCTGCTCAGTATTCCGGCGGCAAATCTTTCTGCGCAGGCTTTAGTTCTTGCCAGGGAACAGGCGGCAAGACTAATTAAGATAACTCTGGCTGGTCTGGCAATAATATTTACTGTTGGGGTGTTATTTCTCTATTCTGAAATACCTGTGCCTTTAGCGGCTGTTTCTACTGCCGCGGTATTTTTGTTGGGCGCATTCAGCGCAAAGAGCAAGACAGGGATTAAAGTATTTTATATTTTATTTTTATGCTGGCTGTTTGTTTTGCAGACAGGCAGTTTTGTTTACCAGCCTTATATCAGTTATAGAAAAGGATATAAGCAGATACGGGATATTATAGACAATAAAGGTCTGCCGGTTAAGGCAGTATATGTCGGTGATAAAAAAGATTTGCCGGTTTCTTTGTATTTTCCGGATGTTCCTGTCAAAGTAATTAAACAGTGGCCTGAAGATTCTTTTGGCAGTATCTTTATTTCGCGGTATAATATCAACTCCAAAACATTTTTATGCCGGGTTGGCAAATATAATATATATTATAACAATGCTGCGGGAAATTATAATTGATACCAGGCTTAGACAGGAATTTGTTGATATAACCGGGGAAATTGAAAGTGCTGCTGCTGAGTTTGGTGTATTATCAGGGATAATCTGCGTTTATACTCCGCATACAACAGCAGGTTTGACTATTAATGAGAATGCAGACCCCGCGGTTAAAGGTGACATCTTATCTTTTTTAAACGAAAAAATACCTCTCAGGAAGGACTACCGGCATTTGGAAGGCAATTCCGCCTCCCATATTAAGTCTTCGCTCTTGGGAAATTCTTTATTTTTGATTGTAGAGCGGGGCAGTCTGATTTTAGGCCGCTGGCAGGGAGTGTATTTTTGTGAGTTTGACGGTCCGAGGAAAAGGAAAGTCTATATAAAAGCGATAAAGGGATAATTATGCCGGAACTTCCGGAAGTAGAGATTATAAAGAGGGGGCTGGAGAAATTTGTTTTAAATAAAAGAATTTCCCGGGTTGAGGTTTTATCTCCCAGAGTTATAAAAGAGCCGGCAGTTAAAGTTTTTATTTCCGGATTAGAGGGAAGGGTTATAACTGAAATTTTAAGGAAGGCAAAACTTTTGGTTTTAAAAATTGATAACAGTTGGTATTTGATTATTCATTTGCGCATATCCGGATGGCTGGGCTACGGCAGTCCTGATAAAAAGGCCAGGGTAAGGTTTATTTTTTCCGAAGGCGGCTGTCTTAATTATATGGATAACCGGCTGTTGGGGGAATTAAGACTGAGGCCTGAGTTTGAATCTCTGCCTTTTCTGCAGAAATTGGGGCCCGAGCCTTTTGATTTGAGCATTGAAGAATTTAAACAGATATTAAAAACTAAAAAAGTTAAAATTAAAGCCCTGATTATGGACCAGGGAGTGATTTCCGGAATTGGCAATATTTATGCCACAGAAGCCTTGTTTAGAGCCGGGATTTCCCCTTTAAGGCCTGCGCAGTCTTTAACCGGCCGGGAAGCCGCAAAATTGTACAAAAGCATTATTGCTTTATTAAAAGAAGGTATAAAATACCGCGGGACATCTGTGGACACTTACCGGGATTTGCAGGGAAATAAGGGAGGAATGGACAAAAGACTGAAAG
>WFRI01000010.1 GCA_015486615.1 Candidatus Omnitrophota bacterium | reverse complement strand
TGTCAGTAGTTTCCCTGTTAATTACACAAAAATCCGGTTTGAGTATATATTCAGTGCCGGTAATAGCGTTGGCTATATTAATAACCGTTCTTTTTGAAGACATAGAAGTTTCTTTTATTTACAGTTTGTTTAATTCCCTGTTGGTTTGTTTTATTTATAAAGCGGGCATGCCCGGGTTTATAACTATGTTTATTTCCGGCCTTACTGCTTCCTTCTTCAGCCTGAAAGTGAGGAACCGTTCTTCAGTTATTAAAGCAGGCATTATTGCTGCGATTGTTGAGTTTCTTTTGGGTTGCGCCTTAATCAACCGAAGTTGTTGCAGCAGTAATGTTTTTGATATTCTAAAGACAAGTTTATTGAACGGCTTTATTTCGGCAGTTATTGTAATCGGGATACTTCCTTTATTTGAGGCGTTATTTGGAGTTATAAGTAATATTTCCCTTCTGGAACTTTCAGACTTTAACCATCCTATATTGCGGAAGATGATTTTGGATGCTCCGGGGACATACCAGCATAGTTTAGTTGTGGCAAATTTAGCCGAGGCAGCCGCTGAAGAAATCGGTGCTAATTCCCTTTTGGCCAGAGTAGGTGCTTATTACCACGATATAGGCAAAATCAGCAAAGCCGAATATTTTTCCGAGAACCAGATGCTTGCCTCTCAGAGAGACAAGCATAAAAAGCTTAATCCTTCTATGAGCAAATTGATTATTATTAGCCATATAAAAGAAGGTGTGGATTTAGCCAGAAAATACAGGCTTAACAGAAAAATTATAGATTTTATCCGGCAGCATCACGGCACTACCTTAGTGTATTATTTTCACCGTATGGCACAGCAGAGAAAGGGGGCCTTAGGGAAGAATGAATCTGAAGACGCTTACCGTTATCCCGGGCCGAAGCCCAAGTCTAAAGAAACCGCTATTGTGCACTTGGCTGATACTATAGAAGCGCGTTCCCGCACATTGGAGGACCCTTCGCCGGCCAGGGTTAAAGAGGTGGTAAAAGACAGTATAAATAAGAGACTTTTGGACGGCCAGCTTAGCGAATCCGGGCTTACTATGAAAGATTTAGATACAATTTCCAAAGTATTTATACGCATTCTCAATGCTATGTTTCATACCCGGATAGAATATCCTAAAGAAGACGATGATAGCAATAACCAGCAGTTTAAAGAAAACCAAAATAAACAAAGCGAGGCTGATACGGCTGATTAAATTTGTCTTTGCCTGCCGAAAGATAAATAGTCCCGGATTATCGGTCGTGCTGTGCGGCAATAAATTTATTCAGAAATTAAACCGGAAGTATTTTGGCAGGAACGAACCTACAGATGTTATAGCGTTTCCTTTAAAGGATGATATCGGCCCGGTTGATATTTTAGGCGAGGTGATAATTTCTTTGGATCAAGTTAAATCTAATGCTTTGTTTTATAAGGTCAGGTTTGAACAGGAATTGGCCTTGTGCATTATTCATGGAATATTGCATCTTCTTGGTTATAGAGACGGTTCTCAGAGACAGCGCAGTATAATGGAACAGGCCCAGCAGGCTATTTTAGAAAAAGCCAAAAGCCTCAAAATAGTTTGACAAATAAAGGCTTTCTGTTATTTTAATAATACTGTTGCTAGCGTTAAAAAAACGCTACCGCGTTTTTTTACACCTCGGGGGTGTAAAAAAAATTACACCCCCGAGGTGGATGGTGGTAAGTTTAGGTTGAGAGGAAGATTTAGAACACATTTTTCACGGCAGTTTTGCGGCGGTTATTAAGAAAGGAGAATTTTCCAATGAAAACTTATGCTTATGGATTTCCCCGTTTGGGAAAAAACAGGGAATACAAAAAAAGTTTAGAAGATTTCTGGCAGGGGAATATTTCTGAGAAGGGTTTAAAAGAAGCAGTTTCAGGCATTGACCAGCAGAGGCAGAATTTTTATAAACAGTTTGTTGATATCTTTCCTTCCGGAGAGATGACTTTATATGACAATATTTTAGATACCGCGGTTATGTTTGGAGTCTGCCCTTTTGAGAATTTGCAGGAGTATTTTGAGTATGCCCGCGGCAGGAATGCTTTAGAGATGATGAAATTTTTCGGCACAAACTACCATTATTTAGTGCCGGTCATTCCTAAAGGGTTCAAATTCAATCTTGCCTATAATAAACTTTTAGAATATAAAAAAAACCTTTCAGGAAACAATCCCGCATATTTTATCGGGCCGTTTACTTTTCTTAAATTATCCCGTGTAAAAGGCGGGTTTAATTCTTTGCTGGACAGCCTTTGCCGGCAGTATAAAAATGCTTTTGGCCGGTTAAAAAAGCAAGGGGTTAAGTTTTTCCATATAGACGAGCCGGCTTTTGTTTTGGATTTGACTAAAAGCGAAATAAATTTAATAACCAAGGTTTATAAAAAATACTTTCTGCCTTTCAAACAAAATATTTACCTTTTTACTTATTATGAAAGCGTAAGCTGGCTGAAAGATTTGTTTTCCCTGCCGTCAGCAGCCATAGGTCTGGATTTTGTGTCTGACAGCCAAAACTTGAAAACTTTGCAGAAGACAGGTTTCCCTAAAGATAAAATTTTGGTGGCTGGAATAATCAATGGCAGGATACCGGACCGTGCCGATATATTGGAAAGGGTTGATTTTTTAAAGAGACTGGAGTCTGTAAAAGGCTTAAGCAGGGAAAATATCTATATATCCAACGCAATGCCTTTGTTTCATATACCAGTGACATTAGATAACGAAAAATCATTAACACCGGCCAAGAAAAAATATTTAAGTTTTGCCGCCGAGAAACTTTACGAACTTTCTCTGTTAAAAGACGTTTTAAGCGGCCGGCGGGCAAAAGAAGCAGGGAAATGGGCCGGGACGGCAAAAAAACAAAGGCAAAGTTTGTCTTCAGACAACAAAACATTCAACACTTTGTCGCTTAGGGAGGACTATTTTACCAAAAGGAGGAAACTGCAGGATAAATTTTTAGGCCTTCCTTTATTCCCTTCAACGACTATTGGCAGTTTCCCTCAGGATAAAGAATTACGGCAGATGCGTCTTAAATTCCGTAAGAACAAAATTCCCGCGGCGGTTTACAATAAATTCATTGAGAAGAAAATATCTTCCCTGATAGAACTTCAGGAGAAAATGGGCTTAGACGTCTTTGTGCACGGGGAGTTTGAGCGTTCAGATATGGTTGAATTTTTTGCCCAGAAATTGGGCGGCATAATTACCACGGACAGGGGATGGGTTATCTCTTATGGGAGCAGGGTTTACCGGCCGCCGATTATAATAGGGCCTATTAAGAGAAAGAAGCCGCTTACTTTAAAAGAAATCCTTTACGCCCAGTCTTTGACCTCCAGGCCGGTAAAAGGCATTTTTACCGGGCCGGTAACTATTTTGGCATGGAGTTATAATCTGCGCCGGAACGAGGATTCTAAAGTTGCCTTTGAACTTGCGGGTGCTTTAAACCAGGAAGCCAGAGATTTAGTTAAAAAAGGCATAAAAATAATCCAGATTGACGAACCGGCTATAAAAGAACGTATGCCTTTGAAAGAAAAAAAACGCAAAAGTTATTTCAGTTGGGCTGTGAGAGCGTTTAACCTGACGGCCAAACTGCCGGATAAGATACAGGTGCATACTCATATGTGCTATTCAGAATTCTCAGACATAATTTTCTGGATAATGAAAATGAATTTTGATGTAATAACCATTGAAGCCTCCCGCAGCCGGGGAGGGATTACAGCGGCATTTAAGAAAGTTAAATTTTCCAGACAGATAGGCCCGGGCGTATGGGATATTCATTCAAAATATCCTGCGGAAGAAGAAGTTATGCGCGAGATTATGAAAAAATCTGTCAGGATTTTTGGCAAAGATAAAGTCTGGGTAAACCCTGACTGCGGGCTTAAAACCCGGGGCTGGGAAGAAGTAATAATATCTCTGCGTAAAATTGTGGATTTAGCCAAAACTCTGCGGACAAGATATGGACGTTGAACTTTTGGCTTTTACCAAAGATCCTTTGCGGGTAATTTATTCTGCGGCAAAACAATGCTATTCCAAAAAAGACGCTAAAGTCATATTCTCTTCTTCCGGCAAAGTAAAACCTTCAAAGATAAAACAATTCATTGAACATTTATCTGCCCGGGGGCACTTAAGCCCTTTAGAGCATGTGAGTTTTACATTTGCTGTATCCGGTATATCCCGCACCTGCTCACATCAGTTAGTCCGGCACAGAATAGCTTCTTATTCCCAGCAAAGCCAGAGATATGTGGATATGGAAGATTTTAAGTATATTATTCCGCCTTCCATAAAAAAAAAGCCGGGGTTAAAAAAGAAATTTATCGGGATTATGGAATGTATCCAGCGTTCCTATAAAGCCTTTAAAGGGGAATTTGAGAAAAGCGGCTCTTTAGACAAAGAGTCTATTAACCAGGATTTACGGTTTATCCTGCCCCAGGCAGTAGAAACAAAAATAGTGGTTACTATGAATGTGCGCGAACTTCTGCATTTTTTTGAAGAAAGGCTGTGTTTAAGGGCGCAGTGGGAGATAAGAGCAGTCGCTGGCAAAATGCTTAAAATCTGCCGCAAAACCCTGCCGGAAATATTCAAATCCGCCGGGCCTAAATGCAAAAGATTAGGCTACTGCCCGGAAGGAGACAAAGGATGCGGCCTCTACCCGCCCCGTCACTAAAATAGCACTAAAATAGGGACAGCGGCTATTTTTCTTAACGTCTAACATTCAACGTTGGATGTTGGACATTCAAGCAATAGCGGCACAGGGTCCGGCTCAACGCAAGGCAATGTCGGGATTGAGTCTTTCTTACCGGCACCCACCTCGGGGGTGGAACTCTTTCCACCCCCGAGGTGGGTGCCGGTAAAAAAGACTCAATCCCGACATTGCCTTGCGTTGAGCCGGACCCTGTGCCGCTATTGCTTGAATGTCCAACGTCCAAGATTGAATGTTAGACGTTAAGAAAAATAGCCGCTGTCCCTATTTTAGTGCTATTTTAGTGACGGGGCGGGTAGAGGCCGCATCCTTTGTCTCCTTCCGGGCAGTAGCCTAATCTTTTGCATTTA
>WFRI01000009.1 GCA_015486615.1 Candidatus Omnitrophota bacterium | reverse complement strand
TTAAGTCCTTGTAAACTATAAGCCAGGTAAATCCGGATATAGGATAGCCATAATCAGCGCTGGTGTCGGTTAAGGCTGTCCTCATATCATCGGGCAAAGGTATGTTTGCCGCCAGGCTTACTGCTTCAAGAGCAGGCTTTATGAAATGGCCGGTTTTATTTCTGATTTCTGCCGCCGGCATATTGTTTTGAAAAGTATAAACCAACTCCACATAACCAATAGCGCCCGGAATTTGTTTTACTAATCCGGCAACGCCAGGGTTGCCTTTTGCCCCTAAGCCTACAGGCCAATTTAAAGACTTGCCTCGTTCCACCTTTTCTTTCCACTCTTTGCTTACCTTATTTAAATAATCGCTGAAAATAAAAGTTGTGCCGCTGCCGTCAGAACGATGAACTACAACGATATTTAAGTCAGGAAGGCTGATTGCAGGGTTTACCACGGCAATGCGGGAGTCATTCCATTTTTTTATTTTCCCTAAGAATATCGCGCTTATAATATCGGGAGTCAGCCTAATTTTAGGATTTCCAGGAAGATTGTAAGTTATGACTACAGCACCCGCACAAACGGGGATATGCACAACCGGCGCAGAAAATTTATTCATCTCCTCATTGCTTAGAAATGCGTCTGAGGCGCCAAAATCTACAGTTTTGTTTCTTATCTGCCTTATGCCGCCGCCTGAGCCGATTGCCTGGTAATTAACTTTTATGCCTGTAACTTTATAGTAAACGTCAAACATCTTAGAATAAAGCGGGTAAGGAAAAGTCGCCCCGGCACCTAAGAGTTCTTTTGCCTCTTGCGCATAAGAGCCAGAAAAAGTAAGCGTTAAAACCCAAAAGCTTAGAAATATTATAAATAGTTTTTTCATTTTGCCTCCTTTCAACTTTTTTATTTTGCCAACTAATTGTGGCATTTTTGTGACGATTCTGTAAAACTTGCGCAACTTTTAAAATTTAAAATTGAGGTCAACCTGCAAAATATTTTCTGGCCTTTTTGCGCCGTCAATATTCTCAGAGTAATAGTAATCCATGCCAAGAATCACATTCTTTTTAAAGCCATAATTAAATACTGCCTCATAGCCTTTTACTCCGGTCCTTCCGCCGTAGAAGTCTGAATCAGGAAAAGTATCCAGCCAGGCATCTCTTTCAAGGCACCGATACATATACTTTGCCTGCCACTGCCCCGGTTTGCTGACTTTTTTGTTGCCAAACTTAAATCCTATAAGATAGCCTTGATTTTTGGCAGAAGGGTCAGGATTGTATACGTATTCTCCAAAGACAGAACTATAAGGAACTATCCCGCCGGCAGGGTTTTTGAATGCAAGTTCAAGGCATGGGTTAATGCTGTTGTAGTTATAAATTAAGTGGTTATCGCTGTCTAAACTGTTAGTTTCGGAAGAATGTTTTAAAGATGTGCCTTTTACTCCATTAAAACCGTAATAGGCTAAAGTCGATTTTAAAGTTATCCCCTCGCTTACTTCCCAGTTAACTTGCGGCTGGACAAAAAACATAAAAGGGTCTGAAGTATCACTGCCTGCCTCATCCAGCACAAAAACGCCTGCGTTAAAAAACAATCTTAGGCGGGAGCCTATGCTCTTTTTAATGTGCAAGGCTGCGCCTTCCGGGTTAATATCTCCGTCCCACAAAAGGTCAGAAGGTTGCCAGAGAATAGGTTTTCTTTTGAATTTACCTCCATAGAGAGTAAGCCAGTCAGCGGCAGAATATTTAACAAAAGCATAATCCAAGCGAATATCCGGTGTCTCAAAGGTGCCGGCCATTGTTTGGTTAGTTGAACGGGGGTCTGTGCCGCCTGTAGCCAGACCAAAGCCTACTTTAGTATTGTCATTGACCTTTGTCTGAACTCCCAGCCTTAACCTATATCTTCCCCTGTGTTTTTCTTCACTGCCTTTTTTCTTATTCCATTGGTAGCGAAGCCTGAAATCCCCTTTAATCTTCAAGTCTTCAATCCATTGGGAAAACTGGCAGTATTTACCCTGAGCAACATCTTTAGCAACTTCTTTTCTCGTCTCATCCAAAATATTCTGGGCCTCAGTGGGAGTAAAAATTCCCTTCTCTACCAACTTGTCAACTAAGGTATCAACCTCGCCGGCAAAAAGATTAGGCGCCTTAAACAAGGTTAACAATATTGCCATAACCATAACCAAAATTTTTCTCATCTCTAAAACCTCCTTTCAATTTCTCGATAAAGTCTTTCTTAATTTGCAAATATCTTTTTTCTATTCTTCTTAATGACGTCTCCATATAACTACTGTCAAAACTAAAAGAATTCTCAATGCGGCCTAATGCATTCTCAAGAGCAGAAACTTGCAAACGCAGACAACTTGCAGCAAAATCAGCTTTTCCCTCCGGAATAGATTTAATTGCTTCATACATTTTCATCACCTCCTTCCATCTTTGTTTTCTAAATCCTTTTTTATCACAGCAAAAGTATACAATCCGATTGTGACAAAAAAATTAAGAAAAAATGAATTTTCTGTGAAATATTGAATAGATAAAGAGTGTGGAAGTTAAACTTTGGGAAGAGTAAAACTGAACGTAGAACCCCGGCCTAATATGCTTCGGGCAAAAACCTTGCCGCGATGAGCAGAAATAATGTGTTTAACAATAGAAAGCCCCAAGCCTGTTCCGCCCAACTGGCGGGAGCGGGCTTTGTCCACCCGGTAAAACCTTTCGAATAAGCGGGGCAAATCTCTCTCTGGAATGCCTATGCCGGTATCAGAAATATCTATATGGACAAACCTGCCTTTGTCTTTGCCCGATATAACAACTGTGCCGCCTTCCTTATTATATTTTATGGCGTTATCTATAAGGTTTAATAAAACCTGGGAAATTTTTCCCTCGTCAGCATAAACAAAAGGCAAATCTTCAGCGGCACTTACTTTAATTAAAATATGCTTTCTTTCTGCCTGTCTCTTTAGGCTTGAGACAACTTTAGTTATCAAAGGCTTAATCCGAAGTGGCTGGCAGTTCATCTTGAGTTTGCCTGATTCTATCTTTGACAAATCCAAAAGATCCTCAACCAATCTTGCCAGACGCTCCGAATCGGTATAAATTATTTTCAGGAAATCCTTTGCGTTTTCCCTGTCGTCTAATGCTCTCTCCAGGAGAGTTTCAGCATAACCTTTGATGCTTGATATAGGAGTCCTTAATTCATGAGAAACATTGGCCACAAAATCCCGGCGTATTTTTTCAAGACGCCGCAGGTGGGTAATATCGTGAAATACCAAAACGGCGCCTTCAGTATCTCCTCCCTGCATAACCGCAGCCGCCTGAATTGAAAGAATTTTTTCCTGCGGGGTAAAAATAGATATCTCACATTTTCTTACTTTACTCTTTCCTTTTAATACAGAATCTGCCAGTTCCTGGATTTCTACATTGCGGGCAACTTCAATCGGTTTTTTGCCTGCAGGCCTGTCTTTAACCTGCAAAAGCTTCTTAAGTGCCTCGTTCATCAAAATAATCCTGCCTTTTGAATCAACAACCACTACTCCCTCAACCATGCTTGCAAAAACTGCCTCAAGCCGCGACCGGCTTAGGTTGAGTTCTTCCAGCCTCTGCTTTATTTGTTTTGACATATAGTCAAAGGCTTTGGATAAACTGCCAATCTCATCGTTTGATGCAGATTGAATTTGTTTTGGGAAATTGCCTCGGGCGATTTCCTTAGCGGCTGCAGATATTTCTTTAATTGGCCTTGAAATAAGACCGGAGAGAAAAAAACCAATAATAATTGCAGCAACAAAAGCAGAAATAAGCGAGAAAATAAGCGTATTTTTTAATCGGTTTGAAATCAATTCAATTTCAGAAAGCGGAATGGACAGCCGAATAACACCTTGAGGGATTTTGCCGCCGAATACCGAAGCAACATAAAGCATATATTTCTTAACGGTAGTACTAAAACGTCTGCTTTGTCCTATGCCGGTCTTAAGCGCCTGCTGGACTTCAGGCCGATGAAGATGATTCTCAAGTTTGACCAGACGCTCTCCGTCTAACTCTGAATCGCCAAAAACCGTGCCGTCAAGGTTAATAATTGTAACCCGCAGGCCCAAACTTTTGCCTATTTTATCGGCTACTTTATCTAATTGGTAATTGTGAAGTGTCCCGGCAGGGCTGTCTTCTAAATAAGATTTTGCCAGTGCAATCTGCTTTTTTATATTTTCCTCAATACGCTGGTAAGTATCTTTTCTTAAGCGCTGATTCAAATAAAAAAATATTCCCAAAAGAATAATAGTCAGAACTATTGCAAAGACAAAAGTAATTTTGTAGTGAATATTTAATTTCAAGTCAATCCTCTTCGCTAAAGCGATAGCCAATGCCTCTGACAGTCTCAACCAACTTTCCTATTTTGCCTAATTTTTGCCTGAGACGCTTAATATGGGTGTCTATAGTGCGGGTTGTAACATCGGCAGAAATATCCCAGACGTCATCAAGCAGCTTGTCTCTCGAATTAACCCTGCCTTTTCTTCGCATAAGTGTAGTTAAAAGTTTAAATTCTACTTGCGTTAAATGTATTTCCTTTTCGTCTATAAAAACCTTATGCCGGGATATATCTACTTTCAGATTCCCCTGTGCCAGTATGTCTCTGCTTTCTTCTTTAAGCCCGCCTCTTCTTAATATGGCCTTTACTCTTAGGACCAATTCCCGCGGGCTAAAAGGCTTTACTATATAATCATCTGCACCTAACTCAAACCCGACAACCCTGTCTATCTCTTCTCCCTTAGCAGTCAGCATTATTACAGGCACAGAAGACAATTTTTCATTTTGTTTTATAATCTTACATGTCTGGAAGCCATCTATTCCCGGAAGCATTATGTCTAAAATTATTAAGTCAACAGCGTCTCTGTCTAAAACTTCAAGTGCCTTCTCGCCGGTAATAGCCACAACACAATTAAAGCCCGTTTTCTCTAAATTGTATTTAACCAACTTGGAGATATGATTGTCGTCTTCAACTATAAGAATTCTTTCTCCTGCCATTCTTACCTCGCAAAATGCTGAATGTTAGAATCTAATGTGGTTACTATTTTAGTCTTTTAAAATTTATTTTTCATAAAACGCACAAAGTGAGGCGATTCAATCTGTTTCCCTCTATCAGATATGAACAATGAGCTAATCTAACCAAGCAATCTGCAGGCTATCATCTAATCCAACCAATCCAAACTAATTCAAACCAATTCGACTATGAGCTGTCAGCCATGAGCCATATCTACTGAGGTGAGTTATCAACGAGTAAAATCAAGAAAAATAGAACCGTCTCTTTTATTTCTTGGCTCCATTGAGACATCCTTTCAGGTATTATCAATCTTAAGGAAATCTCAAAGTTTTAACAAATTCTTAAGGCTAGAAACTTAATTAAGAGTATGAACAGATTGTTACCTGTTTTTTAACAGATAAGGCAGCAGCCCCAGTATAAAGCCGGTTATTATAAACCAGAATTTCGGCATAGAAAAATACGGGAAAATCATAAGGCCTATCCCGCAGACAAGCGGTGCTATTCTTTGCTGTTTCTTGCCGTAGATAAAATATCCCATGCCTATTGAACTGAATATTATTCCCCAGAACAAAGTTTCTGTATCAAACATATATTATAATATATGGGAAAACTCTGCTTTTGTAAATATGTTTTTATAATTTTGCAGGCATTTTTCAGTTTGCTTAGCGATATTTGGGCGTAGAGGAAAACCCGAGATATTTTCTGAACATAAGCCGTGTTTGAGCATCTAAAGCAGGCAGGGATATTAAGAATGTTGAAGCAAATGGTATAAGCAGCCACTGTAGAATGAATGATAGGTAAAATAATCTGGATACTTTCTGCGGCCGGGGCGGTAAAAACCCCCAGCTTATAAAAATACAGATAATTAAAGTAAAGGTAAGGGAGTTAAATATTGCAGAATTTATATAGGAAAGATTGAAAATTACAAGAGACGGGTTATATGTAATTTTCGCCCATAAAAGCGTCAGGGGCGTTATCACACTCAAAATAGCCGCCCAGGTTGCCC
>WFRI01000008.1 GCA_015486615.1 Candidatus Omnitrophota bacterium | reverse complement strand
ATAGAAACAAAGGTTTTTCTTAACATCCTGCTTCTCTGTTCTTCCCTATGTCTTGAAGAATTCCTTAAACGCCTCGTCCAATCCATTTTTTATCTCTGCTGTCAGCATCTTCTGAGCCGATAGATTCTCAATCAAAGACGGGTATTTCTTGAGTAAATATCTGTATATCTCTTTTTTAAACCTCTCCCTTTTCTTATCCTCCAGAATATCGGGCATTCCTTTATTAAACGCATAGAAAGTAATGATCTCTTCTTCTAATGTCAAAGGCCTGCCTTTATCCTGGACAAAAAGATCTGATAATGCTTTCCCTCTTCTCAATCTCATATCTACTTCCGGTGAGAGTTTTGTTCTTACCCGCATAAGGCCGGCTAATTCTTTATACTCTGCATATTCGCCTTTTAGCCAGGCGGAAACTTCCTTTATTGCTTCACATTGAACTTTACTGCCAATTCGGGAAACAGAAAGCCTTAGGTTAATAGCAGGCCGGAACCCTTCATGAAATAATCCGGTATCTAAATAAATCTGCCCGTCGGTCATCGAGATAAGATTAGAAGGGATAAGGCCGGTAACATCCCCTTCCTGAGTTTCCGCTATAGGGAGAAAACTCATTGAGCCGCCTCCTTTTTCGTCACTGAGCCGGGCGGCTCTTTCCATTAACTGGGAATGGAGATAAAAGATATCGCCGGGGTAAGCTTCTCTTCCCGGGGGCCTTTCCAAAAGCAGAGATATCTGGCGGTAAATCCAGGCATGCCGGGTTAAATTGTCAAACACTACCAAGACATCCCTGCCGCGCTCCATAAAATACTCTCCTAAAGTGCAGGCAGTATAAGGCGCAAGATACTGTTCGGCCGGCGAGTCAGAGCCCGGGGCAGAGACTACAATGCTGTAATCCATCGCCCCTTTCCTTCTTAATTCCTGGACTAATTTAAAAAACGCCGAGACATTGCCTCCTATCCAGCAAAAGATACAGATTACGTCTTTATTTTTCTGATTTAAGATAGTATCCACAGCCAAAGTTGTCTTACCGGTAACTCTGTCGCCGATGATAAGCTCACGCTGGCCCTTACCCAGAGGAATAATAGTATCTATCATTTTAATACCGGTTAAAAGCTGTTCATTTATAGAAGTTCTATCCACTACTCCAGGCGCATCCCGGAATACAGGATAAGAAATATTACCCTGAATACTGCCCTTGCCGTCAATAGGCCGGGCAAAAGCATCTACTATCCGCCCAATAAAATTATCTCCAACAGGAATCCTGAAAATATCTTCTTCTCCATAAACAGAATCTCCTATTTTAAGTCTGCTGTCGTCGCCCAAAGCCAGTGCCAGAACTTCAGTCTCTGTAAAACCAATAACTATACCCGGCAGACCCGGTCCTATTTTAATTAACTGGCCATTTATACAGAAGGAAAAACCGGAAATCTTAACTATGCTCCTTTTTACCTCGCGAATTGTTCCGACATCCTTTATTTCCAGCGAGGGAATTTTTATCCTGTCATCCGGCATTATAACTCCTATTCGCAGCGTACTAAATTGTTAAACCGCTAAATACTACCACTAAAAAAACGCTATCTACCGCTTTAAAAAAGCACTGACGTGCTTTTTTAAACACCTCGGGGGTGGAAAGAGTTCCACCCCCGAGGCGGGTGCCGGCAAGGAAACAAATCAAATATAGTTACCCTAAATGCACTCTACGATTGTACTGTTTTGGCCTCTTCCTGCATTACAGCCAAAATTTTTTTCAACTTATTTCTTATAGAGCCGTCAATCACAAACCCGCTGGATTTAATAATCAGTCCGGCTATTACAGAATCATCAACTCTCTCCGATAGAGATATGTTTTTTCCCGATTTAAAAGACACAATCTCCCCCAGTTTCCGGCGTTGTCTGTCTTCCAAAGGATATGCGCAGATAAGTTCGGCTTCATTCCCGTCGATTTTGAATTTTTCTTTTTCAATCTTTTCTATATCATCAATTAACTCATCAACTATTTTGATATGTAAATTCTCACGCCCCTGCCCGCTAAAAATATATTTTATCATATCACAAGCCAGATATACAGCCCGTTCCTGCATTTGAAGAACAAGATTATTCTTTTCCCTCTGCAAATCTTTCAACGCTTCATTGACCAGCCTCCTTGACTCTTTTTTTGTCTTAGCCAGAAGATTTTCTCTTTCCTTATCTGCTTCTTCCCTGGCCTGACGGCGGATTTCTTCCGCCTGACGCCGGCCTTCAGCAATCTCTCTTTCAACCTCTCTTCTTGCCCGTTCAAATTCTTCTTTAAGCGCCCTTTCTTTCTCCAGATTCTGCTGATTGAGATGCCTAAGCCTGTTTAAAGCGCGGCTTATATGGCTGTAAAGCAGCCAGCGCAAAAACAGAATAATGAAGGCAAAAGTAACTATCTGAATAAGCACTAATTGCCAGATTAACATTTTATCTCCTTCCTCATATCCCGTATTGCACTAATTTCTTTCACGCAATACATATTAGCTACCGCTAAAAAAGCTACCACTAAAAAGCGCTTACTACCGCTAAAAAAGCACTGGCGTGCTTTTTTAACACGGGTGCCGGTGAGAAATAAAAATCAAAAATCAAATATCAAAATTATAACATATTTCAAATCTTTTTGATTTTTGCATTTTGATTTTTTAGTTACCCCGCTTTTTTATTTATCCAGCCTTTCGTCATATACGCAAATCCTGTCTTTGCCCAATCTTTTTGCCCGATACAAAGCCTTGTCGGCTTTTCTGATTAAGTCATTTTTGGCATGGGCATTATCCGGACAAGTAGCCAACCCTATACTAATAGTTATCGGAAGGTTCTTCCTTACCACCTCCAGCAGCCTTTTACCAATAGCCATAGCATTACTCTGAGTAGTATTGGACAAAAGTATAGCAAATTCTTCCCCTCCATACCTAAAAACCAAATCGTTCTCCCGGCTGAAATTTACAAATATCTGGGCCGCATTATGCAGAATTTTATCTCCTTCCAAATGCCCATAAGTATCGTTATATTTTTTAAAATCATCAACGTCTATGATAAAAATAGAAAAAGCGCGGGGCGAACGCCTCAGATGAGAAATCTGCCATTCCAATGTTTCATGAAAATGGCGGTGATTGTATACACCAGTTAATCCATCCAGGATAGACATCTCTTCATAATATTTCCTCTTTCCCGCCAATATAGCCAGAGAAACGTTTTCTACCGCTCTTTTTGTAACCAGGACTGCTTCATCTATATTAACGGGCTTCAAAAGATAAGCGAAGGCTCCGGTTTTTAGTGCGTCTATCGCCAAATCAACAAAAGAACAAGTGACAAGAATAATTATATTGGCTTTATGGTTTATTCTCTTAACCCTCTCTGTAAGTTCAGCACCTTTCATATCCGGGAGAATGGCTTCAGTAATAATTATCATAAAGGGATGTTCTTTAACCAATTTTAACGCCTCTCTGCCCGCTTTCGCCCGCCACACTCTGTAGGCGACCGGAGAAAGGCCGGAATGCAGGAGGTCAAATGTTTTATCGTTATCCTCCACTATCAGCACATTAAATTCTTTACTCATTTTCATTGCTTTACAGCCTTTCTTCCCGTTAATACTATTCCTCACCACCCCGGCCGGATTTTAACTATTTCAATATCCAAAACTATACAATTACAAAAGATTTTATCATACTCCCGGATTAAAATCAAACAAAAGTTAGATTCTGAAAAGTTAGGAATTGCAGATTGGATATTACCGATATGGCGGCAATTATTTTCCTTGTCTATTTTGATACACTTCTCCATTACCGCCGGCCAACAAGAAACAACCTAGCGGCTGCAAGTCTAAAACTACTCTATTCTACCTTATCTTCTTTATCTTCTCCGGAGGGATTAGGCAACGATTCAGACTCTTCCTTTTCTTTCTCAGTTTTCTCAGTAATCACTGCCTGCCGGTGCCAGACAATAAAAAATATAATGGAAAGCAGAATCAGAAAGAGAATTATTATTAAGATTACCCACCACGTAGTCCTAACCGAAACTCTTTTTGCCCGTGTCAATTCGGCCGCGGCAAGTTTAACTTTGATAAGCATATTATCCATCTCTGCCAGGCTGTTTTTAATAGAATTGAGCGTTTTTACATTCTCGCGATAAACAGCAATATGCGTCTGGGGCAAGGCATTCATAGCCTTTCTTTGTTTGTTTATAATCTCAAGGCTCTTCTTCTCAATATCCCGGCGCAAAGCAACAGCGGTTTTAGAATAAACAGTTTTCTTTAATTTCTCAACCAACCCCTTTGCCCGGCCGGTTAAGGCATCTATTTCGGATTTGGGTATAATCCAAACATCTTTGATTTTTACACTGCGGATAACACTCTGGCCAGGCTTAAGTTCAAACTTTTTATAGACATAATAAAGAGCCTTTTCAACATCATAATCAATCTTTAAATCGCCCATATCAATAACATCTTCTGGCTTAGCCTCTTTAGGCAAATATGCCTTGAGTATAGCGGTCTGGGTTTTAACCTTGGAAGGATTAACAACTATCGCTTTTAAAACAATGCTGGCATAGGATTTAGCGGGCCACAGTCCAAAGGCTGCAGCCAATAGCAGAATCAGAAACATCAATTTTCTTCTCTTCATCATAATAAAACCTCCTCTTAAAAAAGATATATGTCCGACGTCCAAAGTCCAACGTCAAAGGCTGCCGCTTAAAAAAGCTACCACTAAAAAAAACGCTAGCGCGTTTTTTGGACACCTCGGGGGTGGAACTCTTTCCACCCCCGAGGTGGGTAGTGGTAAGAAAACGGCGTCGAAAATTGAATGTTAGACATCAAGAAAAATGGCCGCTGTCCCTACTATTGCACATTCTCTGTTGTTCCCGGAGTAGATTCCAGCCAGCTTTTGACTACCGGTTTATCGCTTCCACGGGTTAAGATCTCTTCACTTAACTCTACCAAAGACTTAATCTCTAAAGTCTTGTTCTTGATGTAATTTACATCCGTGGACTGCTCCTTAGAAATATCATACATCTTCTCTATCTTAATTCCCTGGCCTTTGTTTATCTCCTTAAGTTTTTTCATCGCAACTTTCAATTCTGAATAAATGGTTGTAGTGGTTTTATCAGCCAGACTTTTTACCTTAAGACTCAGCTGAGAAATCTCGTTAATACTATTGCCAATCTTGGAGATTACGCTCTTAATACTGCTGACGCTTTCATTAAGGCCCTTCAACCGCTTGGTGTCTATATTTGAAAGTTGAGCCATTGTGGCAGTAGAACTATCAGAAATATCTTCCAAGTCCGTAGAGATAACTTCGATATTTATTCCATCCAGTGTGCCCTTTGTTGTTTCTTTACACACAATAGTATACTCGCCTCTGCCCCAGCTGAATTTCACATTGTACTCATATATGCCCGAACCCGGCACTTTTTCTTTCATCGGCTCCTCGTTTATCCGCAGTTCATTATTAGGGTCATAAACACTTATTACAGGTTTAAGCCCGGGGTCTGTTTTGTATCTAATCGCCAAAGTAGAATTCTCACGGACAAAACTCTCCTGGTTAAGGATACGCGAGGACGTTTGCCGGTTCAAAGCACTGGCAAGACTCTCGCCTTTCTTCAAATTTCCACTGCCGATAATTTTCATTGTCTCCTGCGCTTTAGCGGCTACCTGATTTTGAACAGCCACAACCTCACTCTCTACTTCCTGCCGTGTTGCTTTGGATTCGGACTCTATCCTAGAACGAGTGGATTTGGCTTCGGACTCTACTTTGGCACTAGCAGATTTTATACCAGTTTCTATTTTTGTGCGCGTAGATTCGGCTTCAGTCTCTACTTTAGTCTTTACTCCGGATACTTCCGATTTCACCTCCTCGGTCCAGGCTTTTAGCCGGGCGGCAACGCCAATGTCAAAGGTAGCAACCGCAGAATATGTTATATTAAGAGGGTCATTGGCATCGCCAATTTTGCCGGCGCCGTAGAGAACAGTCATCTTGGCGAAATAACTTCTGCCGCTGACAAAATTATGCTTGGCAACTGCCTTATCAATAGTAAACCAGTAATTACCCTGGGAATCAGCCGAGTCCAGAGAACTTTCGTATATTGGAGTGCTGGGATCAGAACTGTCGTAAATTTTTAGAGTGCAAGTCTGCAATCTGTTTACGTTATCAGACAGAATCTGCCGGCCTCTTTTTTCCAAGCGGATAGTCGCATGAAGTTTATCTGTATTCTCATCGTAAACAAAATCATTTAGCACTTTATAATCAGATAAAGATTCAGTTATAGACATTATATAAGCGGTCCAGGCAATACGATTATCATACTTCCCGTCGAGATAATCTGCCGCGGCCGAAGTTACCTTTTTCAGGGTAGTGCTGACATAAGCCTCTTTCTCAAACTTAAAGTTGTAGGTTCCATAAGGCAGGAGGAAAGAAAACGGGCTGTTTCCGGAAATAGTCTTTACTACTTTACCGGTAGCCGCATCCATAACTTTCAGCGTAACCTCATCTAACTCCGAACCAGTTGTTGAATCAATTGCCTTCCATCTAATACGATACTGCCTCTCAACACTCACATCATTAGAAAGGCCGGTGCCTTTTACTCCCGAGGCATTAGCCTTCAGTGCTACAAACATCGGATAAACGCTATTTGGAGAATACACGGCAAAATTGTCAAAAACAGCCTTTCCGTCTTGAGCCGTTACTGTTGCCTTAGCATCATTGCTTACCGCCCCGCTGGAAGGAGAAACCGTAATATCTACAGAACTGGAAGCAGTATTGCCGTATTGGTCAACAACATCTACAGCAAAGGGAACCCAGGGACTGTTGGCTACTGCTTTATCTACTAAAGTGCTCTGGTCCCAACTAAGATGATCCGGCGCTCCTCCTTTTACCATCACTTCCCAAGCGTCTGAGGGAGAAGTAGATATAGAAGTATGTTTCAAATCCATGGCTTTTATGGCAACGGATTCAGCTTTATACAAGTGCATTGTAGAACTGGCCTCGCCATTGGTAAAGCTGATAGAGGTAACCTGACCAAAATCCTCGGGATCGCCTAAATGATCAGTACAGGTAGGATTTTTGCCGGTTTTTGAAGGATTAGCCCCGCTAAATATAATGCTGGCAACTCCGCCGTCAGGATAATCCATATCTATATTGCCGTTGGCATCAGTCGCTTTAAGGTATATCGTGCTGACACCGCCGGCATTTACACTGGAGGCTGAGCCGGTAACAACAAATTTAGACGCTTTTATGTCAACTTTTGAAGAAGAACTCAGCTCGGCCGCCGCCTTGTCAAATGTAGAACCAGGGGCAGATAAAGAAATATCATTGTTAGGGTCAATAGTAAACTCAATTATTTTATTGTCCGCGTCCTGCGGCAGAGTTTTTTTAAGATAAATGCTTAAAGTATAAGTCTTGGAAGTTTTGTCCGAGACAGTATAAATTTTCTGAGTTCCGGCGCCAAAAACTATAGCGTTGTCGGAAATAGCGCCATCATACACTTTTGTGCCGTCAGAAAGAGAAGCGCCGGCGATATAGTTGGCCCAGCCGTCAGTCGTATCATTCTTGCCACGGTTGATAACAATCTTGGTAATATTCAGACCGTAGCCGTCTGTTCCGGCATCTTTAATTGTAAAATCAAATACTTTTGCTTTGGCGTTAATATTATCAGCCGTTGAGGATATTGTGGCCGGCTCTTTCAGAGGCCCGGCGGCAAGCGTTCCGTCTTCAGCAGTAGAAAAAGTTATCTTATAAGAATAGATAGCCGGAGCGAGTCTTTTGTTCGATGAAGCCTTCAGGCATATTGTTTCAGGATAACTATATCTGATACCTTCAAACTTAGCCAGGCCGTTTTCGGTTACTGCGGTAAGATTGTCTGCGCTCAACTTGCCATGAATATTATCTCCGTGGTCTTTATCCACAGCCTCCAGAGTAATCTGGTCAGAGGTGTCAGTAGAAGGATTGCCATACTGGTCGGCTACCGCTACCTGAGGCTGCTGGCCCAAAATCTGATTGGTAATGGCTGTAGTTGATGGCTGCTGATAAAAGGAAAGTTTAGCCATCGGGCCCGAATTTACCGTAATTGGGTTAGAGGCAACATTTGTCCCAGTCAAATCTTCCGCCTTAGCAGTAATTGTAGTCTTTTGAGCGCGGTAGAGAGTGGTAGTAAGAGGAGTAATAGATGCACCATTTAAAAACTCTACTGATGTAGTATAACTATCAGTGACTGAACCATCCGGAGCGTCTGCCTGCCCGCTTAAGGTATAGATAATTGTCTTGGTCCCGCTGTAAGTTTCAGCGCCGTTTTTGCTGTCGCAGATATTATTATATTTATCCACCGCATTCAATATACCCAATTCAAAAGGCTTACCCGCTTCAAAATTACCAGCCCGAGGAATCGGAATATCAGAGGCAAATTTAAGATGGTCCGGGCTGGAATGTTCAACTGTGATTTTCAACGCCTGAGTATCCGGGGTAGTAACTGTAGGATTATCAGGAGCATCCATTGCTTTAATTACCGCTGTCCCAGCCTTATATACTTTCAAAGTTGTAGCAGCCTTACCGT
>WFRI01000007.1 GCA_015486615.1 Candidatus Omnitrophota bacterium | reverse complement strand
TGGAACAACAACTCAAACTAAAATGGGAGGATTAAATATAATAGGTGCGAATGGTAAATATAGTAAACTTGGTATTGGGACAACAACCCCAAATGAAGCTAGTCTTTTACATCTCTATCGAACTGATGGTACCCATAATGCTGAGTTAGATATTCAAAGTGTAGCTGGAAAAGGTAATCATTGGGCTATTTATAATGATCGAGCTAATGGAGCTAATAATCTAAAATTCTGGCACGGAGATGATCGATTGACAATTACCAAAGATGGGAAGGTTGGGATTGGAACAACAACTCCAGGAAGTAAATTATCTGTCAATGGGTCAATGGATGTCAATGGAACAATTAAAATTGGCTCTCAAAGCACTTGCGATAGTAGTAAAGAAGGAGCGATTAGATACAACCCAACTACTAAATCAATGCAATTCTGTGACGGGAGCAGTTGGAAGGCGATGGGGGGAGGATTAACCTGTACTATTGTATCTTGCAAATATTGGACATCTAGTTGGACATCTAATAGTTGTACTGCATCCTGTCCTACTGGCTATATTCTGACCGGTTGTAGTAGTATTTGGGAGATAGAGGGTAGGAACCCGGCTATCTTCGATCTGTACAGGGGTGGAGCTTATCCCAACGGCAATGCATGCATTGGTGCAGGCTATAATGCTGGTGCGGCGAGTCCTTCGACTCCTTGGTATGTCAGCGGTCGTGCTTATGCTGTGTGTTGTAAGTAGCGTAGGGAGGGACGGAGCGGAAGGGACGGGATGTAGTTTAAAGATTAAAAGTATTGACAAAAGACGGCAACCGATGGACGAATGATAAGTATCTACTAATTACGAATCTGTTACTAATGGACGAATAAAACCATTCGTATATTCGTACAGATTCGTAGATTCGATGATGAATACGTATATTCGTATTGATTCGTAATTAGCCGATGTTTCTATTAGCGGAGGAAGGGCGCTATGTCTCTTCCCATTCCCATTATCAATTGCAAATAAAACTTGACATATACAAAGGGGATATGGTATATTATAAGTGTACACCATTAGGGACACAGATGCAGATTGCAGAAATGGAGGTGAAAAATGAGCGTTGCCCTGGATTTTTTAAGAGCTAAACATATTGGTGCACGGGCTTTTCGAACCCGTTTGTTTAAATTTCTTAAGATTGATGCGCCTTTAATAATAACCGAGCATGGAAAACCGGTAAGGGCTGTATTAAACTATGAAGAGATGCTGGACCTTTTAGACCTGTTAGATGAACTTTCTGATCCGGAAACAATAGAAGCAGTCCGTAAAGGCAGAGAAGCGATTGCCGCGGGAGCTAAAGGAGTATCTGCTGCAGATTTGATTGAGAAGTACAAAACAAAGAAATGAATTATAATGTCCGGTTTCCAACGAATTCTTTAAAAAAGAAGTTTGATAAGAAAGTTAGTAATGCCCCTCGGCATATACAGGAGAAAGTTTCGGAGGTATTGAAAAATTTAGAGAAAAATCCCCGGTCTGAAGCCGGGCCCAAAATTAAACCGCCAATTTCCATAGCTTTATACGTTGCACAATATCGCAAAAGAATTGGAGACTATAGACTTTTATATGATATTGACGACAAGAACAAAACCGTGTGGATTTTATCTTTCCGCAGCCGCAGCGAAAAAACATATCAAGGCCGATAATATAAACAGGTTGAATCTGAATATTTAGCATAAACTTCCGCATAAAGCTTTACAGACTAGCAATTTAGCAACAGCTCAAGGCTGAGGCTTAGATTAGTTTGATTGGCTCATTTGCTCATCGCTGATAAGGAAACATCTACTAATTACGAATCTTTTACTAATATATTAATGGACTATTCGTATATTTGTATAGATTAGTTATTCGTAGGTAGAGGGGTAATTGGGGAAAGGGTCATATTTTATTGATAATGGAAGAAAACTATAGGATGGGAAAAAGGTTATAAGTTATAAACTAACTTTGTCTATAGCCCAATTAATCAATTGGTTACCAAAAAGGGAGGTTATTTACTTGTAAAAGTGTAGGGCACAAAGATTGGTGCCGGTTATTCATAGTTGATAAAAAAACAGGGGCGTTCTAAAAAAGAACGCCTTTTATTTTAGACATAGGCGTCTTCAATATTTGGCAGGAAGGCGCCTATTTTGTTTTAGGGAGGGTGAAGATGAAGAAGATTGAATGTATTGTCAGGCAGGATAAGTTAAAAGATTTGGCTGAAAGCCTGCGTTTAGCAGGAGTGGGAGGGTTGACAGCAACTGAAACAAAGGGTTTTGGCAGAGAAACTACCAGGCCCCAAGAGTACTTGTTTCTGCCCAAGACAAAAGTTGAAATTTATGTAACCGATAAACAGGTTGAAGAGATAGTTTCTGCTATTATCAGATGCTGTAAAGAGGATGTTTTAGGAAGCGGCAAGATTGCTGTTTTGCCAATGGATGATTGTATTAGGGTAAGGACAGAGGAGAGAGGGGACGAGGCGATATTTTAACTCAAATAAGGGAAGGAGGCAGATATGAGAAGAAGGATGGTTTATTCCCTGGTTTTATTAATAAGTATGGGGGTTTTTCTCAAGGATTCTTTTGCTTTTCAGGCAGGGGGGCAGGAAGTCGATGTTACTGTTACGAACAGTTACGTTTCTCGTTATATCTGGCGGGGGCAGGATGTTTATGCGGACAATGACGGCGCGTATCAGCCCAGTGTGGACATTTCTTTGCCTGGTTTTCTAAAGGGGACGGATGTGGACTTTAATGTATGGGGTTCTTTTCCCTTAAATAAAGGCCATGAACTGGCTGATGAACTTGATTATACTTTAAGTTTCTCCCGCGATTTGGGCAGGATGTATAATTTGTCTTTAGGGTATACTTATTATGATTATCCCAAAGCTAATAAGTATTCAGATGTGCAGGAGCCTTGGGTATCTTTTACTCTCAACAGAATTCCTTATCTTCCTCTGGACGTTTCTTTTAATGTTTTCGCCGGCTATGACTTTTCTGCGGCTTCCGGAGGCCCTGAGGAAGGCTGGTATTACTCTTGGGGTTTAAGTACGGAGCTGCCTTTGCCCGAGTCTTCTCTTACTCAAAAAGGCCAGAGTTTATCTTTAGGCATAACTAATTGGGGAGAGGACGGCGTAGGAGGCCTTAAACCTTCATCCCTTTACGCTGTTGAGATTTCTATTTCTACATCGTATTCAGCCGGTAAATTTTCAATAACGCCTACTTTAGACTATACAATTAATTGTGAGGACAAAATTAACAATGGCGATGATGAGTTATGGGGCGGTTTAGAAATTAGTTATACATTTTAAACAAACACTGTTAGAGGATTCTCTCTGACGAGGTAAACTGTGGAGGTGATTTATATGACAAAGAGATTGTTTAAATTCTTTCTGCTGTTTAGCTTTTTTGCTGTGCTTATGGGCGGGAGGATGCATTCTGTTTTTGCTGCTCCGGACCCAACCGGCGCCGCTGCTCTAAAAGCAAATCCTCAGGCGCCGCTGGATTATATTTGGGTTTTGGTCTGCGCATTTTTAGTTATGTTTATGCAGGCTGGGTTTGCAATGTTGGAAGCGGGGTTTTGCCGTGCCAAGAATGTTACGAATTTAATGGCGAAAAATTTAATGGATTATGTAATAGGGTCTCTGGCATTTTTTGCTGTCGGCTATGCGTTGATGATGGGCGGTGACTGGCATGGAATTGTGGGAACAAAAGGCTGGTTTATGTTAGGCAATTATTATGATGTGGGTAAATATTTAAGTATGTTCTGGATGCTGGTTTTTTGTGCAACTGCTGCAACCATAGTTTCGGGAGCAGTTGCTGAGCGTTTAAAGTTCAAGGCTTATTTTATTTATAGCATTGTTGTGAGTGCGGTCATTTATCCCATATACGGCCACTGGGTCTGGGGCGGAGGATGGCTTTCCAAACTTCCCTTTGGTATGGGGGCTTTAGACTTTGCCGGTTCCGGTGTTGTTCATGCTATCGGCGGATTTGTAGGTTTGGCAGGGGCGATTGTGCTGGGACCGAGGTTCGGCAAATATATTTACCCTGTTAGAAGAGGAAATTCTAACAGGGTAAAAGGTAAACCGCAGGCGATTCCGGGCCACAGTATTGCATTGGCTGCTTTGGGAGTGTTTATTTTATGGTTCGGCTGGTTTGGGTTTAATCCCGGCTCTACTTTTAACGGGCATCATTTGAGAGTTTCTGTAATTGCGGTGAATACCAATTTAGCGGCGGCGGCTGGAGCATTAGCGGCCATACTGATTGCTTATATTAAGACTAAGAAATGGGACGTAGGGATGGCTTTAAATGGCGCTGTTGTAGGCCTCGTGGCAATAACTGCTCCCTGCGCCTGGGTTGAAGGATGGGCGGCGATTGTAATCGGCTTTATTGCCGGATGTGTGATGTATGCCAGTGTTAGGTTCTTTGATGCGATAGGAATAGATGACCCCGTAGGCGCAGTAAGCGTTCATGGAATTGGAGGTGTGTGGGGGCTTTTGAGTATAGGTCTGTTTGCTGACGGGACTTATGGCAATTATTCCCTTGCTAAGCCTTATGCCACAGGATTATTTTACGGCGGCGGCTGGGGACAATTTATTGCTCAGGCTATAAGCTGTGTAGTAGTGTTTGTGTGGGCCTTTGGCATAGGCTATATAGTATTTAAATTAATGGACAAAGCTTTCGGAGTTCGTGTTACTCCTGCTGAAGAACTTCAGGGCCTTGATATTCCTGAGCATGGAACTCCGGCTTATCCTGATTTCTTAGAAGCAGGGAGGTAATTAAGTAAAAATAATGGTTGAATTTTAGCGTGGAGGTAGATATGAAAAAGATAGAAGCAGTAATAAGGCCTCAAAAGTTAGATGAGGTGAGGGAGAGTTTAAAAAAGTTAGGTTATCCAGGGATGAGTATAACCCGCATAGAGGGCCATGGGAAACAAAAGGGAAAAGTTGAACAGTTTCGCGGGCAGGAGTATAAAGTTGAACTTTTGCCTAAAGTGAAAATTGAAATTGTGGCTAAAGACAGTGATGTAATGCCTATTGCTGAAGCAATAGCTAAAGCGGCAAAGACGGGAGATATTGGAGACGGGAAAATCTTTATTTCACCTGTAGAGGAGATAATGAGAATTAGAACCGGAGAGAAAGGAGAAGGGACATTGTGATGCTGTAAATATGAACCTTTGTTGTCCGGGGTGAAGTGCTGTTATAATGGAGGAACTGTAATGTAGTCAGATACATTGTGTTATGGATAATAAAGAATTAATCAATATACTTAAGAGCCTGAAGGAGAGAAAAGGATACACGCTTTACGAGTTGTCGAGAAAACTTGACATTCAGGTTTCTACTTTAGAACGGTGGTTTAAAACTAACAGAATTAATCGTATCTATGCCCGGTATATAAAGGATAAACTACCTTTTCTATAAAGCCTGCCTTTATTAAAAAGAGAAAGATAATTTTTCTTAATCTTTTTCTGCCTTCTCTGTTTATTAGCCAGAGACATATTCTATCCTTCAATTATTCTAAAGAAAACGCGGGCAGAATATAATCTGCTCAAAAATCTGCCCGGAGCGGAACAGGGTTAATCCTTGGGACTGCTGTAAAATGCACCAGTCCCATTTTTTTATATTTGCTGCCTCTTGCCGGATATTTCTATACTCAATTAAATAATCAATTGGTTACCAAAAGCCGGGTTTATTTACTTGTAATATAAAGTACGTTGGAGTACTAAGAGTACTAAAGGATTGGAAAAGGACAAAGGCGTTTCTAAAGGGGCGCCTTTTTATATTTTAGGCTTAAAGGCAGTCTCCCGATAGATAAAATAGACGCGTTGTCTAACGGGATGATAGTTTTGTTAACGCGTGGTTAAAGCGGGGAGGTGGAATTATGGATTCCGGGGCGTTGTCTATCTCTTTAAAAAGTATTGTCCACAGCGGCGATGTTTTTTTCCTTCTTATGGGCGCAATTTTAGTTTTTTCTATGCATGCCGGATTTGCTTTTCTGGAAGCCGGATCTGTAAGAAGGAAAAATCAGGTTAATGCTTTGGTAAAAATTATCACGGACTGGGGAATATCAACGGTAGTATATTTTCTTATCGGCTTTCCTATTGCTTACGGAATATCGTTTTTAAAACCGGCTTCCCAACTTTTGGGAAAAGACTTAGGTTTTAATCTTATTCACTTTTTCTTCCTGCTTACTTTTGCCGCGTGTATTCCTGCAATTATCTCGGGAGGAATTGCTGAAAGGGCAAAGTTTTGGACACAGAGTTTAGCCGGGGGAATATTGGTCGGTTTTGTTTATCCTTTTTTTGAGTCTTTGGTCTGGGGCAAAAACATTTTTTTAGGCCAGGCTGGCGGCTGGCTGGCGAATTTTGCCGGAGCGCCTTTTCATGATTATGCCGGTTCAGTTGTGGTTCATTCTTTGGGCGGCTGGCTGGCTTTGCCTGCTATTTTAATCTTGGGCCCGCGGCTTAAACGTTATATAAACGGCAAAAGCCAGATAATTAAAGTCAGCAATATTCCTTTTTTGGCCTTAGGAAGCTGGCTTTTATGTGTAGGGTGGTTTGGATTTAATGTAATGAGCGCAGGAAAACTTACAAATATTTCTGCTTTGGTTGCGGTTAATTCCCTTATGGCTATGGTAGGAGGTATAATTGTGTCGCTTATTATTTCTAAAAATGATGCTGCTTTTATCCATAACGGCGCTTTAGCCGGACTTATTGCAATATGTGCCGGCTCAGATGTGGTGCATCCTCTTGGCGCCTTAGTCATTGGAGGAGTGGCGGCTTTTATTTTCGTAAAACTTTTCCAGATAGAGACGGAAGTTTTCAGGATAGACGATGTTTTGGGCGTATGGCCTCTTCATGGAGTAGCCGGTTCCTGGGGAGGAGTTGCCTGTGGAATTTTTGGCTACAAAGCCTTGGGTGGAATGGGAGGTGTCAGCTTTATCTCCCAATTAATCGGTACGAGTCTGGCAGCGGCTTATGCACTTTTGGCCAGTGCTATAATTTATTCTGTTTTTAAGATCTTCTTTGGTATTCGCCTGAGCGAACATCAGGAGACAATAGGCGCTGATTTAAGTATTCATAATATTGAATCTTATCCTGAAGAGGCTCTTTAGTTGATAGGAGGTGAATAAAATGAAAAAAATTGAAGCAATTATACAGCCGGAAAGGCTGGATGATGTTAAGAATGAACTATTTAAGGCTAATATTTCTAAGATGACTGTTTATCGGGTTAAAGGATGCGGCCAGCAGGCAGGTTATACTGAAAGTTACCGGGGAAAGATTTACAAGGTTAACCTGCTTTCTAAAGTAAAGTTGGAAATAGCGGTAAATGATGAATTTGTCCAGCCCACAGTTGATGCTATTATTAAAGGCGCATACACGGGAAATATTGGAGACGGAAAGATTTTTATCTATGATCTTGCAGAATGTATAAGAATAAGAACTAAAGAAAAAGGAGAAGAAGCAATCGGCTGATTTCCTGCTGTTAAAAAAACACTAACGTGCTATAAAAGTCCAATGTCGAAAGTCGAAAGTCGAAGGTTATATTTTCGACATTGGACGTTGGACGTTGGACATTGGACCTTGGACGTTCAATATCGGCACAGGGCCCGGCTCAACGCAAGGCAATGCCGGGACTGGTTCGCAACGAAACAAGACAGTCTTAAAAAGTTGCGCTGGCGGGGCTTGCCCGGCCGTTTTGGTTTACGCAGGCTAATAATTATTTGACAAACAATATTTTTGTGGTATTAATAAATAAAGCGACAAAGAAGTTGCTTTATGAGGTAGAAATCTCTGAATCGGAGTTTCGAAGCAAAGGTGCTTTAATGCACTGAGGCGGTTTAACAAAGAGAATGTCTAAAGGAAGCCTGATTAAAAAGGAGGAGTAGAAATGGCAATAACCAAAAAAGATGTTTTAAAGTTAGTGAAAGAAAATGACGTAAAATTTATCCGGCTTTGGTTTACGGATATTATGGGCCAGGTAAAAAGCTTTGCTATCACTGATACGGAGTTAGAAGGGGCATTGGAAAACGGCATGGGTTTTGACGGGTCTTCCATTACCGGCTATCAGGCAATCGAAGAATCTGATATGATTGCTATGCCTGACCCTGATACTTTTGCTGTTTTGCCTTGGAGGCCTAAAGAAAAAGCCGTGGCAAGGATGATTTGTGATGTTCTTACTCCTGATAGAAAGCCGTATGAGGGGGACCCGCGTTATGTGTTGAAGAGGGCACTGGAGAGGGCGAAATCAATGGGATTTGACCATTTCTATCTGGGCCCGGAACTTGAATTTTTCTATTTTAAAAATGACCAGGTTACAGAAATATTGGATAAAGGAGGCTATTTTGACTTGACAACATTGGATGTAGCCAGCGATTTGCGCAGGGAAACAGTGCTTGCTCTTGAAAAAATGGGCATAAAGATTGAATATTCCCATCATGAAGTAGGCCCGTCTCAACATGAAATTGATATGCGTTATGCTGACGCGTTAAAAATGGCGGACGATGTTCTTACTTACCGGGTAGTGGTAAAAGAAATAGCCAGCAAGTTTGGAGTATATGCTACTTTTATGCCCAAGCCTTTATTTGGAGAAAACGGCTCGGGAATGCATACTCACCAATCGCTTTTTAGAGGAAGCACCAATGCTTTTTTTGACAAGTCTTCGCCGGATGGCCTTTCAGATACGGCTCACAAATACATTGCCGGGCTTTTGACTCATGCTAAAGAAATATGCTCTATATTTGCGCAGTCGGTTAATTCCTATAAGCGGCTTGTCCCGGGTTATGAAGCGCCTGTATATATTGCCTGGAGCCGCAGGAACAGAAGTGCTTTAATAAGAGTGCCTCTTTACCATCCTGGGCAGGAGAAAGCTACCCGCTGTGAATTTAGGGCATGCGACCCTGCGTGTAATCCTTATCTTACATTTGCTGCTATGCTTTCAGCAGGATTAGAAGGGATTGAGAAAGGATATAAGACACCTAAAGAAATGGACAAAAACCTTTATCACCTTTCTGACAGCGAAAGAAAATCAATGGGTATTGAAAGTCTCCCCGACAGTTTAGGGCATGCAATTTCTATAACAGAGAAAAGCACATTGGTTAAGAAAACTTTAGGAGAACATATTTTCTCAAGATTTATAGAGCTGAAGAAAAAAGAATGGGAAGAATACCGTATTCAGGTTTCTGAATATGAGCTGAAGAAATATCTTCCTATTTTTTAACCTATAACTACCATAATTAACCCATCTGCAAATGTAAAAGCACCCTTCTAACTGAGGTTAATCTCAGTTAGAAGGGCTGCTATTCTATAGAAAATGGCGGGGAATTTTAGTTTACTAAATAGGCGGAAATACGGGCTTTATGAGCCGGCTTTTGAAAAATCATCCTGCGGAGTAGGTTTTCTTTGTAATATATCCGGAGAAAAGAGCAACCGTCTGCTGCAGGACGCTTTAACTGTTCTAAAACGGCTTGCTCATAGAGGGGCAGTAGGCGCTGATCCTAAAACCGGAGATGGCGCTGGTCTGCTTATTCAGATTCCGGACACGTTTTTCCGCCGGAAGGCTGAAAAGGCAAAGATAAGCCTGCCTGCTTTTGGCGAATATGGCACAGGGATGGTTTTTCTTCCCCGGAAAAAGGAAGAATATAACTTTTGCAAAAGGGTCTTTGGTAAAATAATTGAAAAAGAAGGCCAGGTACTTTTAGGCTGGCGCAAAGTGCCGGTTGATAATTCTGTAATAGGCGAAGGGGCAAAAAAAACCGAGCCGGTAATCGAGCAGGTTTTTATCAGGAAAAGCAAAAAAGTAAAAAACCTTCTTGATTTTGAGCGCAGGCTCTATATTATCCGCAAGCAGATAGAAAAAGCCGTAAGGTCATCTGCGATAGGCCAGAAATCGTTTTTTTATATTACTAATCTCTCCTGCAGGACTTTTTCTTACAAAGGCCTGCTTATGCCGCATCAGGTAGAGGATTTCTTCCTTGATTTAAAAGACCCCGGCATAAAAACTTCCATTGTTTTGGTCCATTCCCGCTACAGCACAAATACTTTTCCTACATGGGATTTGGCCCAGCCGTTTAGATTTTTAGCACATAACGGTGAAATAAACACTTTAAGAGGCAATATCAATTGGATGCATGCCCGGGAAAGTTTATTGGAAAGTTCTTTATTCGGACGCAGCATTGAGAAGATAAAGCCTGTTATTACTCCCGGAGGCAGCGATTCAGCAACCATTGACAATGTTTTTGAACTGCTGGTATTATCAGGCCGCAGCCTTGAACATGCTATGATGATGCTTATACCGGCTGCATGGGAGAATAACAAGTTTATAAGTAAAAAACTGCGGGATTTCTATAAATTCCATGCGTGTTTTTCTGAGCCTTGGGATGGTCCGGCTGCTATTGTCTTTACTGACGGTGTGAGAGTAGGTGCTGTTTTAGACAGGAACGGCTTGCGGCCGGCGCGTTATATTGTCACCGGCGACAGCCGGCTGATAATGGCTTCAGAAGTCGGGGTTCTGGATATAGAGCCGGAAAATATTGTTTCTTCAGGCAGACTTGAGCCTGGGAAAATGCTTTTTGTAGATACTCAGGAGAAGAGAATAATTTCCGATAAGGAGGTTAAAAACCGCATTTGTTCCAGTGCGCCTTATTCGCAATGGCTTAAAAGCAACCTTGTTGATTTTGGCGAAGTAAAAAGGAATACTCATATCAAGACGGTAAGACAGGAAAAAACGGATATAAACATACTTTTAGAATCTTTTGGCTATACCCGCGAGGACTTTAAATTTGTCCTAAAACCTATGGCTGAAAACGGCAAAGAGCCTATAGGCTCAATGGGCAATGATACTCCTTTGGCTGTCTTTTCCCGTAATTCCAAACTCCTTTATAACTATTTCAAACAGCTTTTTGCTCAGGTAACTAATCCGGCAATTGACCCTATAAGGGAAGAAATTGTTATGAGTTTGACTACTTATTTAGGCCGGCAGGAAAATTACCTTAGCCAGGGCCCGGAATCTTGCAGAAATTTATTTGTAAAACACCCTATTCTTACCAATAAAGGGTTGGAAACAATCCGGCGTATAAGAAAAAGAGGATTTAAAACGAAAACTATCTCTTTGCTTTTTTCTGCGGGCAAAAAAGGCTCCTTTATGCAGCAGATTGAGAAAATCTGCGAGGATACAGAAACAGCAATTAAGCAGGGTTATAGTTTCGTGATTTTAAGCGACAGAGGAGTTAATAAAGAATATGCGGCTTTACCGGCTTTGCTGGCTGTGGGGGCCATTCATCACTATCTTGTAAGGAAAGAATTGCGGACACAGATAAGCATCATTTTAGAAACTGCTGAGCCTAAAGAGACACACCATTTTGCGTTGCTTTTTGGTTATGGTGCAGACTGCATTAATCCTTACCTTGCTTATGAGGCGGTTAAAAAATTAGTCCAGGATAAAGAAATAAATATTCCTGTCAATAAGGCTTTGGCTAATTATATTACTGCTTTGGAAAAAGGAATTTTGAAAATCCTTTCCAAAATGGGAATTTCTACTTTGCAGAGCTATAGGGGCGCGCAGATTTTTGAGGCTTTGGGTATTCACCAGGAGGTTATTGACAGATGTTTTGCCGGCACTCCTTCGCGGATCGGCGGAGTTGATTTTGCGGTTATTGAGCAGGAAACTCTCAGCCGGCATAAGCAGGCTTACCAGCGCCGGAAAATCGGCCTGCAGTTTCTTCCTGCCGGCGGGATATACCAATGGAAACGCGATGGAGAATACCATCTTTGGAATCCAGAGAGTATTGCTGCTTTGCAGGATTCTGTGCGTAGAGGAGATTACCAAAAGTATAAACAGTTTGCCCGAATTATCAATGACCAAAGCAGCCAGCCTGTGACTCTGAGGAGTATTTTCGATTTTAAAAAGACAGCTCAGCCGGTTTCTTTAAGCGAAGTAGAGCCGGTAGAAAAAATTGTCCGCAGATTCATTACCGGGGCAATGAGTTTCGGGTCTATCTCCCGCAGAGCGCATGAGACTTTGGCTATTGCTATGAATCGGTTAAAGGGAATGTCTAACACCGGAGAGGGGGGCGAGGACCCTGCCCGGTTTAAACCTTTACCTAACGGAGATTCAAGAAGAAGCGCTATAAAACAGGTTGCGTCGGGCAGGTTCGGAGTATCTACTAACTATATGGTAAACGGCGACGAGCTTCAAATAAAAATTGCCCAAGGTGCAAAACCCGGCGAAGGCGGGCATTTGCCCGGGCATAAAGTAAGTGTAACTATTGCCAGGACCCGTTATACAACTCCGGGAGTTACTCTTATTTCGCCTCCGCCCCACCATGATATTTATTCCATAGAAGATTTAGCCCAGTTGATTTTTGATTTGAAAAATACCAATCCCAATGCCCGCATAAGCGTAAAATTAGTTTCTGAAGTTGGAGTCGGAACTATTGCCGCGGGAGTGGCAAAAGGCCATGCAGATATGATTCTTATTTCCGGCGGGGATGGCGGCACAGGTGCGTCTCCTTTAAGCTCAATACACCACGCAGGTCTGCCTTGGGAGCTGGGGCTTTCAGAGACACACCAAACACTTGTCCTGCACCATTTGCGCAGCAGGGTCAGGCTGCAAACCGACGGCCAGATGCGCACCGGCAGGGATGTTGCCATTGCTGCTCTTTTAGGCGCAGAGGAATACGGGTTTTGCACGGCGGCTTTGATAGTGTTAGGATGTGTTATGCTTAGGCATTGTAATCTAAACAACTGTTCAGTAGGAATTGCTACCCAGGACGATATTTTGCAGAGCAGGTTTTCCGGCAAGCCGGAATACGTGGTTAATTATTTTCATTTTGTTGCTGAAGAACTAAGGGAGATTATGGCTTCTTTGGGAATAAGGTCACTGAATGAAATGATTGGCCGGACAGACCTTGTCCGAATAAAAAGAGACATAATCCCGGAGAAAGCAAAAAGGATTGACTGTTCAAGAATATTATACAAACCGCAGCATTCTTCACACAAGGACGTTTATTGCACCCGTAAGCAGGACCACGGTATAGATAATGTTTTGGATAAAAAGCTGATTTCTTTGTCTCTTCCGGCGTTAAAGAGTGCTGGGCGGGTTAGGCATAATTTAACTATTAAGAATATTAATCGGACAGCAGGCGCTATGTTGAGCGGCCAGGTCTGCCGCAACTATGGTGAAGAAGGTTTGCCGGAAGATACTATTTATTTTAAATTTACCGGCATTGCCGGCCAGAGTTTTGGGGCATGGCTGGCAAAAGGCATTACTTTTGAGCTGGAAGGTATGGCAAATGATTATGTGGGCAAAGGCATATCCGGCGGGAAAATAATAATTTACCCCTTTGATAAATCGGGTTATGTTCCGGAAGAAAATATTATTATCGGCAATACTACTTTTTACGGGGCAATAAGCGGCCATGCTTATATTAGAGGAGTTGCCGGTGAAAGATTTTGTATCCGCAATTCCGGGCTTTATGCAGTAGTGGAAGGTGTTGGCGACCATGGGTGTGAATATATGACTGGAGGAAGGGTTATTGTTTTAGGGCCTACAGGCAGGAATTTTGCCGCGGGAATGAGCGGAGGCATTGCTTATGTTTACGGCCAATACCGCGGTTTTAAAAAGAAATGCAACCTGCAAATGGTTAGTTTGGAAACTCTTAACCAGGAAGACGAAGAGACTATACAATACCTTCTGAATGAGCATTATCGTTATACAAAAAGCCGCCGGGCCAGAGAAATTATAGACAATTTTTATAAGGAAAAGCGGAATTTTATTAAAGTAATGCCTTTTGAATACAAGCGCGTTTTAGAAAGAATGAACTCAGAGAAATCCGATGCTTTGGTGTATTCTGACGGCTGATTCTGGGAGATAAGGATAATTATGGCAGATCCCAAAGGATTTTTAAAGAGAAAAAGGCGGGCATCTCAATACCGGCCTGTGGAAGAGAGAGTAAGGGATTTCAAAGAAGTCTCTTTATTAACACCTCATCTGCAGTCTCAGGAGCAGGCTTCAAGGTGTATGGACTGCGGAACTCCTTTTTGCCATTGGGCCTGCCCCATAGGAAATTATATACCGGAATGGAATGATTTGGTGTATAACGGACGCTGGGCTAAAGCATTTGAACTTTTATCCGCCACCAATAATTTTCCCGAATTTACCGGAAGGCTCTGCCCGGCACTTTGCGAATACGGTTGTGTCTTGGGAATAAATGACGAGCCGGTTACAATTAGGGAGAATGAACTTGCTATTATAGAATATGCTTTTAAGAAAGGCTGGGTTAGGCCCCGGCCGCCTGCTATAAGAACAGGCAGGAAAGTGGCAGTAATAGGCTCAGGGCCTTCAGGCCTTGCCTGTGCGGATCAATTGAATAAAGCCGGTCATAAAGTAACTGTTTTTGAGAAGGATAAAAAAATCGGCGGTATTTTAAGGTATGGGATTCCGGATTTTAAACTGGACAAGAAGATTATAGACAGGAGGCTTAGGATTCTGCAAAAAGAAGGGATAGAATTCAATCCTAATACAGAAGCCGGCAGTGCAGTATCCGGAAGGGATTTGCTTAAAACTTTTGATGCTGTCTGTCTGGCAATTGGGTCGCGCCAGCCAAGAGATTTAAATATAGAAGGAAGGAATTTGAAAGGAATTTATTTTGCTATGGATTATTTATCCCGGCAGAATAGAAATATTTCAGGGGAGAAAACGGAACAAGAGTTGATTGATGCTAAAGGTAAAAAAGTAGTAGTTATCGGCGGAGGGGATACTGGTTCTGACTGTGTAGGCACAGCAAACAGGCAGCAGGCAAAAGAAATAGTTCAGATAGAGGTTTTGCCTAAGCCGCCTTTGCAGAGGCCACAAGACTCTCCCTGGCCTTTATATCCAAAAATACTCAAAACTTCTTCCAGCCACGAAGAAGGCTGCAGCCGAATGTGGTCAGTTTTAACTAAGAAATTTATAGGAGAGAACGGCCGGGTGAAAAAACTTCTTTGTGTCAAGGTTGAGTTTGAGATAAATAACGGCAAGTGGGTTATGAAAGAAATCGCAGGTTCAGATTTTTTTATAGAAGCGGATTTGGTGCTTTTATCTGTAGGTTTTGTCCATCCTGTGCATAAAGGTATTGTTGAGGAATTTAACCTGGAATTGGACAATAGGGGCAATATAAAGACAAACGAAAAATACTCTGCTT
This sequence comes from Candidatus Omnitrophota bacterium, assembly GCA_015486615.1. Taxonomy (GTDB): domain Bacteria; phylum Omnitrophota; class Gorgyraeia; order Duberdicusellales; family Duberdicusellaceae; genus WFRI01. Next base: position 9,308 of record WFRI01000007.1, on the reverse strand, counting down.
CCAAAAAGAAAATCTTTGCCTGTGGAGATGCAAGAAGAGGCCAGTCTTTAATAGTCCACGCTATATCTGAAGGCAGAAAAACCGCTTATTTTATAGACGAGTTTCTTACGGGCAAACCTTCTTTTCTGCCTTGCTGGTAAAACCCCGCGAATAAGGAGTTTATGCTACCACTTACATTATTAAAATCAAAAATCAAAAAGATTTAAAATATAGTATAACGCTTTCTTACCGGCACCCGTGTCCAAAAGCACGCAGTGCTTTTTTAGTGGTAGCTTTTTTAGCGGCAGAAAGGCAATGCCGGCATTGGGAATTCGACTTTGGACTTTCGACGTTCGACTTTGGACTTTCGACGTTCGACTTTGGACTTTCGACGTTCGACTTTGGACTTTCGACGTTGGACCTTGGACTTTGGATGTTGGACAGCGGCAGGCTCGACGCTGATGAAAAATAAATTGACAAGTATGAAAACCTCTGTTATTATTTATAAAACTTAAAGTATGCCTATGAAAGTCCCAAATTACCTTTCGAGCAAAATAAGCAATTTCGTAAGCCTCTTTTCTAACGATATCGGAATAGATTTAGGTACTGCCACTACTTTGGTCTATTTGAAGGGTGAAGGAATTGTTTTATGCGAGCCTTCAGTAGTGGCTATTCAGAAAGGCAAGGGTGAGGTTTTAGCTGTTGGCGAGGAGGCGAAACGGATGTTAGGTAAAACTCCCGGGAGTATTGTGGCTATTCGGCCGATGAAAGACGGGGTTATTGCTGATTTTGAAGTTACTGAAAGTATGCTGAGGTATTTTATTAAAAAGGTTCAGCCGAAGAAAATAAGTTTTAGGCCGCGAATGGTTATTTCTGTGCCTTCAGGGATTACTGAGGTTGAACGCCGGGCAGTAAAAGACTCTGCGTATAGGGCTGGAGCCAGAGAGGTTTTTTTAGTGGAAGAGCCATTGGTCGCTGCGGTGGGTGTGGGCCTGCCTATAGAAGAGCCGCAGGGCAATATGGTTATTGATATTGGCGGAGGGACTACGGAAATAGCAGTTATATCTTTAGCCGGTATTGTTTACGCTAATTCTATAAGGATTGGCGGGGATGAAATGGATGAAGCGGTGATTGAATATATGAAGAAAAACTATAATTTAATGATAGGCGAGTCCACAGCAGAGAAAATCAAAATTAAAATAGGTTCTGCTTATCCTCTGGAGGAAGAGTTGTCTTTAGACGTAAAAGGCAGAGATTTGGTCACCGGTCTTCCTAAATTAGTCAAGGTAACTTCTGAAGAAATCCGCCAGGCATTAGAGGCTCCAGTTAGGGAAATTGTAGAATCCACCAAGATTACTCTGGAAAGGACAGCCCCGGAATTAGCAGCGGACCTTATTGAAAGAGGCATTGTAATGTGTGGAGGCGGTTCTCTTTTGCGGGGTTTGGATAAACTGATTTCCGATGAGACAGGTTTACCGGTTATAGTTGCTGACGACCCGCTTACTGCGGTTGCTTTAGGGACAGGCAAAGTTTTGGAAGAAATAAGATACCTTAAGAAAATAACTCTTGCGTCTTCAACAAAAATATAAAAACCTTTTCATATCCAGCCTAATTTTCTGCTTTGTTTTAATAGGAGAAAAAATACTCTATACCTGGGTTAAAGACAGCCTGCCGGTATTCTCAAAAAATACAGGTTTTTTCAGGAATTTGGCTTTAGTAAGCAAATTGAAGCAGGAAAATGCAGTTTTGAAAAAGTCCCTTCTAAGCCTGAAGATGGAGTTAAGGAGCAGCCGGGAATTATTAAAAGAAAACCAGCGTTTAAAATCTTTATTAGGGCTGAAAAACCTGCACAAAAATAATAAGACGGTTTTTTGCCAGGTTTTAGCAAGAGTCCCTGTAAGCGGCCGGGATTATTTGATTATTGACAAGGGAAGTGCTGACGGTATAACTAAAGGCAGTATAGCAGTTGATGCGCAGGGAAATTTAATCGGCAGGGTCTCTTCTGTCCGGCCTAAATATTCGGAAGTAATTACAGTCTGGAATAGAAATTTTAAGATCGGAGTTAAGACTGCCGGAGACAGCGGGGTTTTTGAAGGGAGTATACTTTCCTATGGCCGGCTGAAATATTTAGACTATAATACCTCTGTAAAACCTGGGGATAAAGTAGAAGTGTTAAATCAGCAGTTTGCCAATATTACCTTAGGGTATGTTTCGTTAGTGCGCAGAGATGAGAAAACTTTGTCTTTAAATGTATTTGTCAAGCCTTCGGCAAAAAAGACTTATTTAGAGGATTTATTGGTTTTAGTAAATCCTGAGCAATGAAGATTAATTTCTTTCTGAGGTCTCTTATTTGCTTTTTTATCCTATTTGTTCTACAGGCAATGCCTTTTTTGGGGTTAGTTATGTTTAATTTCATCCTTTGGGGGCTGTTGAGTTTATCCTTATACCTGCCCTGGCGCTGGCTGATTCTTTACGCTGCTGCCGCAGGTATGGCAGAAGATATATTCAGCAATACCTTAGGAGCTTGGGTCTTAATCTACCTTGTGTTTTGCCTGTCGTTTAAGAAGGTTTTATCTTATTTTGAGATTAGTCCTGTGCAAGTTGTCTTTTTCGTGTGGGTCTGGGTTTTTTTATATGTTTTAGGGATGTATTTTTTCTTAAACAGCGCAGGCTTCAGTTTTTCTCAGTTCATTTTGGTATTTATTGAAAATGCCGCAGGCGCTTCTTTAATCTTTTATATAATTCAAAAATGGATAGGCCGCTTAAAAAATTAACCGGCATTGGTTTGATTATACTTCTGGGGTTTTTATTTTACTGCCAGCTGATAAAGGGAAATTATTACCGTGAAGAATCCCGGAAAAATTATATAAGGCTTATTCCCCAGCCTGCTCCCCGGGGCAATATTTACGACCGTAAAGGAAGGCTTTTGGTAAGGAATGATTTTGTTTTCGAGGTAGGAATTATGCCTTCATTAAAAAAAAATGATGAAATTATTTCCCGGGCAGCAGAAGCATTAGGTGCTTCTGCGGGTAGTCTTAAAAGCAATCTTAAAAAAAATATTATTGCCCCTTTTATCCCGGCGCAGATATATGTAACTTCCGACAAAGAAAAAATTATTGCTTTAGAAGATAAAAATCTGCCCGGAATAATTGTCCGGCGCAGGTTTAAAAGGGAAATTTTATATCCTTATATCCTTTCCCATATTTTAGGCTATACCCGCAAACTTCAGCGCAAGTCTTTATATCTGCTTAAATACGGCTATAAAATCAACGAAAGCGTAGGATATACCGGTATAGAGCAATATTACAACGATTACTTAAGGGGAAGTCCCGGAGGAGAACAGGTAGAAGTTGATGCTAACGGCCATATTGTAAATTATTTAAGCCGTAAGTCTTCAGTGAAAGGCAGAGATATAATTCTTACTATAGACAAAGATTTGCAGCAAGCCGCTTTTGACAGTTTCCGGGGGCAAATAGGCTGTATTATTCTTATGGACGCTGAAACCGGGGAAATCCTAACTTTAGCCAATTCGCCGTCTTTTGCTGTGAAAGATTTATTCAACAAACAGAAGGCAGGAAGGATAATTCGTAATAAAACCAATCCTCTGTTTAATCGGGCAGTCCAGGGCGAATATCCTTTGGGTTCTGTATTTAAAACGGTCGTTTCTTTAGCCGGCCTGGCAGAAGGAAGAATAAGTCCTAAAGATAAATTCCTGTGCCTGGGCAAAATGCGCATAGGAGACAGAGATTATCTTTGCGAGAAAGCCCACCAATGGCAGGATTTAGAGCAAGGGTTGTATCATTCCTGCAATATCTATTTTTATAATGTGGGCTTAAAATTAGGCCCGGTATTACTGCACAAATATGCTGTTAAGTTAGGCTTGGGGGCAAAAACTAAAATAGATTTGCCTTATGAAAAAGCAGGTTTTGTGCCTTCTGTTGCCTGGAAAAAAAAGTTTTTGCACCAGAAGTGGTATCCCGGAGATACTGCTAATTTATCAATAGGCCAGGGATACCTTCTGGCTACGCCTATTCAAGTGGCAAAACTTATTAGTTTTTTCGCCAATAAAGGCGCGCTTGCCTGGCCGCATATAGCCAAATATATAGGCAATATCCCTGTGGTCAGACCTAAAGAGGTTTTAGCAATACCTTCTAAATATATAAATGAGGTGAATAGAGGCTTAAGGGCCGTGATAGCAAATCCTGAAGGAACAGCACATATTCTCAATTCATTGCCTTTTAAAATTTCCGGCAAAACCGGCACTGCCCAGAATCCTCATGGCCGGGCGCATGGCTGGTTTGCGGGTTTTTTTTCTTACAAAAATAAAAAATATGTTATTGTGGTTTTTACTGAACACAGCGGCTCAAGTTATTATTCCTGCAGGGTGGCTTATAATTTTTTAAGCAAAATAAAAGATTTATTATGAAGAATAAAACACTGATATTGGCATCAATAACTTTTTTCCTGAACGTAATCGGGCTTTTAGTTTTGTTTAGCGCTTTGCATCGTCAGGGAGATTTTACCGGCAGGAGTTTGTTTTTTAGACAGATATTTTGGGTATGTTTAGGCTGGGTAGTATTTGCTGTTTTTTGCTTTGTAAACTACCGTGTATTTTTTGACGGGGCCTGGTTTATTTATGCTGTAGTTGCGGCTTTGCTTTTAGGCGTGGCTTTGTTCGGCCAGGTGCGGATGGGCGCTAGGCGCTGGCTGGATTTTGGATTGTTCAGCCTTCAACCTTCAGAATTTGCTAAACTTGCGGCTCTTTTCTTAACTGCCAGGATGTTTACGGTTTATTTAGGCGGTTTTTCTGCCGGCTGTCTGGATTCTTTTAAAAAAGAAGTGCTTTATCCTTTTTTGCCGCTGTTGGCAATTATATTTCTGATTTACAGACAGCCGGATTTAGGCACATCTTTGGTCATTATTTTTCTTTTTTCCCTTATGGCCTGGGGCTGCGGGATGCGCCGGATAAACTTATTTATTATCTTATTGGCCTTTATTACCTGCATTCCAGTGGGCTGGCATTTTCTTAAACCTTATCAAAGAGAGAGGATAATGGTTTTTCTAAATCCCAACATAGACCCTTTGGGCACAGGATATACAATTATTCAGTCAAAAATAGCCATAGGCTCCGGAGGTCTGCTGGGTAAAGGTTTTCTTGCAGGCACCCAGAGCCAGCTGAATTTTATCCCTGCCCGGCACACGGATTTTATTTTTACAGTAGTGGCGGAAGAATGGGGTTTTGTTGGCGTGTGCGTGCTTTTATTCTTATATTACCTGCTTTTGGTAAACATTTTAGACATTGCCGGAACCAGCAGGGACAAATTCGGAATGTATCTGGCCGTGGGAATTTTTTCCTTATTTTTTATCCATATTTTTATAAATATCGCTATGGTAAGCGGCCTCTTGCCGGTTGTAGGAATTCCTTTGGCTTTTTTAAGTTATGGAGGAAGCTATTATCTTATCAACTTTATCCTTTTGGGAATTGCTGTTAATATCTACCGCCTTAATAAATGATTAATTTTGCTGATTTCCGCAGGCCTTTAAGGTATTTAGGCAGGGAATGGAATTTGCCCAAGAAGGATTTTAAATCCGCAAGATACTCTTTGAGAATATGCCTTTGTTTCCCGGAGTTATATGAAGTGGGAATGAGCAGTTTAGGCTTTAATATAGTTTACCGCCTTCTAAACAGTTTTGACAATACAGCCTGCGAACGTTGTTTTTTGCCGGCAGAGGATTTAAGGGATTTTCTTATTGACAAAAACATAGAATTGTTTTCTTTGGAGTCTAAAACTCCTTTGCGGGAATTTGATGCTTTGGGTTTTACCATAAACAGCGAACTCAATTTTATCAATTTTTTGTGGATGCTCTATCTGGCTAAAATCCCTTTAGCGGAAAAACAGCGGAAGAGGCCTTTGGTAATTGTCGGAGGCCTGCCTAATCCTGAACCCTTATCTGCTTTTGTTGATGCTTTCTACCTCGGCGAATTTGAACCCCAGGCCGGAAAATTTGTAAACATACTATCTTCTTTTAAAAACTCTTCTAAAGAACAGATTCTGGAAAATATCAGTCAGGTGGAAGGATTTTATGCGCCTTCTTTTTTTTCATTGAGAAAGGGCCCTAAGGGATATAATTTCTCTGCTGAAGAAGATAAAAAATCTGTTTTCCCGGTTAGGGTTTTTGCCCGGGATATAAATAAAATATTTATTCCCCGAAAACCTTTAGTCCCTTATATACAGACTGTTCATGACAGAGCCGTGGTAGAAATAAGCCGCGGCTGCCCAAACCGCTGTAAGTTCTGCCAGGCCAGGGCCATATATTCTCCTTACCGGCAGAGGGATGAAGGATTGATTTTATCACTTATAGAGGACATTTACTATAATACCGGCTATGAAAGTATGTCTTTACTGGGTCTTTCTACTGTAAACCATTCGCAGATAAATTCTATTCTGGACAGGGCTGTAAAATTTTCTCTAGGCAACAAAATCAAACTATCTTTGCCTTCTCTGCGTCTGGACAAAAGTATCGGCACAGTCTTAGAGAAATTTCTGCCTTTAAGCAGCGGAGGAATTACTATTGCTGTAGAGGCTGCTTCTGAGAGGCTGAGAACTTTTATTGCCAAAGAGATAGATATAAGCGCGCTGGAGGATGTGGCTAAAATATTCGGAGTTTCAAACTTTACCACGCTCAAACTTTATTTTATGGCCGGCCTGCCGTCTGAGACAAAACAGGATGTCTGGGAAATCCCGCGGCTGGTAAAGGATTTTTACTATTTATGCAGAAGGGCCTCCCGCAGAAAAATCCAGTTCAATATCAGTATCTCCTGCTTTATGCCTAAACCCTTTAGCAGATTTGAAAGAGAAAGGATGGAAGATATAGAGGAATTAGAAGATAAAATAAAGTTTTTAAGGAAGGAAATTTCTCGTATATACGGTGTTAGATTTATTTATCCTGATATAGGCCGGCAGGTTTTGGAAACAATTCTTTCCCGCGGGGACAGAAATATAGCGTTGGTTATTGAAGACGTTTTTTGGAATCTGGTAAAATCACGGGCAGACTACCGGGATAATTTTACTCTTTATCTTTGGGACAAATCTTTTGATAAGTTTAACATAGACAGACAGCAATATCTTGGAAGTTATAAATTCTCGCCTTCTGCCTGGGCACATTTATCCGGGCATAAGGGACTGTAGCGATACTATGAAAGTAAAAATAACCTTTTTAAAAAGCGGCGACTTCATTTTTTTGTCCCAACTTAATTTGTATATTTTGTTTTCCCGTGCAATAAGGAGGGCAGACCTGCCGTTTGTTCCTACTCAGGGATTTAGACCCAGGTTAAAAATAAGTTTTCTTACTCCGGCTTTGAAGATAGGAAGTCTTTCCTGCGAAGAAGCAGTATTTTCTTTAAGTCGGGATGTTTCTTTAAAGGAATTCTCTGCTAAATTAAAAGATACCCTGCCTGAAGATATTTTTGTTATTTTTATTAGCAAGTATTAAGCATTTTCGAAGGTTATGCAAAATATCGAAGATTGGTATTTGACCCGCTTTCTTACCGGCACCCTAGCGCTTTTTAGTGGTAGCTTTTTTAGGGGTAGAAAGGCAATGTCGGCATTGGGGATTGGACAGATTAAGGCTGAAAATTCAGGACTTATTTCCTTTTGATGTAGTAAGATTTTATTCTTTTTGCCCCGAAGAAGTCTTTGGTGAATTTTCGGGCTTTCTCTTTATTGAAATACTGGCAGGAGAATATATTTATATAAGCGCTGTTAAGACTCTCTGAAAAATGCCCGGTTATAGAACTTGTTTCTATAAGCTGGACTAAAGAGTAGCCTTTAGTATGAGGCGCTTTTTCCCCAAAATAAGGGATAAGGGTTTTGCCGTATTGCCTCATTTTTATCAACCTGCAGAGAGTATCTACATATTCCTTGATTTTTCTGCGGGAAGATATAGTTTTTAAATCGCATTCGTAAAGGTTAATTATTAATTCGTATCCATAAGTGATTTGTTTCTTCATCATTGCTCCTTCCAGCCGGTTAATTTTTTTATATATTCGGGAAGCATAAAACAACTTCTATGAATATCCCTGTTATAATATTTGGTTTTGAGACTTTTTATTATTCTTTCACCGGCAGCAGTTAAATCCGCTGTTTTCTTTGTCTTAGAAGCCATTATAAAAGAAAAGAGGCCGCCGATATATGTAGGTATGCCGGCAGTGTAAATATAGACATAAGGAAATATATCTTTTAGAATTTTATAGTTTTCTTTAAGTTCATTTTCCTGCAGAAAAGTAGAACCGCTTTGGCGCGCCATTATGCCTTCAGGAGAAAGTATCTCGTATATATTCTTATAAAATTTTTTCGAAAAGAGTATTTTTGCCGGGCCTACGGGGTCAGGAGAATCTATTATAGCGACATCAAATACTTCTTTCGTGTTTTTTACAAATTCTGCCCCATTTTCTATTACCAAATTCAGTTTTTTGCTGGCAAAGGAATTTTTATGAATAGAAGGAAGGTATTTTTTGCTTAAATTGATAACCGTTTTATCTATTTCAACCAGAGTTATTTTTTTTACCGGGTATTTTAAAACTTCCCTTAAAATTCCGCCGTCTCCGGCGCCAATTACCAGTATGTTTTCAGGCCTGCTGGAAGTTAACATCACAGGATGAGTAAGCATTTCGTGGTAAATAAATTCGTCCTTTTCAGTAGTCTGGATTATACCGTCTAAAACCAAAGTCCTGCCAAAAGAATAAGTGTCTAATACTTTTATATTTTGTAATTTAGACTTTTTCTTATAGAGAGTATTCTTGACCCTCAAGCCTATAGTTGCATCCGGTGACAAAGTTTCGAAAAACCAATTTTTTCCCATTTGTTAATGCAGGATTCCCCGTTTTATTTCGACTATCTGTATGTCTTCCGGCGTAAGCATCTCTTTTATCACTGGGACGGCTTTGTAAGGATCAATTGTCCCGCAGACAAATATGTCTAAAGCCGCATATTTAAATTCCGGCCAGGTATGTATGCTGATATGAGATTCCTGAAGTATCGCTACTCCGGATACGCCTTGATTAGGGGAAAATTCATGCAAATCGACATTCAACAATGTGGCGTTACAGGCTGTTACACATTTTTCTAAGACTTCTTTGATTTTTGGCAGGGAGTTAAGGTGGTTTGCCCTCCAGAGCTCAATGATAAGATGAACTCCGGCATATTTCATATTTCCGTTAGTCCCGCAAAATTCCTTGTGTCTCATCCCCCTTGAAAAACTTTGATAAGGTTAATATTATAATTTTACCTTTTGCTTTCATAAAAAATAGTTTATAATAAGACAATAAC
>WFRI01000006.1 GCA_015486615.1 Candidatus Omnitrophota bacterium | reverse complement strand
TGTTTGGGCTGCTATAGATACAAAGAAACAGAAATTGCTTGTTTCTCATGATTCAAAAGTAATTGCGAGATTTAATTATCCATTGCCAAAGACATCTATGGATTTGTCAAAGATCGAATTGTAAAAGTGCACGATGTGTGTATATTTAATGAATATCAAATGGCCAAAATCCAAATGTGCGAAGCCTCAAGTTTTGAGCCTTGAAAATTAGGATTTATTTGAACAGAGCCGAGAGTCGAAGGCTGCCATTTAAAAAAGCACGCCAGTGCTTTTTTAACGTGGGTGGTAGTAAGAAAGCGGCGTAGAAAGTCGAATGTTAGACATCAAGAAAAATGGCCGCTGTCCCTATTATTCGTCTCTATTATTCCTTGACATAAACCTATTTTGCAGGTAGTCTTGTTTTATGGGCTCAGATAGAAATATACAAATAGCCGCGGCATTAAGTGTAAATAGATACAGCCTTGAGCAGGCAGTAAAAGAATGCAGTGTAAAAATAAAGTCTCAAATTAAAACAGGGGTTATAGACTTCTGTCTGGTATTTTTTAGCCTGCCTAAGATATCTTTGGATTTGCCCGGGGAGATAAAAAGAATACTAAACCCTGCCTCTATTGCAGGTATATCCTCTCCTTATCTAATTTATAACGGCGAGATACTGAAATATGGAATAATAATAATAGGTTTCTCCGGAATAAACCCCGTTGTTTATTCCTTAACAAATATAGACCAACAAACATCTGCTGAAATAGAAGAAAACAGCAGAAAGGCTTTAAAAGGCGTGCTTAGACATAAAATGTTTTCTCTGATGCTTTTTTCCAATACTGCTGTTAATAACAACGCCTTAATTGAAGGCAGCCAGCGTATGCTCGGGAAAAGTTTCCCTATATTGGGCGTATCTGCCGCCCGGAAAAACTTTACAGCCTTACAGCCTTTATTAACAAACTATCAAATACACAACTCTTACTTACTTAAAAACAGCGCTGTCAACGCAATTTTCCGGAACCCAACGATAGATTATCATTACTCTATACGGCATGGGTTTAATCCTATAGGCAAAACTGCTTATATTACCGAAAAAGAAAAAAATGTTATCAAAACAATTAACGGGATTCCGGCGGCAAGTTTCTATCTAAGATATTTTGAAAGTAACGACAGCCCTAAAGCCGCAGACCTTAGGGAAAAATTATTTATGCTTTACCCTTTAGGCATAGAAACAGCCGATTCGCAAAAAATTCTTATCCGCCGGCCGATAAGAATTACCCCTGATAAATCCCTGGTTTTGTCAGGAGGAATACCTTCAGACAGAGTAAGAATAATGATATCTACACGGCAGTCATTGATATCTGCGGCGGGGGAATCAGCTGAGACGGCTATGCAAAAAGTAAATAATCCAAAAATAGCCATAGTTTTCGACTCTGTCTCCCGTTTTAAAATACTCGGAGCCGAATATAAAAAAGAACTTCTTGAATTAAAGTCAAAACTGGGTAATATACCCTATGCAGGCATATTATCCCACTGCCAGTTGGCGCTGTTGGAAAGTGCAGAACCGCGGGGAAGTATGTATGTTCAGGAACATAATATATGCACATTAGTAATCGGGGAACATAAAAATGCCCGGTATTTTTTTAAGAAGTGACGCCATTGTAGTATTAAGCTTAGGCGGAATAATTTTCGGCCTGGTTTATTTTGCCTATAAAAAGATGGGGTATATAGAGGAATTAAAAAAAACAAATTCCAGTTTAAATACAAAACTTTCTGAATTAGACGCGCAGGCAAAAATAATTATAAAAACCGACTTGGAACTAAACCGGACTCAGGAAGAATTAGACAAGAGGATAACCACACTTTTAGCCCTGCAGAAATTCTCCCAAAGGCTCGCAGGAGTATTGGATAAAGATACGGTTTTTGCCAATATAGAAGAAAGTCTCTTAGAAGATTTGGAGTTTTCTTCCTGCCTTGCTTTCCTCAAAAACAACGGGGATATAGAGGTTAAATCCGCAATAAACATCCGCCAGGATTTTCTAAAAGAAGATTTTGATTTTAAAAAAATACTGGATATTTTAGAAGAGAAAAACATCATTGTCGGCTCTATAGAGTCCAAACACCTGCTGGAAATAACCCAAAGCATAGAAAGCCAGCTGTCGCTGACATCATTTATTATAGCCCCGTTAAAAATAAATGAGGAAATAAAAGGCGCATTGGTGTTAGGGAATTTGTCCAAAGACTTAAATGAAGGAGATAAAGAAGTAGCAGAAATAACAGCCCGCCAGATAAGCCAGACATTAGAGAATATTACTATGTTTGAAAAATTATACCAATCCCAGCGCGAGCTGGAACAACGGATAATGGAAAGGACAAAAGAATTAACCAACGCTCTTAACAAACTGGAACGGGCGAACAAACTAAAAAACGAATTTGTCTCAGCCGTCTCCCATGAACTACGCACTCCTCTTACTTCCATAAAAGGCTATGCGTCCCTTTTGGCAAATGAGAAATTCGGCAGCGTCCCTCAAAAAGTAAAAACAAGGCTGGAAAGAATAAATTTACAGGCAGATGCCCTTGTAGAACTAATCAACAATATTCTGGATATATCCCGCATAGAATCCGGCCGCACAGAAATCAATATAACTAAAAACAACTTGTCTATGTCTTTAAAAGAATGCCTTGATTTACTTACTCCCCAGGCTAAAGAGAAAAATATTAATTTAAACCTCAACGCCCCCCCCGGCTTATATGCAAATTTTGACAAGTCTCTTATTGAAAGAGCCATAGTAAACTTAGTAAACAATGCCATAAAATTTACTCCTGAAGGCAAAAATGTAGAATTAATACTGCAAGATTTTGAAGATAAAGTTAAGATTCTAATAAAAGACCAAGGGATAGGTATTGCTGAAGAAGACAAAGAAAATATTTTCAAGGAATTTTACAGAACAAAACAAGCGACTAACAATAATATAAAAGGCACCGGCTTAGGTTTATCTTTGGTAAAGAATATAGTAAAAGCCCATAAAGGGACTATTGAAGTAGAAAGCCAAATCGGCCAGGGTTCCGTATTTATAATAACCCTGCCTAAAACTTAAGAATTATGGCTAAAGAAAAAGTACTTATTGTAGATGACGATCCTTTTATTTTGGATATATTAAAAGCATCTCTGGAGGATTTTTATCAAGTCTATATGGCAGAAGACGGCGAAGAAGCACTTAAAAAAATAAAAGAAATAAACCCCGGGCTGGTCATTTTAGATTACAAAATGCCCAAAAAAGACGGGATAGAAGTCTGCAGGGAAATCCGCAATGACCCTTTATTCCTTCACCTTCCAATAATAATGCTTACAGGGAAAGGAGAAACTCAGGATAAAATTAAAGGGTTAGACAGCGGAGCGGATGATTACATAGTAAAGCCATTTGAACCGCAGGAACTTTTAGCCCGTGCCCGAATGGTTATAAAACGTTCATCCCGGGATTTGGACGCCAACCCCTTAACCCGCCTGCCCGGCAATGTTTCAATAATAACTGAAATAACTAACCGCCTTCAGAATAAGGAAGAATTCGCCACTCTTTATATAGACTTGGATAAATTCAAGGCTTTTAACGATTATTATGGTTTTGAAAAAGGTGATTCTTTAATTAAAGAAACGGCCAGAATTATTATTGAAGGCATACAGAAACACGGAACTCCTAATGATTTTATCGGCCATATAGGAGGAGACGATTTTGTAGCAATAACGGAAATCCCCATAGCAGAAAATATGGCAAATTTTATAATTCATTCTTTTGACCGTAAAATACCGGGATTTTATGAAACTAAAGACAGGACCCAGGGATTTATTCTAACTAAAAACCGCCAGGGACAAATGCAGCAATTCCCTTTTGTAAGTATATCTATAGGGATTGTAGAATCCCGCAATAATTTTCAGCATGTAGGCGAGATAGCCGAAGTCGGGGCAGAATTAAAACACCTCGCCAAACAAACCCCAGGCAGTAAGTTTGTAAAAGAAAGAAGGAAACAGATTTAGGCATAGATTTGGGCTGAGATTGAGGATAGTTTAAATTGGTTGGATTAGCTGGCAATTGACTACCTATTAAATATACACACATCGTGCACTTTTACAATTCGATCTTTGACAAATCCATAGATGTTTTTGGCAATGGATAATTAAATCTCGCAATTACTTTTGAATTATGAGAAACAAATAATTCTTATTTCTTTGTATCTATAGCAGCCCAGACGTATTCATATTCTGCATCACGCGGTAAAGGAAACTTTTCCCTCATAGGTAATCGTAGAATAAGTAGGAAGTATGAAGTGGGAAGTGGGAACTTAATGCTTCCTTTTCCTGACAGTAGAAACACTTTTACCTAATATACTTCTTATCTCTATAGATTCCTGTAAAATAGCATTAATGTTTTTGCCGGTAATTATGCCCGAATCTTTTAACAATCTAATCCACAAATTAGTTTCTCTTGCCTCTTTGAAAGATATACCTATTTTATAAGCAAAATCTTCTTTGCTAAATGCTCCTCTTGCTTCTTCATAATTAGCCGCAATGGAAGTGCCGGCTCTTAAAAGCTGTTTTCCAATTTCTTGCGCAACCATTTCTCTTGGCAATGCACGAACGAAATTGATTATACCCAAAGCAAACTTATATAATCTTCCCTCAAGGCTTTTCTCCACCACAACTCCTCTCTTTACTTCTCACTTCTAACTTCTAACTTCTTACTTGCACACCTTCGGTGTGCCCTGTTTCAATCCCTCATAGGTAATCGTAGAATAAGTAGGAAGTATGAAGTGGGAAGTGGGAACTGAAGAGATAGTGCTTAATTATGTTCTCTTCATATACTTCTAACTTCTTACTTCCTAGTTCTCACTTCTCACTTCTCACTTGCACACCTTCGGTGTGCCCTGTTTCAATCCCTCATAGGTAATCGTAGAATAAGTAGGAAGTATGAAGTGGGAAGTGGGAACTGAAGAGATAATGCTTAATTATGTTCTCTTCATATACTTCTAACTTCTTACTTCCTAGTTCTCACTTCTCACTTGCACACCTTCGGTGTGCCCTGTTTCAATCCCTCATAGGTAATCGTAGAATAAGTAGGAAGTATGAAGTGGGAAGTGGGAACTGAAGAGATAATGC
>WFRI01000005.1 GCA_015486615.1 Candidatus Omnitrophota bacterium | reverse complement strand
CTGCTATAGATATCAAGGGCATAAAAGTTGTCAGTAAAGGCAAAGTGGTTTCTCAGATAAAGACCCGCATCGGCCAGGCTTATAACGAAAATATAATCAGTGAAGATATAAAAAGGATTTATAGCCTGGGGTATTTTGACAATATATCCACTAAATTAGAAGATTATAAGGATGGCGTAAAGGTCATCTTTATTGTTAAAGAAAAACCAATATTGAAGAAAATCGAATTTTCCGGCAACCGCCGGCTGCATAAAAAAAGAATATTGAAAGATTTGAAGATAAAAGAAGGCAATTTTATTGACAATTTTCAGTTGAAAGAAGCAGTTGACGATATAAAAACGTTGTATTATAAGCGCGGGTTTACTAAAGTGAAAGTAGACTATGATTTGGCTGTGGATAAAAATAACCAGGCCCAGGTTACATTTAAGATAAAAGAATTTAAAAGAATAAAGATTAAAAAAGTTGCGGTTGAGGGAAATGATTCCTTTCGCAGCAGGCGGATACTCAAACTTTTAAAGACCAAACCGGCATGGCTGTTTCGTTCAGGCTTTTTTGATGAGAATACAGTCAAAGATGATATAAAGAGAGTAGAGGATTTTTATCGGCGCCATGGCTATAGTGATGTTAAGGTTTCTTATACTGTAGAGATGGAGAAGAGGAGAGGATTGCTTTATGTAGTTTTCCATATAAAAGAAGGCCGGCAGTATAGTATTGGCAAGGTTGAGATAAAAGGCAATAAAAAAATACCTATTTACACTTTAGAAGGGTTGATTAAATTAAAGGAAGGAGATGTTTACAACCCTGAGGAAGTCCGGAATACAACTTATAAAATCCAGCAGGTTTATATTGACCAAGGGTATATTTTTGCGCAGGTAAAGCCTGTATATTCACTTAATCCCAAAACTGGCAAAGTGGATATTGTCTATGAGATACAAGAAAACAATTTAGTTTATGTAAACAGGATTAAGATAGTGGGTAATGTCAAAACGCGGGATAAAGTAATCCGCAGGGAGTTAAAGATTGAGCCTGGGGAGCGTTTTGACGGTGAAAAAATCCGCAAGTCTGAAGAAAGGCTCAAGCGGCTGGGATTTTTTGAAGAAGTAAAATTTGACACTGAGCCCACCGGGAAGAAAGACTGGCAGGATTTGGTGGTAAGGGTAAAAGAGGCAAAAACCGGAAGTTTCAGTTTTGGCGGCGGGTATAGTTCAGTGGATGAGTTTGTGGGGTTTGTCCAGATCCGCCAGAAGAATTTTGACTATAAGAATTTTCCCTATTTTTCCGGAGGTGGCCAGGATTTGAGTTTATACGCCCAGTCGGGAAGCAATAATAATGAATATGCTTTAAGTTTTACTAATCCCTGGATTTTTGACCGGCCGATTTCTTTTGGTTTTGATATTTACCGCAGGGAGCATGAGAGAGAAAGTGATGTCGGGTATGGATATAATGAGGTCAGAAAGGGCGGGAGGCTCAGATTTGGTAAAGAATTTAATGATTATTTAAAAGGCAGTATTGCTTATAGGTTTGAGACCGTGGACATATCTGATGTTAATCCCGATGCTACTGATGAGTTGAAAAAAGAGACCGGAGAGAACGATATCAGCAGTTTAGAGATTACCACTTCCTGGGATAAGAGAGATAATGCTTTTTTCCCCAGAAAAGGCTATTATCTCAACACTTCTTTGGAAAATGCCGGGACTTTTTTGGGCGGGGATAAGGACTTTGTAAAATTTTATTCCCGTTTAAGTTATTACCTGCCGGTTTTTAGAAAGGCGGTTGTAGAATTTAAAGCCCGTGTTGGTTTAGCAAAGCCTGTAGGGAGTTCTGACGATGTGCCTATATACGAAAGATTTTTTGCCGGAGGTGCTTATACTATTAGGGGATATAATGAGAGAAAAGTCGGGCCTATAGATCCGGTAAGTTCAGATCCTATAGGCGGGGAGTCTATGTTTATTGGAAATGTAGAGTATACTTATCCTTTAAACGATTATTTAAAAATGGCTTGCTTTTTTGATACGGGAAATGTTTGGTCTAAATATTCCGATTTTATGCAGGGAGATTTAATGTCCAGTTTTGGATTTGGTGTCCGGGTAAAAACTCCTTTCGGCCCGATTAAGGTTGACTACGGTATCCCTCTGGATGTAGAGCCTGGAGAAGACAGTAAATCCGGCAAGTTTCATTTTAGCGTAAGTAAGGATTTTTAGCAGTTTATCTTAAGTAGATGCAGTAAAAAGGGAGGTCGGTAATGGCAAAAAAAATGCTTTTCGCAGGAGTTATGGCTATATCTATGGCTTTGGGGATTAATGCCTTTGCCCAGGGCAATAAGATTATTTTTGTAGATATGATAAAAGTGTTTGATAATTACCAAAAAACGATAGATTATGACAAATCTTTACAGGCAGAAAAAGCCAGTAAGAAGAAGGCCCTGGATAAAAAGAAAGAAGAGATAGAGAAATTAAAGAATGAAATTAAACTAATTTCTAAAGCAAGCGACAGAAAATCTAAAAAGGCTGAATTAAGCAAAAAGCTTGACGATTATAATGCTTCTTTAAGAAATCTTTTAGTTGACCTTCAAAAGGAAAGAGATGAACGAATGAAAGATATACTTAAAGACATTAAGGCCGTTATTAAAAATTATGCCAAAAAGAATAATATTTCGTTGGTTTTAGCCAGGAATGCTATCGCTTTCGGTGACAAAAGTATGGATAAAACCAGCGAAATAATAAAGATGTTGAATTCTTCCTATAAACGCAAGAAAAAATGAAGATGACCCTGCGCGAGATAGCCGATTATGTCGGAGGCCGGGTAATCGGCCGTGACAATATTGTAATTACCGGGGTTTCAGGCATTAAAGAAGCAGTGTCTGGAGATATTACTTTTTTGGCTAACCCTAAATATTTTTCTCTAATGCGTACAACAAAAGCATCAGCGATAATCACTGACCAGGATATAGAAAATAACAATAAGCCTTTGATAAGAACAGAAAATTCATCTCTGGCTTTTGCAAAAATAGTTGCTTTAGTTGCGCCTAATGATGTTAAACATCCTAAAGGAATTCATTCTACAGCAATTATCGGAAAAAATGTCCGGCTGGGCAAGAACGTTGCTGTGGGGCCTTATAGTATAATAGATGACGGAGCGGAAATAGGTGATTATTCTATTATTTATGGGGGGTGTTATGTTGGCGCCTTGACTAAGATAGGCAAAAGGGCTTTGATTTACCCAAATGTTTCTATCCGGGAAAGAGTGGAAATCGGCAATAATGTTATTATTCATTCAGGAAGTGTTATAGGCTCTGACGGGTTCGGCTTTGCTATTGTTAAAGGTGTGCAGAAAAAAATTCCCCAAATAGGCATAGTCAAGATTGAAGACGATGTGGAAATTGGAGCCAATGTTACTATTGACAGGGCAAGGTTTGACAAAACAGTCATTGGTAAGGGCACAAAAATAGACAATTTAGTCCAAATCGCTCATAATGTAACTATTGGCGAGAATTGTATAATTGTCGCTCAGGCCGGCATATCCGGAAGTACTGTTGTAGGCAGGGGGGCTATTTTGGCCGGCCAGGCAGGTGTGGTTGGGCATATACAGATAGGCGATGGAGCAATTGTGGCTGCCCAGGCAGGTGTTACTAAATCTGTGCCTGCTAATACTAAAGTTTCCGGCTATCCTGCCAAACCGCACGATTCTGCTAAAAGGGTTAATGCCTGTGTCCAAAAGCTTCCCCATCTTTACAAAAGAATAAAGATTATGGAGGATAAGATTAAGCAGTTAGAGGGTAGACTTAACAATGGAGAAACAAAAAACAATTAATAAAGAAATCTATTTCCAGGGAATTGGCCTGCATACCGGGCAAAAAGTTAAGATTAGGCTGTCTCCTCTAGGGCCTAATTCCGGGATAATATTTGTCAGGGAAGATATTAACCCTCCAGTAATTATAAAGGCAGATTTTTATTCTTTGTTGGACCCTTCTGTTTTCCCCCGGCGCACATCTATTGGCAAAGGCGGGGTAAATATTCATACAATAGAGCACTTAATGGCGGCTTTTGCTATTTTAGGCATTGATAATATTCAGGTTTCGCTTGACGGAGAAGAGGTCCCGGGAATGGACGGTAGTGCTTTGGAGTTTGTAGAGGGGATAAAGAAAGCAGGTATCGTTACTCAGAATATTGCCAGAAGTTATATGACGATTAAGGACCCTCTTTGGATAGAAGAAGGGGATTCCAATATAGCTATTTTGCCTTATCCGGGATTTAAAATAAGTTATACTTTAAATTATGACTCTTCGGGAATAGACACGGGATTTATCAATGTTGATTTTTCCGACAAACAACAGAGGGAGGCTTTGGCTGCTGCCAGGACTTTTTGTTTGGAAAGGGAAGTTGAACCTTTAAAAAAAATGGGGCTGGGCAAAGGAGCAAATTTTTCCAATACGTTGGTGATTACAGAAAAGGGAGTAATTAAAGATAATAATTTGAGAGTTAGCGATGAATTTGTAAAGCATAAGGTTTTAGATTTAGTCGGCGATTTATATCTTACTGGTCCGATAAAAGGCCATATAATTGCTGTAAAGAGCGGGCATTCTTTGAATATAAAAATGCTTAATAAACTCAGGCGGATAAAAGAGAAATCTTCTTCGGCTGGAGTAGGCAATACCAGTGGTTATGTCCCGCAGGCTTCGTATTTAGACGCTTCAGAAATAATGAAGGTTTTGCCTCATCGTTACCCTTTTTTGCTTGTGGACAGAATTGTAGAGTTGGAATATGGCAGATATGCTGTGGGAATAAAGAATGTTACTATAAATGATTATTTTTTCCAGGGCCATTTTCCCGGAAAGCCTGTTATGCCGGGGGTATTAATTATAGAGGCGATGGCTCAGGTTGGAGGTGTGCTTATGCTTTCTGCTGAGGAGCATCGGGGGAAACTGGCTTTTTTTCTTGCGGCAGACAATGTAAAATTCCGTAAAACAGTAGAACCTGGCGACCAATTAGTGATTAAAGTTACCGTGGATAAAATCCGGCAAAGAACAGGCCGGGTGCACACTGAAGCCAGAGTGCAGGGCAAGGTGGCTTGTGAGGCAGATTTAATGTTTGCTTTAATGGACAGGTAATTCTTTTCTTCCGATAAAATGCCAGTTGAGATCGACCCACATTCAATAGTATCCAGGGAAGCAATATTAGACGAGGATGTAAAAGTCGGCCCTTTTTCTGTTATTGAAGGTAAGGCAAAGATAGGCAAAGGGACGAAAATTTTGCAGAATTGCTATATAGGCTCTGGGGTTACTATTGGCGAAAAATGTGAAATTTTTGCTTCGGCGGTTATTGGCAGCCCTCCTCAGGATTTGAAATATTCAGATGCAGAATCATTTATAGAAATAGGCCCTTCTAATATAATCCGGGAGTTTGTTACTATAAATCCCGGCACGGAACAAGGCAGCAAGACTACAATCGGCAAGGGCAATTTGATAATGGCCTATTCTCATATTGCCCATAACTGTGTTGTAGGCGACGGCTGTATATTGGCCAATGCTGCTACTCTTGCCGGCCATGTGGAATTGGGAAGCAAGGTGGTTATTGGTGGCTTGGTCGCTGTGCATCAATTTTGCAGGCTTGGAGATTTTTCAATAATTGGAGGCTGTTCCAAAGTAGTGCAGGATGTCCCGCCTTATTCAATGTGCGACGGCCATCCTGCTAAAGTTTATGGTATTAACCTCGTAGGGTTAAAGAGGGGTGGCTTTTCTTCTGCAAAAATAAAAATTATTAAAGAAGCGTTTAGGATTCTCTTTTTCAGCCGGCATTCTTTAAATACAGCAGTTAGGGCCGTAAAAGATAAATTCCCGGATGTTGAGGAAATTAGCAGATTAACGGATTTTATTGGCTCTTCATCCCGGGGGATTTGCAGGTAAAATGAAATTAGGCCTGCTTGCCGGGAATAGAAATTTTCCTTTGCTTTGTGCCCGCCAAATTACCTATAATCATCCGGAAATAGAACTGGTGGTGTTTGCTATAAAGGGAGAGACTAATCCTTTAATAAAGAAGTTTTGTCCTAAAACTATCTGGGTTTCTGCTTTTGGACTGCAGACAATAATAGACGAATTTAAGAAAAACCAGATAGATAAAGCAGTAATGGCCGGCCAGATATCGCCAATAAGAATTTTTAAGGATAAAAATAAATGGGACGCCCGGCTTAAGAAAGTTGTCTCAGGGATTGAAGATTTCCGGCCGCATTCAGTATTTAGAGCAATTATTGAAGAAATGGCCGGCGAAGGCATACACTTTGAAAATTCTGTAGCCTATTTGCAGGATTATTTAGCCAAACGAGGCTTGAATAACAGTTTTGCAGTACAGGCGGAAAGTGTAAAGAAAGATATAGAATTAGGAGTTAACATAGCCGAAGATTTAGTAAATTTTGATATTGGGCAGACTATTGTAGTTAAAGATAAAGCCATAGTTGCGGTAGAGGCTTTAGAAGGCACAGACAGGACAATGAAAAGAGGGTTTTCTTTATGCGGCAGGGGGTTTACTGTGGTGAAATTCTCCCGTAAGAACCAGGATTTGAGGTTTGATGTCCCTGTAGTCGGGCTTAAAACAATATCTGTTCTGGGGAAACTTCGGGCAAAAGCGTTGGTTTTAGAAGCCGGCAGGGTTTTAATCCTGGATAAAGAAAAGTTTTTGAAGTTAGCCGATAAATTCCAAATATCGGTATTTGGCTACAGCAGAGATAATTAGTTAGTAGGTTAGTAGGTTGTTAAGTTAAATCAAAATGTCCACCCCCGAGGTGTCCAAAAACGCGCTAGCGTTTTTTTAGCGGTAGAATGGCAATGTCGGGATTGGGGATTAGACTTTGGACATTGGAGGGTTTTGATTTTACCTTGCTTTTTAAGGGCGTTGAGTTATAATTTTACCATGTTTTAGAGGAGTATTCTCGGAAAGGTAAGTCTAATTTCTAATCAGTGTAGTCAAGAAATGTTGTTATTATACAGCTTCGCCAAGAAAGGCTGATGCTTAATGTTTGGCAATAAAGTCCTTTGGATTACAATTGCCAGTTGGGCAATAGCCCAGTCTTTAAAAATTGTCCTGGGCTTTATCCGGGAAAAGAAAATCAATTTTTCCTGGTTTATTACCACTGGAGGGATGCCTTCTTCTCATGCTGCGGGCGTTTCTGCTCTAACGGTTTGTTTAGGTATGTCGGAAGGTTTTTCTTCGCCTATTTTCGCATTGGCAGTAATTTTTGCGTTTATCACTATGTTTGACGCTCAGACCTCCCGCAGATCTATAGGTATACAGGCTAAAATATTAAACTTAATTATGGAAGATATATATTCCGGGAGGAAAATATCTGAGAAAAAACTTAAGGAATTAATAGGCCATACCCCGGTTGAAGTTCTGGCTGGATGCTTTTTGGGCATTTGTGTAGCAGTACTATTCTACCATTAAGGTGAGAAGTGGATAGAAGATTTGTTATTATAGGCGCGGTGAGTTTTATAGTGCTGGTATTTTTGTCAGTTGTATTTGTCCCTCATTCTAAGAAGGCTAAACCCAAGCCAAAAGGCAATTATAAACTCATCTTGTCTCAGGCAGAGAAGAAAGAGAAGTCGGGAGATTTAATATCTGCCCGGGCCCTTTATAAAAAGGCTTTTTTAAATATTACCAATTCAGAGGAATTAGATAAAGTTAATAGTAAGATAGAGGACTTAAATATAAAAATACTTTTTTCCCCTCTATTGGATGAAAACAGCAAAGAATATATTATAAAGCCCGGAGACAGTCTTTCAAAAATAGCCAGGAAATTCCATACTACTGTGGAATTGCTTAAGAAATCAAACCGTTTAAAATCAGACACTATCCGGGCAGGCCGCAAACTAAAAGTTCCTAAATGCGGGTTTTATATTATTGTAGACAAGACGCAAAACCGGCTTTTTCTTAAAAAAGGCGATGAGATATTTAAGTCCTATATAGTTTCTACCGGAGAAAATAATTCTACGCCGGCAGGCGAATTTAAAATAGTCAATAGGTTAAGAAACCCTGTTTGGTACAATAAAAATATAGGTGCAGTAATTCCTCCTTCCAGCCCTAAGAATTATTTGGGCTCGCGCTGGCTGGGGCTTAGTATTAAAGGTTATGGTATTCACGGAACAACTGAGCCGGATAATTTGGGCAAACAGGTTACTAAAGGCTGTATTAGAATGAGAAACCGTGATGTGGAAGAGTTATTTGACATAGTTCCTATTGGAACCAAGGTGGTAATTGTAGAATAAAGGCGGCAGAATGAATGGTCTGGAGTTTGAGAGGCCTATTATAGAGCTAGAACAGAGGATTCTGGAATTGAAGAATTTCTCAGAAGACAAACATTTGGATTTATCTTCTGAAATAGAAAATCTGGAGAAAAAACTCCAGGTTCTTAAAAAAGAGATTTACGGCAGCCTTACTCCGTGGCAGAGAGTTCAGATCGCCCGGCATCCTCAGAGGCCTTATACTTTGGATTACATTAATATGCTGATGGAAGATTTTATTGAACTGCATGGAGACAGGCTTTATGGTGATGATAAGGCTTTAATCGCCGGGCTGGCTGAGTTTTCCGGAAGAAAAGTGGCTGTTTTGGGACACCAGAAAGGCCGTTCTACCAAAGAAAATATAGCCCGTAATTTCGGCTGTGCCCATCCTGAAGGATATAGAAAAGCAATCAGAATTATGCGTTTGGCTTCAAGGTTTAGTTTACCGGTTGTAGTGTTTATTGATACTCCAGGAGCCTATCCCGGTGTAGGAGCAGAAGAAAGGGGCCAGGCTTTGGCTATCGCCGAGAATTTAAGGGATATGTTGTATATAGAGGTTCCTATAATTTGTGTGATTATCGGCGAAGGCGGCAGCGGCGGGGCTTTAGGCGTAGGGGTTGGCGACAGGATATTAATCTTAGAAAACGCTTATTATTCAGTTATTTCGCCGGAAGGCTGTGCTGCTATTCTTTGGAAAACTTCTGCTGCTGCGGATAAGGCCGCTGAAAGTTTAAAACTTACGTCTGAAAACCTGGCGGAATTAGGGATTGCTGACGAAATTATTAAAGAGCCTCTGGGAGGGGCGCATAGGGATTACCAGCAGACAGCCGCTAATTTAAAGCAGGCTTTGGAAAAGCACCTGGCCGGTTTAGCCGCAGTGGATAAATCCCGGCTTATTCAAAACAGATATAATAAATTTCGGAGAATAGGGGTATTCCTGCAGGGAAATGACTGATTATAAAGAATTAGTTATTTTAGGCCTGCTTAAGGATGGGCCCAAACACGGTTATGAAATTAAGAAACTGCTTAGAAACGTCTTAAAGATATTTACTACTGTAGATACAGAGTCTATTTATTATCCTTTGAAGGCTTTGCAGAAAAAAGGCTTTTTGGAGAAAGAGATTACCCGGCAGGGACACAGACCTCAGAGAAATACATATAGATTGACTGATAAAGGCCGGGAATATTTTAACAGTTTGGTTCTAAAAAATTTTCTTTCTTTGACCCGGCCTTTTGTTAATATTGACTTATCATTATATTTCTATCCTTATTTGGACAGGCCAGCAGCGGCCCGCAAGATTAAAATAAGGCAGAGGGCTTTAGAAAGAGTAAAGAAATGGCTGGTTAATAATATAGACGAGGGCAGTTATTCAATTCAGCCGCACCTTAATGCTATTTTCAGGCATAATTTGAAATTGGTTGAGGCTGAAATAGATTTTACTAAAGGCATTCTCAGAGAGATTTTTGACGATTGAGGATTATGGTAAGCACTAAAGACAAATTTAAGAAGTTTATAAAATTCCACTGGATTAAAATCCTGGTGATTTCGCTTATTGCAGTTATTTTTGTCCTTGCAGTGATACTTATGGTTGTTGGAGTGCAGAATTTTCTAAGTCTGGAGTCTTTTTACAAAAAAATGACTTTGGCCAATCTTCCTCTTCAGTTCTTTATGGGGATTATTACGGCTTTTGTTTTTGCCGGAGTGTATATGGGGTTTTCTTTTTATTTTTTCTACGGTGGAGGATTTGCCAAAATGGGCCAGAAAAGAATAAAAAGCTCAGAGGTAAATATTCACTGGAAAGACGTAGTAGGTATGGAAAATATTAAGAAAGAGGTATTTGAAGTTATAAAGCTTATAAAAGACAGAGCAGTTTTAAAACAGGCAGGCGGAGAGGTTATAAGAGGCGTGCTTATGGTAGGCCCGCCGGGATGCGGCAAAACCTATTTAGCCAAAGCCATTGCTACAGAGACCGGTCTTCCTTTTTTAGCCAGCGTAGGGAGTGAGTTTATGGGGGTTTTTGTAGGCGTAGGCTCTTCGCGGATAAGGAGTTTGTTTAAACAGGCGCGGATATTGGCGGACATACACGGCGGCTGTATTATTTTCATTGACGAAATAGATACAATTGCCCGGCCCAGGGTAAGCGTAGGAGGCTGGGGGGCAGGTATGGATTATAATGCTACAGTTAACCAGTTATTGACTGAATTAGACGGCTTAAGGCAGTCTAAAGATACTAATATAGTTGTAATTGCTGCTACTAATGTTCCGGAGGATGAATTAGACCAGGCATTAATGCGTGCCGGCAGATTTGACCGTAAGATTTATGTCACCCGGCCTAATTTAGAAGACAGAAAGAAATTATTTGAATATTATCTAAATAAAGTTTCGGTTTCGCAGGAAGTCAACACAGATATTTTAGCCAGAAGGACAGTCTGGTTTTCTGCTGCAGATATTGCTAATATGGTAAAAGAGGCCGCACTTGTTTCTGTGAGAAACCAGCATAAAGAAATTACTAACAAAGATTTATCTGAAGCCTATGACCGGGTGATGTTTGGGCTTAAATCTAACATCACCCTTACTGATAAAGAGAAGAAATGGACGGCTTATCATGAAGCCGGGCATGCGATAATTGCTTATCTAACCCATCCTACAGATGATGTAGTTAAGGCTTCTATAATACCCCGGAAATCCGCTTTAGGTTTTGTAGGTCATAGATCTGCTTATGAGGTATATGCCCCGGATAAAAATTGGTATTTGGCTAATATTAAGACCAGTTTAGGCGGGTATGCGGCAGAGAAAATAGTTTTTAACAGCACTACTGCCGGAGTGGACTCGGATCTCGCCAGTGCTACGGCTTTGGCACATGATATGGTTTGGCGCTGGGGAATGGGCCCCAGCGGATTAATAGGCAACTTTCAGATTTTAGCAAGCAGTAAAGGATGGCAGGAGAACTCCCATGCAATTTCTGAACGGACCCGGGAGAAATTAGACGGGGATGTTCAGAAAATAGTTAATGACTGTTATAAAGAGGTTGAGAATATCCTTACTCAGGAAAGAGGACTTTTAGAAGTTTTTGCCCGGAGCCTTTTTGAAAAAGAAGAGTTGGAATACGACGAAATTGAACAGATATTTAAAGAATATGGCAAAGAAAAGCCTGCAGATAGTACTTCTTTTTAGCCTTTTGCTTGTTTGCGGATGTTTTAAAGTAGAACCCACCTATAAAAAGACAAATATCGTTGAGACTTTCCAAAATATATTCCGGAAGGAATACAATTTAAATGTTAAAGTTTTTGTTTTTGACAATACCGTATGGGTTTATGTGCCGGTCGAGGGTTTTTTCGGCCCGAAGGCCCATCTTTTAAAAGATACTGCCCGCAGGGTTTTCCAGATAGTAGAGCGGGTGCTTTTAAGTATGGACGAGACGTTTAAGTTTTATGGAATAATAATATCCAGTATAAAAAATAAAGGTATTGATTATTGGGAAATCGGCAGTACTGACGATTTACGCAAGTTTATGCTGTATTTTATTTCTTATAAAGAATGGTTTTACAGGCTGGTAACAATTACTACGTTTAACCCCGCAGCGTTGGGTGATAAAACCGGCAGGCATATTCAGGTTTTTGATTTGGATATGCCTGAGTTTATAAGCCTGCTCCTTACTCAGAAATTGTATGCTTTGCTGGGAAAAACAGGCAGATATAAGGATGCTTTAAAGATAAAAAAGATAAATGTGCTTTTTAACCGGGGCAGCAAAAGTTTTAATATTGGGCTAAATATAAAGATTAATGAAAGCCGGAATTTAGATCTAGAGAGTGATATTTTTAATATAGCATTTAAGCAGTTAAAAAAAATAATTGGTATTTACGGCTATAATGATTTTATTTCTGTTGAATTGCAAAACAAAACTACCGGCAATGCCCGCTTTTTTACCCGTCAGGCATTTTTAAGCCGGGACTTTGGGAAAAACCCTTGAGGTTTTTGCTACAAGGCTGGAAGTTGAATTGCTACTAAAAAAGATATATGTCCAACGTCGAATGCCAAAGGCTGCTACCAAAAAACACTGGCGTGCTTTTTGGACACCTCGGGGGTGGAAG
>WFRI01000004.1 GCA_015486615.1 Candidatus Omnitrophota bacterium | reverse complement strand
ATACTTATCTTTTTCACTTCTCCCTATTGATTAAATTTTTAATATTGGCAATGGAGATTTTAATAAACTGATTATTTGGTTCTATTTTTAACGCCTTTTCTAAGTAAGACAAAGCAGTCTTTGGCTTTTTCCCCAATATTGAAATTTTAGCCAAAACAATGAAAATATTTATATTCGGTCCATTATTCCTGATATATTCGTCAAAAATTTCTCTTGCTTTTTCGTATTCTTTGTGTTTGAGATAAAGATCCGCCAGCATATTATAGGAGAAAAAGAATTTTTTGTCTAAAGAAATAGCAATTTTATAGTTTTTAATTGCCAAATCTATTCTCCCACTGTTTTTATAGAGATTAGCCAGATTATGATAAGCTACAGGATTCTTCCTGTCTAACTTAATAGCCCTTTTATACATTTTTTCAGCGGTGTAATAGTCTTTTCTGTCGGCGTAAGCCATCCCGAGATTATTGATAACCCGATAACTATTCGGGCTATATTTCAGGGTTTGACTGTAAAAGACAATCGGATTTCGCCAATCCCTATTTCTTTTTATCGTTAAAAAAGAGAAGAATATCAGGGTAAGGACAAAAATGATTAGAAATGTTTTTTGTAATTGATATTTTTCTCCAATGATTGAACCGAGAGAAAAAAGGGACAAAAACACTCCAATTAAAGGAAGATAGAGCCAATGCTCGTAGATTAATCCAGAAATAGGGACAAGGATATTTGAGACGGGAGATAATCCGATAAAAAACCATATGATGCCGAAACTTATAATCGGAAATTTCTTGAATTTTAAGAAGGCAAAAACAGACAGAGCAAGAGAGAGAAAAAAACCGAAGATTACAGAAGGAGAGTTAAAAGAAAGGGCGATATTGACTGTTCGTTCCATATGAAGATTGAGAGGCCAAAAAAGAAGACCGAAGTATATAGTTAAAATGCGGAAGAAAGTGAAAAGGCGTATATGAAAATTTGAAGTAAAAGCATTTTCCTCATTATAGAGATTGAAACTGTTTTCAAAATTTAGAACAGTTGCTCTTAACAAAACATATAATCCGGCTAAGACAAAGAATGGCCAAATTACTTTTCCAATGTCTTTGAGTGCTTCTTTAAAAGAATATTTTTTATTTTCAAAAAGAAAAAAGAAGTCAACAAGAGAAAGATAGACAGGCATAACGATAGCGGTTTCTTTTGACATCAAGGAGAAGATATACATCAAAAGTGATGAGAAATAAAAGGAGCTTTTTAGCGGCTGTTTATTCGATATTCTAAATTTGAGATAAAAGAGGATCCCTGAGAATATAAAAAATGCGGAAAGGGAATCTCCCAAGCCGGAAACGTAAGTGACTGCTTCTGTTTGTAGAGGGTGAACTAAAAATATTAAAGAAGTGAGAACTGCCAGCCAGCGATTTTTGAAGAGATATAAGAAAATAAGAAATAAAAGGATAGCGTCAGTGATATGAAAAGAAGAATTAATAAAATGGTATCCGGGCGCCCAATTTTTCCAGAGATGCCATTCCAGAGAGAAAACAGTCAAAAGTATTGGCCGCCAATAATTACTCAAAAGTCCTGATCCGGCAATGAGGTTTTCAGAAAAGTATTTTGGAAAGTAGTGCCAATTATGGACAAATTGATTATTTATGATTCCATCATTATCATCCCAGAACATTTTATTCGGCAGACTATTGGCATAGATAAAGAAACCAACCACTATCAGAATGACGATGATAGAAGAGTTTTTTAGTAAAAAAGATCTTTGTCTCATATCTTAATTTTAACAAAGTTTTATCTATAAGGAAGTAAAAATATTTGCAACAAGGCTCAAATCTTTACTCCCGTTAGAGAGAATTCTCTAACAGAGTTTACCGTTGACAAAACATAATCCTTTTACCATAATATTCTTGAAACAATCCCGGCTGTCTCAGAAAAGATTTATAGGGGACAAAGAGATTTCTTTGCTTACGCAGACAGGTGAGAATGGGTTGTCAAAAGTAAAAGCCTTATTTCTTGTATGATAAAAGGAGATTTCTTAAAATAGAGAGCAGATTATTAATAAAACATAATACGAGGGAGGCTGGTGTGAAAAAATACAAATGCGTAGTCTGCGGGTATATTTATGATCCGGAAAAGGGAGATCCGGATTCGGGTATTCAACCCGGCACTGCTTTTGAAGATATACCGGATGACTGGGTATGTCCTGTCTGCGGAGCGGATAAATCCCAGTTTGAGCCTGCGGAATAATTCCCTAATCCCAATATCCCGATTTTTACTGTTGACTACCTGGGTTTAGATGCTCTGCCTTACAGAGAAATTCGCTGGGAGTGGAAAAATATAGCGGGAAGAATTACTCAAATGTTGGTTAGGCGTATTCAGGAAAGCATTAAAGTTTATTTGTTGTCTCACAATTGTGTGTTTATATAGAAGGGGGCTGTATGAATAAAACAGTAGAAATCGGCAGAGGGTTGTATTATACAGGTATTAAAGATTACGATCGCCGGATGTTTGATGCTTTAGTGTCTTTGCCGGAAGGCACAAGTTATAATTCCTATTTGATTAAAGCAGAAAAGCCTGCTTTGATTGACACAGTAAACCCCGGATTTGAGAAGAACTGGCTTGCCAGGATTAGTGAGGCGGTTGACCCGCAGGATATTCAGTATGTGGTTATGAATCATTCTGAGCCTGACCATGCAGGGGCTATTCCCTATTTTCTAACCTTTAACAAAAGAGCCAGATTAGTCGCTTCTGAACAGGGCAGGAGGCTTGCTTTGCGGTTTTACGGAGTAGAGGAAAGCAGAATTATTGTTGTCAAAGACGGAGATACAATTTCTTTAGGCAATAGGCGGCTAAGATTTGTTTCTGCGCCGATGCTGCATTGGCCGGAAACTATGTTTGCCTATTTAGAAGACGCAAGTATCCTTTTTACCTGCGATTTCTTTGGTTTTCATACTGCTAAAGGACTTTTTGATTCGGATTTTGAGGATATTGAATCTGGAGCAAAGAGGTATTATGGCGAGATAATGCTGCCGTTTTCTTCTATGGGGAAAAAGGCTATGGATAAAATAAAAAACCTGAAAATTGATTTAATTTGTCCCAGCCACGGCCCGGTTTACCGGAATCCTCAGAGGATAATGACTTTATACAATAAGTGGGTTGAGGGGCGGACTGAAGAAAAAGCAGTTTTTATTTACGTGAGTATGTGGAAAAATATAGAGAGTATGGTAGATAGGATTACGGACAAACTGCTGGCAAATAGGGTTAAATTCAGCCGGTATAATTTTCTTTATTCAGACCCTTCGAATATCTGTGCTGATCTTGTGGACAGCCGGGCAATTGTTTTTGGCGCACCTACTGTATTAAGTTCAATGCATCCTTTAGGAATTTATGCGGCTAATTTGGTAAAGATGTTAAGACCGCCGGCAAAATACGCGGTTCTTTTATCTTCTTACGGCTGGGCAGAATCGGCCAGCAGGCATATGCAGGATATTTTGGGAAAACTTCCGCTGGAAGTTATTGGCAGTAAGATTATCAACGGCCCGGCTTCAGAAGAAGATCTAAAAGAAGTAGATTCTTTAACGGAGAAGTTAATGCTTAAGTTGAAGGAGTAAAAATATGTCTCAACAAGCGAAGGAAGTTAGAGCAGTCTTTTTAGAGTCTGTCCAGCGCACACCTACAGTGTTTAGCTTTAGATTTGGGCTGAAAGAAAAGATAGTCTTTCTGCCCGGGCAGTTTATGGAAGTAGTTCTAAACCCGGATGATAAAAACCTAAGGCATTTTTTGTCTTTTTCCTGTGCCTCTCAAAGGCCGTATATTGAATTTACCAAAAGGATGTCTGAAAGCACTTTCTGCCAAAAACTAAGGTTATTAACCCCCGGTACAGAAATTGTTTTAAGGATGCCCTTAGGCAGATATGTTTATAAGGACGAATATAAGAAAGTTAATTTTATCGCCGCAGGTATTGGAATTACGCCGGTTGTTTCAATGCTGGAGCATATTGTTTTTGAGAAATTGGGAGCAAAGATTTTGTTGATATATGCTAATAGAGACGAGGCCGAAATAGCATTTAAACAGGAGATAGATGCCTGGATTAAGAATTTAGGCTTAAATGCGGTTTATTTGACAGACAGCGGCCCGATAAGCGATAAGAAAATTAAAATAGGCAGGATTAGCGGAGACTTATTGAGTTTATATAAACAGGAATTTGATTCCGGTAAAACATTTGTCTTCGGCCCGCCAAAAGCGGTTGAGGCTATAAGTTCTATGCTGACGCGGATAGGCGTGGACAAAAGCAATGTTGAAACGGAAGAATTTATCGGATATTAGCATTTGTTTGTGCCAAAAACAGGTTAAACAAAGAGAACAAAGTGAGGAAGTTGAGGCTGTTTATTTCTATGGTATTGCTGCGGGATTCTTCACCTATCCGGCGGCCGGGGTTTAAGACGGCGTATCTTCGGCTTTAAAGTTGTTTTAACCTGCGAAGTCTTCAAAAGGGTATTTTATTTCTGAAGATACGCTTCTGCATACGGATTGGCAGAAAAACAAGATTTTTTAGACTTATAGAGTTGTAATTTTTAAAATGCCGGATATAATCTTACGTTTGATTGAATATACGGTTTATGAGTTATAAAATACTTAAGAAACGGCAGTTAACCCCGGAAGTGTTTCTTCTGGAGATAGAGGCCCCTTTAATTCCTCTTAATTACCAGCCTGGGCAGTTCGTTATTTTAAGAGTAGATGAGGAAGGGGAAAGAATTCCCTTGACGGTTTTTTCTGCGGATAAAAGCAAAGGAAGTATTTGCATTGTTTTTCAAGTAGCAGGCAAAACCACAAAGGCCCTTTCTCTTATGAACGAAGGCGCAGAGATAGCGGATTTAGCCGGGCCTTTAGGCAGGCCGTCAGAAATTCCTGAGGGCAAAAATATAATTTTAATCGGCGGCGGAGTAGGCATTGCTGAGATTGTCCCTTTGGCAGTCAGAGCAAAACAGGCAAACAACATTACCATTATTGCCGGATTTAGGAATAGAAATATGGTTATTCTGGAAAATACTATGAAGGAAATTACCAAAAGTGTTTTTATCTCTACGGATGATGGTTCTTACGGCTATAAAGGGTTTAATACAGATATTCTTAAGCAGCAGTTGGTTAAGAATAAAATTGATGTTATTTATTCCTGCGGACCAGTTCCTATGATGGAAAAAATATCCCAAATCGCCCGCAGGGCAAAAGTAAAATGTTTTGTTTCGCTTAATGCGATTATGCTTGACGGCACAGGGATGTGCGGAAGCTGCAGGGTTATGGTTGGCGGGAAAGTTAAACTTTGCTGTATTGACGGTCCGGATTTTGACGCAGAGCAGGTGGATTTTGAAGACCTGAAAAACCGGCAGAGGAGGTTTTTGGAGCAGGAAAAAATATCTTTGCGTGAGTTTAATAAAAGAATGGGGTTATGAGGAAGATAAGTTTAGAGCAGAGGAAGAAAAGTTTTAATGAGGTGTCTCTGGGTTTTACAGAAGAAGAAGCCTTGCAGGAAGCCCGCAGATGCCTGCAGTGCAAAAATCCTCTTTGCATTCAGGGATGTCCTGTAAGGATTAATATCAGAGAGTTTATCCGTTTAATTAAGGATAAAGAATATAAACAGGCATTGTCTATTATAAAGCAGAAGAATAACCTGCCGGCTGTTTGCGGAAGAGTCTGTCCCCAGGAGAGCCAGTGTCAGAAAGCCTGTGTTTTAGCAGGGACAGGTAATCCTATAAAGATAGGATATTTGGAAAGATTTGCTGCCCGGTTTGACGATTTAAAGGCAGAGAAGCCCGTTTTAAAGAGCAAAGCCGTAAAAGTTGCGGTTATTGGCTCGGGTCCAGCCGGGCTTACCTGCGCGGGGGATTTGGCAAAAAAAGGATTTTCGGTTACTTTATTTGAGGCTTTGCATAAATCCGGCGGGGTTTTGGTTTATGGGATACCGGAATTTCGCCTGCCTAAAAAAATCATTGCCGGCGAAATAGATTATATTAAAAACTTAGGCGTTGATGTCCGCACGAATGTTATAATTGGCCGGACATTTACTTTGGAAGATTTGAGGCGGCAGGGATATAAAGCCTTCTTTTTAAGTGTTGGGGCAGGCGCACCTTTATTTTTAGGCATAGAAGGCGAAAATCTTAACGGAGTTTATTCTGCCAACGAGTTTTTAACCCGGATAAATCTTATGAAAGCCTATAAATTTCCGGAGTTTGACACTCCTATAAAGACCGGCAAAAAAGTGGGTGTCCTTGGCGGGGGTAATGTGGCTTTGGATTCAGCGCGTTCGGCTTTGCGGCTGGGTGCAGAAGAAGTTTATATAATTTACCGCAGGACCGAAAAAGAAATGCCGGCAAGGCAGGAAGAGATTGAGAATGCTAAAGAGGAGGGGATTATTTTTAAGTTTCTGCTTTCTCCGGAAAAAATAGTTGACGATGGCCAAGGCCGGGTAAAGTCCCTTATTTGTATAAAGAATGTTTTAGGCCGGCCGGATGCCAGCGGGAGAAAAAGGCCTGTGCCTACTTCGCAAAGAGAAGAGATCGATTTGGATATGGTTATTATTGCTATTGGGACTAGGGCCAATCCGCTTATTTTAGATACTATCCCCGGCCTGAAATTGTCTTCAAAAGGCTATGTCAAAGTTGACGAGAATCTTATGTCCTCTGTTGAAGGAGTTTTTGCCGGAGGGGATATTGTTACTGGCTCGGCAACTGTTATCAGCGCTATGGCTGCCGGCAAAAAAGCCGCTAGAAGTATAGCCGATTTTTTAACGAAAGGCTAATCTGCAGTTTTCTTCACAGATAGGCTGGATTAGGCAATTTCTAACTATTCCGGACAGTCAACAATGGGATTCTTGAAGTGTGGTAGTCTCTTGATGTATCCCGTCTATAACTTAAATACATAATCGATTGATAGTAGTGAGGTTATATCGCATAAATGTCCCAATAGAATAAGAGATTGCCAAGTTTGAAAGCCGGGTTCTTAGGGTTTAGGAAAGTATTTAATATTTCAATGTTC
>WFRI01000003.1 GCA_015486615.1 Candidatus Omnitrophota bacterium | reverse complement strand
ATATTTGCCTCCACAATATCTGAAACATAAATAAAATCCCGGGTCTGCCTGCCGTCTTCGTAAATTAAAGGAGGGTTATTATTTTTTACCCTTGATAAAAATATAGCTGCAACTCCGGTGTAAGGGTTGCTTAAAGACTGTCTGGGCCCGTAAATATTAAAATACCTCAAAGCCACAGCCGGGATCTTATAAGCAATGCCAGTTTCTAACACCATTTCTTCCTGCGACCTCTTGGTGGTAGCATAAATTGAAGTGGGAAACAAAGGCTTATTTTCAGAAGTAGGCACAGGTTTTGTTTTTCTGCCGCACTTCGGGCAAAATACTTCCCATTTTTTCTGCTTTAACTGTCTTCCTTTCCTTAACAAAGGAAAAACTATCCCGCATCTCGGACATTTATACGCGCCTTCTCCGTAAATAGACATAGATGAGGCAACTATAATTTTCCTGACTTTGTTTTTTGTGTTAACTACCAAATCTAAAAGAACTGCTGTGCCGCAGGTATTATGGGAGACATACTTTTCTATTTGATACATAGACTGGCCAACTCCTACCTGAGCCGCCTCGTGGAAAATAACCTCTGCCCCTTTTAAGGCTTTTTTTAAAGCATCCCTGTCCCTGATATCCGCAAATATATATTCGGCGTGTTTATTTAAATAAGAAGGCTTTTTGCCTAAGTGAACCTGAGGCTCCAGCAAGTCAATAACCCTGACTTTATGACCGTCACGGACAAGCCGGTCGACAAGGTGGGACCCGGCAAAACCGCATCCGCCGGAAACTAATATCCGCATTACTCGAATTTCCAGGAAAATCCCATAAGTACAGAATGTGTTTCCACCCCTCTGTTAGGACTGTCAATACTTGCATTAGAAAGATGCCTAAACCTGTATTCTAAATCCACAGAAAGATTCTTCTTAATAAACCAGGAAAGTCCGGCTCCGGCAGTATCCACAAAATTAAACCTTGTGCCCTGCTCCCGAATATCCATTCCCATAAAAGAAGGCCCTGCACCAAATTTTATATAAGGCATAAGTTTTTTATTTAAAGGAAATGCGTATTTTATCAAAAGGTTTACTCCTGTCTCAATGCTGTTTTCCGGCTCAATCACAGGGTTTATAAACGGCTCAACCTGGAATTCCAGAATACCTTTAGTATCAACACCTATTTTCTCTGCCAACGGTTTTAAATCAAAGCCGAAGCTTAACATAAGCGGCACTACTTCATAATCAGGCTTGTCTTCCAAACTGCCTTTCATATAGCCGGTAAGAAAGCCTATACTGCTTAATCCTTTGGAATAACCATTAGGAACATATAAAACAACAGAGCAAAGGACTAAAAGGCATACAAAAAACTTCTTCATTCCTCCCCCTTTTTTTTAAGAATTAAATCAAAATGCAAAATAACCCCGTCCATCTACGCCACGGGGCAGGCATATCAAAATGCAAAAAGGAAAAACATTTTGCATTTTAATATGTAATTTTGATATTTGACTCTCATTATACCAACTTTCTAAAAAAAATCTATACCCGCATAGCAGAATTTATAAGTTTTTCTGTATAACTATGCCGGGGAAAATTTATAACCTCAGAAGTCCTGCCCTCCTCTACTACCCTGCCTTTATACATAACATATATATAATCAGAATACTTAGCCAGCATTGCTATATTATGGGAAATGAGCACTATGCTTTCTAAAAACCTGTTTTTTAGCCCGCGGACAGTTTCTATAACTTCTTTGGCTGTAATTACATCTAAGTTGGAAACCGGCTCATCGCAAATTAAAACTTTAGGCTCTACGGCTAAACTTCGGGCAATAGCCGCCCTCTGAGCCTGGCCGCCGCTTAATTGATACGGATACTTTTCTAAAACATCCCTGTTTAAACTAACCATATCCAAAAGTTTCTCTATCCTTTGCCGTATATTTTTCTTAGGCACACCAAGCTGGTAATATAAAGGCTCATAAAGCATTTCCCAAATTTTCATTTTTGGGTTAAGACTGGTAAAAGGGTTTTGAAAAACCATCTGGACATCCTTATGGATATTGCTTACATTAGAATGAAGCCTGCCCGGGCGGAATACTGAGCGGCGGCCTTTTGCGGCCGCGAATGCATAAAACACACGGCCGTAATCCGGCTTAACTAATGAAACCAAAATTTTTGCCAGAGTAGTTTTTCCTGAACCGCTCTCTCCGGCAACTGCCGCAACAATTCCTGAAGGCAGGAAGAAATCAACCCCTTGCAAAGCCTGTATTCTATATTCAGTCAGGCCCCGGGTTAAAGAATATGCTTTGCGCACCTTTTCCGCTTTTATCAAAAGATTTGCCATACCAATCAAAGTATCATACAACTGTCAATAAGTTTTTGGGTATAAGGCTTATGCCCGGCAGAAAAAATATCCCGGGCAGAAAACTCCTCAATTATCCTGCCTCCCTGCAAAACCCCTGCTCTTCCGCTTAAATACTTCACTAAAGTCAAATCATGAGTTATAAACAGAATCGCAAGGTTCTTTCGCTGGCTCAGCCTTTTTAACAGCCGGATTATTTCCATTTCCACGGTTACATCCAGACTGGAAGTAGGCTCGTCAGCAATTAACAACTTTGATTCTAAAGCCAAAGCCTGGGCAATCATTACTCTCTGAGCCTGGCCGCCGCTTAACTGGTGAGGAAAACTAAAAAACACCCTCTCAACATCGTCTATTAAAACTTCCCTTAATTTCTGTTTAGCCTGGTCAAATGCTGACTTAGCCGGAATTTTCTTATGCCAAAGCAGGCCTTCGGCTATTTGGCAGCCTACCCGCATTAAAGGATCAAGACTGGACAAAGGGTCCTGAAAAATATAATTTATATACCTGCCGCGCAGGTTTAAAAAATTGTTCCTTTCCAATACATTGACAACCCCTTTACCTGTATCAAATAAAATTCTGCCCTGAACCCGGCTGTCCCCGCCCAAAAGCCCGCATAAAGATAAGGCAGTAACAGTTTTGCCGGATCCGGTTTCGCCGACTAAAGAATATATCTGGCCCGGCCTTATAAAAAAACTTATGCCTTTTACTGCGGAAAACTCTGTTTCCCCCTGTTTAAAACTTATTTTTAAATCTTCTGCTTTTAGTAAAAATTCCATATCTTTTACAAGCTGTCGCGCACAGCCTCGCCGATTAAATTAAATCCTAAAACTGTAATAAATATCGCTAATCCCGGGAATAAAGTAATCCACCAGCCAACTCCCAAAGTGGACTTTGCATCAGTTAAAATATTGCCCCAGGAAGGCATTGGAGGCTGAACTCCCAGGCCTAAAAAACTTAAAGAAGATTCTACTAAAATAGCCGCGGCAATTCCTAAAGTGGCATTAACCAAAACCGGGCCTATGGCATTAGGTATTAAGTGCCGGATAATTATTCTATGTTCAGGCAGGCCTAATGACCTGGCGGCTAAAATAAAGTTTTGCTCCTTTAAAGAGAGGACTTCTGCCCTTATAAGCCTCGCCGGCCCCATCCAGTTAGTAATTCCTATAATAAACATAATAATGTATATTGAAGGTTTAGACAAAGCCGCCAAAGTAAGGATAAGGAAGAATGAAGGGAAACACAACATCATATCCACAAACCGCATAATTGCCTCGTCAACCCATCCGCCGTAGAAACCGGCAACTGCCCCCAATAGAACTCCGATAATTACAGATATACCCACAGCCACAAACCCCACAGATAAAGAGACTCTGCCTCCGTAAAGCATCCGTGCCCACAAATCCCGGCCTAAAGAATCCGTGCCTAAAGGATGCTGCCAGGAAGGCGCAAGCAAAGCGTTCTCTATATTTATATCCGTGGGATTATACCTGCAGAATAAAGGGGCAAATATTGACAAAAAAGCAATAGGCAGAATTATTGCCATACCTGTTAAAAACAACTTATTTTTTACAATCCTGCGTGCCATATTAAACTTAAAATTAAAACCAACTTTTTAAGACAGTCTTAAAAAGTTGCTAAACTCGGTATCCGGAAACTTACCCCCTAATTTCTCCTATACCTTATTCTGGGATCTGCCCAGGCATACGCCAAATCTGCCAGCATATTGCCTATCAAAGTAAGCACTGCGCTGATAACTAAAAGCCCCATAATTAAAGTATAATCCCGCATCATCACTGCCTGGTAAAATAAAAGCCCCATCCCGGGAATAGAAAATATTGTTTCAAAAACAACACTGCCGCCTAAAAGGCCGGGGACAGAAAGTCCCAAAATAGTTATTACCGGCAGCATAACCCCTTTTAAAATATGCCTGTAAACTATAATTCTTACCGGCAGGCCTTTAGACAAAGCCGCCCGGATATAATTTGCCCGGGTTATTTCTATAGTTTTAGACCGGCTGTAACGCGAAAGCCCGGCCAAAGAGCCAAAGCTTGCCACAAACACCGGCAAAACTAAATGTTTAGCAACATCAAAAATCTTTTGCGGCAAAGTAAAATAATCAAAATCTACAGATACCAGCCCGGATATTGGAAACCATCCTAAATCCACTCCGAAATACTGCATAAGCAAGAGCGCCAGCCAAAAGGAAGGCACAGCAAACCCGGCAAAAACTAAAATTGTAGTGAATTTGTCAAACAATCCTCCCTGCTTATACCCGGCCCAAAGCCCCAAAGGAATAGAAACAGAAAAAATTATAAACATAACAATCAAATTAATCCCTAAAGTAATTGGTATTCTCTCCTTTATCTCGTCTATAACTTTCCTGCCGTCAGTAAGAGAAGTGCCAAAGTCAAGTTTTAAAATATTCTTAAACCATATCCAATACTGCTGCCATAAAGGTTTATCTAAACCGTAAAGTTTTTCTATCCGTTTAGACACATCTGTTTTAACTTTGGCATTAAAAGAATAAATGCCTGCCGGCGAACCCGGGGCAAGTTTGATTACAGCAAAAGAAATCGCAGTAATGCCTACAAACAAAACCGCTAAATTAATCATCCTTTTTAATATGTATTTTCCCATCGTTTATCTCAGTAGTTTTTTTAGAAAACTTTAAAAGCCTGCAGTTATATGGATTTGCTTCTGCTTAGGCACCCACCATTTTATAAAATTATACCAATACCCGCCTTTTTTCGGACAGACCCCAATAAACCTTTTATGAATACAAGACAAACTATAAGGCGAACAAATAAACATATACGGCTGGTCATCATAAATAAGCCTGCGCACTTTGTAATATAATTCCTTCCTCCTCTCTTTGTCAAATTCCCTCCTTGCCTGCACTAAAAGTTCGTCAACTTCCGGGTTTTTATAGCCGATGAAATTAAATTCTCCCTCTGATGTTTGGGAAGAATGGAAAAGGCTGTAAACATCCGGATCCTGCGACAGACTCCAGCCCAAAAGCACGGCATCAAATTTCTTCTTTTTTATAATCCGGTCAATAAACACTGTCCACTCAACAACTCTGATACTTACTTTTATTCCAATATCAGCCAGCCTTTTCTGGATTATTTCAGCAGCCATTTTCCTTTCCATATTCCCTTGGTTGGTAAAAATAGTAAATTTAAAAGGCCTGCCGTTCTTGTCCAGAATGCCGTCTGAATCACTGTCGTAAATCCCGGCTTGTTTAAGCAGTTCTTTTGCGCGCAGGGGAGAAAACTCCGCAGGCCGGCTGTTAAAATCATAAGCCCAGCTGTCCCGGGTAAACGGCCCGGTAGAAACTTCTGCCTGGCCTAAATATACTGCTTTTATAATCTCGTTTTTGTCCACAGCATAATTCAAAGCCTGGCGCACTCTTTTATCACGGAAGAAAAAGTTATTCAGATTATACCCCATATACAAAAACCCGTGAGACGGATAAGTGAACTTGCGGTAGTGTTTCCTGAACAAAGGCGTATTAGCGTGTTTTAAATACTGTAAAGGAGTAAGTGAAGCGTTGTCTACACCCTGAGTTAGAACCTCTAAAAAAAGAGTGGCTGTATCCGGAATAACTCTAAAAACTATCCGGCTGACAAAAGGTTTTCCTTCAAAATAATCTTTAAATGCGGTAAGTTCAACTATTCCCCGGCAGACCGACCATTTGTGAAATTTATAAGGCCCTGTGCCTATAGGATGCCTGGCGTAAGAGGTAGTGTTTAAGTCCTCATTTTTTAAAATATGCTCAGGGATTATCGGCATTGTCCAGCTGGAGAGAGCCGGTGAAAAAGGCTCTTTGTAAATTACCTCAACTGTGTATTTTCCCCGGACAGCCAATCTTTTAATTCTCTGAAAATCACTGCTGTAAGGAGTGATAACTTTAGGGTCAATTAGTTTCTGGTAGGTAAACCTGACATCTTCAGCAGTAAATTCTACGCCGTCATGCCATTTGATACCTTTTTTAAGGTGGAAAATTATTTTCCTGCCGTTGTCTAAAACCTCCCAGGACCGCGCTAAATCTCCGGTTAAGTTAAGATTCTTATCGTATTTCAACAAGCCGTTGTAAATAAAAGAGCAAATTATAGACGAAGCCGAATCAGTGGCTAATAAAGGAATAAGCGTGCGCGGGCTTCCTATGCTGGACAAAACTATTGCTCCTCCCCGCTGCGGCCAGCGGCTTTGAGCAGAACCGGCCAAAGGGAGAAAAAGGACAACGCCTAAAAAGAAAAAGAAGGCAGAGTGTTTTTTACTTAGCAGAAGGATTAACCTGTTTTTTTGCGGGTTTAACATTAGGGCTGGGATTTTTAGCCTTGGCCTTTTCTTTAACAGGTTCTTCTTTAACTGGTTTTTCTTTAACGGGCTTTCCTAACTGCTGTTTTGACAGGATATTCTTTTCCCTGTCAAATATAGACTTGCTTTTTTGCTTAGACAAGAATGCTAAAGAAGTAGAAGTTATAAAAAATACCACTGCCAAAACAGTAGTTGTCTTTACTAAAAATGAACTGGTCCTTGTGCCGAATAAAGATTCAGCCCCGGCTAAAGATTCCACTAAACCTCCGCCTCTCCCCCGTTGGATAAGAATAACTACTAATAAAAGGATACAAACTATTACATGGACCGCCAAAATAAAGTTATACACTCTCGGCCGCCTTTTTTACAATTTCCAGGAACGCATCTGCTTTTAAAGATGCTCCGCCGACCAAAGCGCCGTCAATATCTTTCTCCTGAATCAAAGACGCTATATTATTAGGTTTTACACTGCCTCCATAAAGAATCACTGCTTCTCTGCTAATACCTGTAGTAAACAGGCCTTCTAAAATTTCCCTTATATACCGATGGACTTCTTCTGCCTGCTGAGGAGTAGCGTTTACTCCTGTGCCTATTGCCCACACAGGCTCATAGGCCACCACTATCTTAGCCATATCTTCTCCGATAATCCCTGACAATCCGCCTTTTATCTGAGCAGAAACAACCTCTAAAGCCTTGCCGGAATTCCTCTGTTCCAATGTCTCGCCTACGCACATAATAGGCAAAAGCCCAAATCTTAAGGCGGCCTTTATTTTTTTATTCACGCCTTCATCGGTCTCGCCGAAATACTTCCTTCTTTCCGAATGCCCGACAATAACATACTTACAGCCAGCATCTTTGAGCATAGGCGCGGAAACCTCGCCGGTAAAAGCGCCTTTTTCCTCCCAAAACAAATTCTGGGCGCCTAATGCGATATTGCTCCCTGATAAAACATCGGCTACACTGGCTAAAGCAGTAAAAACCGGGCAGACTACAATTTCTACATCTTCATAATCTCCTGCCCCGCGCCTTATTTCATTAGCCAAAGATACCGACCCGCTGATAGTATTATGCATTTTCCAGTTCCCCGCGATAAACGGCTTTTTCATCTTTTGCCTTTCTTCTAATTTTTATCCGGAATAACTGCTATACCCGGAAGTTCCCTGCCCTCTAAAAATTCTAAAGACGCGCCTCCCCCTGTAGAAACATGGGAGAGTTTATCTTTTACCCCGAATTTCCTGGCAGCAGCCGCAGAATCTCCGCCTCCGACAACCACAGTAGCATCTATCTGGGCAAGATATTCGGCTATCTGCTTAGTGCCCTGGGCATATTCTGGTTTTTCAAAAATCCCCAAAGGGCCATTCCACAAAACTGTCTTTGCTAAAGACAAAACCCGCTTAAATTCTTCAATCGTCCTGCTCCCAACATCAACACCCATAAGCCCGGCTGGTATAGCCTGGCCTTCTGTATTTTGCCTGGTTTGCGGCTTGTCAACCGCATCTACACAAATATGGTCTAAAGGCAGAAGAATGCTTACATTTTTATCCCGGGCCTTTTGAAAGATTTCTTTTGCCAGACCCAATTTATCATTTTCAACCCGCGAAGAACCGGTTTCTATGCCCCGGGCCTTTAAAAAAGTATAAGCCATAGCCCCGCCAATAAGGATTTTGTCCACTTTGTCAATTAAATTGTCAACTACTCCGATTTTGTCCGAAACCTTAGCCCCGCCTAAGATAGCCATAAAAGGCTTATCCGGAGAAGTTACCGCCTTTCCTAAATAAAGGACTTCTTTTTCCATTAAAAATCCTATGCAGGAAGGTAAAAATTTAGCAATGAGGGTAGTAGAAGCATGTGCCCTATGGGCTGTGCCAAATGCATCATTAACGTAAACATCCGCCAACAAAGCAAGTTGTCTGGCAAAATCTTCATCGCCCTTTTCCTCTTCCGGATGAAACCTTAAATTTTCCAGTAGGACAACCCGCCGGGAAGAAGAATCTATCTGTTTTTTTACCTCTTCGCCTATACAATCGTCAAGCTTCAACACAGGCTCGCCTAATAATTCTGCCAGCCTTTCTCCGACCGGGGTCAGCCGCAGAGAATCCACAACTTTGCCTTTAGGCCTTCCCAAATGACTCATAAGAATAAGTTTTGCCGGCTGCCGGGAAAGTATGTATTTAATCGTTTCTAATGCGGCTTTTATTCGGGAATCATCAGTAATCTCCAATTTCTCATTAAGCGGGACATTAAAATCAGCCCGCATAATTACTCTTTTGTTTTTTAAATCTACATCCCTGACTGTAACTTTAGCCATTGTCTCACCTCCTCTGCCCCACCTCCGAGGTGTCCAAAAACACTACTTATCCAGTATTACCCCTAAGTCTTCCAGTAAAGCCTGTAAATCTTCCTCATGCTCAACCTCATCCTGCAAAATCTGAGAAGCCATATTGTAAGTAACAATATCCTTCATACCTACTTCCTGAATAATATTGTTATACACACTGATAGCGCACTGTTCGCCTTCTATATTCTGCTGTAGAATCTTACGAACAAAGGAATCATTAGGCCCATCGTAGCCGCAGTTTGTATATTTAAACCATTCCTGAGGAGAAACAAGAGGAACCCCTCCCAACTGAATAACTCTCCTTGTTATCATTTCTGCATGTCTTAATTCATCCCCCGCATGCTGAACTAATTCCGTAATTACTGCATCCTTC
The DNA here is from genome assembly GCA_015486615.1 of Candidatus Omnitrophota bacterium. Lineage (GTDB taxonomy): Bacteria > Omnitrophota > Gorgyraeia > Duberdicusellales > Duberdicusellaceae > WFRI01. The sequence goes on along the minus strand of WFRI01000003.1, from coordinate 12,412 downwards.
ATCGGCCCGGCAGCCACTTTTGCGCCCAGCCAATATTGATAATAAGCAAGCCACTCATCAGCAAAAGCCTTATTAAGCATCTCAACAACCTTTGCCACATCCACGCCCACAATTTCTCTCGCTTTTGTGCCCATAAACATCCCCTCCCAACATTACTTTGCCTTATTAAAGCACATCTTTTATTTTACCAGTTTTCAAAACAGCCTTATTTTTCCGCTATAACGGATTTTTGATACAAGCCTTAATCTAAATCGCCCGGCCGCACTCTATGCCCTATCAGCTCCCGGATAATAACTAACAGACCTCAATTACATCCTCAACCTAAATCTTAACTTAGAAAGTATACTGGTGTTTTTCAGAATAGATTATAGCCCTCTGTTAATCATATATCCGATTAAATCAACAACCCTATTAGAATACCCCCACTCGTTATCATACCAGGAAAGCACTTTCACCAATTTACCCTGAGTATAAGTGCTTAACCCGTCCACAATAGAAGAGGCCGGATTGCCTTTATAATCTACCGACACTAAAGGTTCGCTGCTTATTTCCAGAATTCCTTTTAATCTGCCTTCAGCAGCTTCCTTAAAAGCGGCATTGACATCATCCTTACTCAATTCCCTGCTGGTTTCCAAGACAACATCAACAATAGAAACTGTAGGAGTAGGCACTCTTATTGCCAGCCCGTCAAGTTTGCCTTTTAACTCAGGAATTACCAACCCTACTGCTTTTGCCGCTCCGGTAGTTGTAGGTATCATTGACAAAGCAGCGGCTCTCGCTCTTCTTAAATCTTTATGGGGCAAGTCCAGAATCTTTTGGTCATTGGTATAGGAATGGATTGTGGTCATAAGGCCTCTTACTACACTAAAAGCATCCTTAATGACTTTGACTGCAGGGGCAATACAATTAGTTGTGCAGGAAGCATTGGAAACAATATCGTCTTTTGCCGGATCGTAAGTCTCCTCATTAACCCCTAAAACCACTGTTTTAACTTCGCCTTTTGCCGGAGCAGAAATTATAACTTTTTTTGCGCCGGCTTGAAGATGCAGACCGGCTTTTTCAGCGTCTCTAAAAAGCCCCGTTGACTCTACAACTATCTCTACCCCCAAATCCTTCCAGCCTAATTTGGAAGGGTCCTTTTCAGAAAAAACTTTAATTTTTTTACCGGCTACAACAATATCACTGCCTTCTGCTTTTACATCCTGGTTTAATATCCCGAAATTGGAATCATATTTTAAAAGATGCGCCAAAGTTTTGGCGTCAGTAATATCATTAACAGCCACTATTTCTATGTCTTTAGGCCGTTTCTGCAAATACGCCCGGAATACCAGCCTGCCAATCCTGCCAAAACCGTTAATACCAACTTTTACTGCCATAATTTAACCTCCTTTTGCATCGCTTTGCCTAACGGCAAGAAATTAATAAACAATCACAATAACCAAATCCCAGCCCCAGTTCTTTAAATAAGTCCAATCCAATATCGAAAGCCCAAGGTTGAAAGTCGAAAGTCGACTTTTTAAGACTGTCTTATTTTGTTGCTAAACCTAATAGCCGCCTTCTTCTTTCAAATACTTCGCCGCTATCTCCGGCGGAGTATCCACCACATAAAACCCGCTGCCCCATTCAAACCCGGCTATCCGGGTAAGTTTAGGCATAATTTCTATATGCCAATGGTAACCGGGATAAAATTCTGTGTTCACCGGAGAAGTATGAATTATATAATTATAAGGCGGGTCTTTCAAGGTTTTTCTTATTTTTCCTATAGATTCTTTAAGTATTTGCGCCAAAAGAGGAATTTTCTCCTCTTCAATCAAAGCAAAATCGCTTTCGTGAAACTTAGGCATAATCCAAACCTCAAAAGGGAAACGGGAAAACATAGGGCATAAAGAAATAAAGTACTCATTCTCCAAAATAACCCTCTCATTATCATTGGATATTTCCTGGTTGATAATATCGCAGAAAATACACCGTTCATGGTAGCCCATATAACGTTCTGCCCCCCTTATTTCCTCCTGAACATTCTTAGGCACCATAGGAAGGGCTATAAGCTGGGAATGGCCATGCTCTAAAGATGCCCCGGCAGAAGCTCCAACATTCTTAAATATAAGCATAAATTTAAACCGGGTATCTTTCCTTAAATCTAAACTACGGGATTTATAAGACTTGATTATATACTCAACTTCTTCCTGCTCCAAATCGGATATACCTTTAAAATGATGCGGGCTGTCAATAATAACTTCATGAGCACCTACGCCGTTAGACATATCGTATAAGCCTACTCCACGGCTGTCCAAATCCCCCTCAATTCTCAAAGCCGGAAATTTATTCGGCACAACCCGGGTTTTCCAGCCCGGAGTATTAGGCTTACTGCCGTCTAAACGTATCGATTCTATCTCCGGAGGCGTCATAGATTCATGGCCGTAACAAAAAGGACAATTCTTTTCTCCCTTCCAGATATGCTGCTCTATATGGTAATCCTGCGGGGAAAAAGGGTTATCAGTATTAAAAATAACCCACCTGCCAGTAATAGGGTCTCTTCTAATTTCTGACATTTTCTTAACCTTCTCTTAAAAACTTAGCCGCTTCTTCCGGAGAAGTCGGGCAAATATAAAAACCTGTTCCCCATTCAAACCCGGCTACCTGTGTAAGCCTGGGGATAATTTCTATATGCCAATGGTAATCTTCATTTATAGTTGTCCAATAACCTCTCCTTTCCCTGCGGAATGGAGCGCTGTGGATAACATAATTATAAGGAGGGTCGCTTAATAATTTTTTCAGGCGCGAAAGTATTTCTTTTAATACTTTAGCCAGAGAATTCTGCTCTTCAGTAGTAATTTTGTAAAAATCCGGATTGTGCTTCTTAGGCATAATCCAAACTTCAAATGGGAACCGCGGAGCAAAAGGCGTTATTGCTACAATTCCATCTATCTCCAAAATAACTCTTTTTTGGTCAGCCATTTCCTGTTTAATTATATCGCAGAAAATACAACGCTGATGATACTCAAAATACCTCCGTGCGCCGGCCAATTCCTCTTTTACCCTTTTCAAAACTACCGGAGTAGCCATAATCCGGGAGCGGGAATGCCTGATTTTTCCTCCGCCGGCTTTCCAGCCGTAATTCTTAAATATCAAGACATATTTAAGCCGTCCGTCCTGTTCTAAGACCTTTATCCTTTCTATATAAGCAGTAAATACCTTGTTTATCTGTTCTTGAGACAAATCAGCCATATTGGCAATATGCCGGGGCGTTTCAATGATAACCTCATGACTTCCCACTCCGCCAATAAGATCATATAAACCTATACCTTTACGCCAGAGTTCATTATCCAATCTCAGATACGGAGAGATGCTCGGCACAACCCGCACATCCCAATCAGAAGAATTGGGCTGGCTGCCTTGCGGCCTTATAGCAAAAACTTCCGGAGGTGTCCTGTCTTCTCTCCCCGGACAAAAAGGACATTCTCCCTCTTCAGCCTCAGGCTTTTGCTGTTTGAAATCATGCGGCCGTTTTGCCCGCTCTGTGGAAATTATAACCCACCGGCCAATAACCGGGTCTTTTCTTAATTCCGGCATGCACCCCTCCTCTAAAATAAAAACCGCTTCTTCCTTGAAATTTCAACAACAGATAAAAACTCTGCCTGTTAACAGACCGCCTATGCATTTCACAGCAGTCTCATCTTATAAGAGTTTTTATTATATCAACCTTTAAACAAATCTCAAGAAAAATTCTTTGGAATGCACTAACATCTTTTATTAACATTTCCTATCCCGGCCTTTTGCCTAAAAAGATTCATTTATAATCAGCCAGTTTTAATGCCGCCCCCTGAGAAAATTTATTCACTCCACAAACAACACTCCTACAGCCCAAACAATGGCCGTTGCATTTATCCAGAGGGTAAAACTTATTTCCCCTACGCACATATACAGGAACATCTATACCTTCGCAGTTTAAAGAAGTAGCAAATTCTCTATTCAATCCTTTAATTTCTCCGGAAGGTGTTTTCTCAAACTCCATACACAAAGCAAAACTAAGCCCGGTCTTATTGCATTCTTTCTTTAAAAAAGCAAAGATTTTTTTTCTATAGCCTATATCCGCATGCAAATATCCTATCCGTTCTTTATAAAGTTTTAAATATTTTACCGCTGTCTCTCTGCCAAAATGCCGTTCAATCCAATTTAGGATAAATCCTTTTATTTTATAAGGAATATCCATAACTGAAGCGATTATATGTTTTGCTCCGGAATCCGCGGCTTTTTTAACCAGCAACTTTAAATCCTGAAAAGAGTCAGTAATAAACGGCAGGACAGGATCTATCCGGCAGACAGAAAAAATGTTACGCTTAGACATTCTTTTTATATTTTCAAACAATGTATCTACTGAAGCACCTTTTGGAGAAAGAAGCCTGCGTAAATGTTCCTGAGGACTAAGTGCAGAAACCTGGCCAAAACAATGTTTATGCCCAGACATTATTTCTAAAACCTTTTCCGGAACCTTAACTTTGGTAATAAACTCAACAGGGATATTTCTCTTAATAAACTCACGCGCAGTTTTATAAGAAAGATCGTAAACTTTGTCTATCTCCTGAAAAGGTTCGGTTACCGGCGAAAGATAGCCGCAAAAAGCAAAATTAATTTTATCCAGCTGGGTTGCTACTAACCTGTCAAAATCCTTAAACACAAAAATCCGGCCGGTTCTATGGCTTTGGGAAAAATACCCCGGCAGGGCCCGGGCATAACAGTAAAAACAACCTACGCCGCAGCCGTTATAAGGGTTTAAAAGAATTCTTTCTGAGGTGCACTCTCTTCTCCCCCAATTATACCAGCCGTGAATCTGCTTTCGGGAAGATACTAAATAATGTTTAAACGGCTTATTTATTTCCTGAATTTCTGCGGGCCTGGCCATATTTAAAACCTGAGGCTGTGCGGAAAATTTCCTCGTTCAGCAGTTCTTCCGGATTAAATTTCTTTTTAAAACAAAGGTAAGATATATACAAAAGAGCAGAAGCCAGTTTTTTCTTAGGTAGCCTGCTTAAATCTACAGAGCCGTCAAAACTATCACCAAAAATAGAATTTCCCCGGGCGGAATTCTGAGCAGTTTTTTGCAGCCGCGGATGTATCAAACCTTTATCTAAATACCCGGTATATTTTAATTCCTTAAACAATATTGAGGATTTTACTAAAGCCGGCGCAGCCTTAGGCAGGCGTTCTACAATACTCCTGCGTTTTTTCTCCTCAGCCTTAGATTTTACCCAATGTCGAATAACCGCAGAAGCGCTTTTAAGCCTTTTATCAGAGAAAACATGCGGGTGCCGGCTGACTAATTTATCGGATATGCGTTTTACAACCTTTTTAATGTCAAATTTGCCCTTCTCTTTATACATCTGCGCCAGCATTACTACAAGAAGCAATACATCTCCTAACTCTTCCTCAACTCCGGCTGTGTCGCGTTTGTTAATGCTGTCTATAAGTTCGTAAACTTCTTCTAAGAGATAATTCTTATAATTGGAAATTTTCTGCTTTCTATCCCAGGGGCATCCCCCAGGCCCGCGCAGCCTCTCAACAATCTTTACTAACCGTTTAAATTCTTCCATAACACTGCTTTGTTAAAAAATTAGAGTGGATGTCCAACGTCGAAAATCGTAAGTCCAACTAAAACCAATTTAAACCAAAAAAACTAATCCAACTAATCTAATTACTGCCTAACCCCGCATACATTCATTTTTTCGGATAAGCAGTAATCAAGAAATCTCTGCCTAAACTTTCTACTTTTTCTATATTTAAGTCAAACGCTTTATTGACATCAGATACACCCCTGCCGGCAACAGAACAAAGAGCATTTTTACCGCCGATAATTTTAGATGCGGCAAAGATATAAACTTTATCTACACATTCAGCGTCAAAAAACCTGCCTAGTGTCTCAGCCCCGCCTTCAACAAATACTGAAGTTATCTGACGGCTGTAAAGCCGGCTTAAAATCTGCTTAATGCTAAAAATGCCGTTCTTAGCTTTTAGATAAATAACTTCTGCTCCTGCTAATTTTTTTTCTTTACGAACATTTTTATATTTTTCACCGGCAAAGACAATTATTTTTCTGTATTTCCTGAAAATATTCAGGTTTCTCTCTATTCGAAAATGCGGGTCTAAAATAATTTTAGACATAACTTTACCAGGAGCGTCAAGATGAGGATTATCTTTCAAAACAGTATTTATTCCCACCAGTACAGCGTCATAAATCTGCCTTAAATGTTTAGCGGACCTACGGGCAGTCAAAGAAGTAATCCATTTAGAATTGCCTCTATTGTCAGTAAGCCTGCCGTCAAGGCTCTGGGCAAATTTAACTGCTGTAAAAGGCAGGTGCCTGCGCATATTTTTAAAAAACACCTCGTTAAGTTTCTTAGCCTGGCCGGCTAAAACACCAGTCCTTACCTCTATATTATGCTTCCTTAAAATCTTAACTGACCTGCCGTAAACCAAAGGATTGGGGTCCAACACAGACATAACCACTCTTTTTATGCCGGAAGAAATAATTTTATCCACACACGGCGGGGTTCTGCCAAAATGGCAGCAAGGCTCAAGATTAACATACAAACAAGCACCCCGGGCTTTTCTCCCGGCTTCTTTCAAAGCCTCAGCCTCAGCATGAGGCATACCGGCTTTTTTATGAAATCCTTGCGCAATAACTCTGCCGCCCTTTTCAACCACTGCGCCCACCAAAGGATTAGGCGATGTTTTACCTTGGGCCTTTATTGCCAAAGCCAAAGCCTTCTGCATAAAGAACTCGTCTTTACTTTTTCCGGAATCTCTCCACATATTCGTAAGGGATTTTTACTGAGCCGATTTCAATATTATTCCTAAATTCTCCATGGCAGTCAGAACCGCCGCTGGCTAAAAGGTTATGCTTCCTGGCAAAATTGAGGTAATAATCTATTTTTTCCCGGGAATACCCGGGATAAAAAGCCTCAATCCCGTCAATTCCCATAGAAGCCAATTCTGTTAAAACCGGATCTAGGCCGGAAACTGCCGGGTGTGCTAAAAATACCAAAGCCCCCTGTTTTTTTAAAAATTCAACTCCTTCTGTAAAGCCAAATCTCCTGCGGGGGATATACGCCGGACAGCCTTCACCGATATACCGGCTAAAAGCCTCAGAATAACTGCTGATAAAACCTTTATCCCGCAGAAAAACCGCTATATGCATCCTGCCTGCTGAAGAATCTTTTACAAAACCTCTAAATTCCTCCTCATCTAAATCTATACCTAACTGCCTCAATTTCCCCAATATTGCCAAGGCCCGGCTTAACCTCTCCTGCTTCATTGAAGCAAAGGAAGAAAAAACATTTTCATCTAAACCATCAGGAAAATAACCTAATAAATGTACTTCTTTTCTCTGATAGCCTACACTTAGCTCTACTCCTTTTATAATTTCAACTTCGCCATGGTAATTTAAAAACTCCGGCGATTTGTAAATATCAATATTATCATGGTCAGTAACAGAAACACACCTTAAAGAACTTTTAGCAGCACGGGATATAATCTCAGAGAAAGAAAAAGTCCCGTCAGAAAACTTGGAATGAATATGTAAATCAGCATAATCCTGCATAAAACTACGGCTGTTTTGAGATAATTTCCTGACGGTAGATACTGTCTAAGATTCCATTGACAAATCTGGCAGAGTCCACATCTCCGTATTTTTTGGCAAGTTCTACAGCCTCATTTATACTTACCTTAGGAGGGATATCTTCAACAAACAAAAGTTCAAATATAGCCAGTCTTAAAATGTTTTTATCCACAATAGCCATTCGGCTGATATTCCAATTAAGAGCGTAATGGGAAATTACCTCGTCTAAACGGCTAAGATTATCCGCAACTCCGTTAGTTAAATATTCTACGAATTTCGCAGCATCTTCAGGGAGATTAATGCGGGAAAGATTATCTTTTAGAGAATATTTCGAAGAAACCCTGCCTACTTCAATTTCATAAAGGGCCCTCAAAACAACTTCACGGGCCTTGCTTCTTAGTCGCATAGATTCATTTTCAAATAAAAAAGTAGGATAAAAATTACTTCTCGTTTAGTTTACTAAAAACATCAGCCATTTCCAAAGCCGCCAAGGCAGCATCCCTGCCTTTATTACCCTGTTTTACGCCGGCTCTTTCAAAAGCCTGCTCCTGAGAATCAGCAGTTATAATCCCTGATATCACCGGCACATCTGACGTTAAATTAACCTGCGACAAACCTTTCATAACTTCAGAAGACACATAATCAAAATGCGGAGTATCACCTCTTATAACTGCACCTAAACAAATAACAGCGTCATATTTTTTACTTAAAGCCAGTTTTTTAGCCGCCAAAGGTATTTCAAAAGAACCTGAAACCCAAACTGTAGAAATATCTTCGTCTTCAACCGAATGCCTAAGCAAAGTATCCCTGCATCCGTCTAAAAGATTTTTAGAAACTAATTCATTAAACAAAGATATTACTATCCCGAATTTTCTTCCCTTTCCGGTAAAATTTCCTTTTATTTCTTTCATTACTTACCTCCTGGTATAACTTTCAAGTATAACTTTTTTGAATATGCCGTACTACCGCTAAAAAAGCACTGACGTGTTTTTTTTAACACGGATGCCAGTAAGAAAGCAGTAATCAAAATATTAAGGAATTAAATTATAACTCAAGAAAAAAATAATACAAACATTTATTTACAGGCGGTTCAATTTTTGAACAACATTTTAAGTCAGACTTATTTTGTCTCTTCTGCAACTTTTTAAGACTGTCTTAAAAAGTTGCAGAAATTCACTCGCCACCGGGCAGGCCCCGTAAAGCTTCGCCACCGGGCAAGCATACAGTAAATACAGAGCCCTTATTGGGCTGGGATCTTACAACAATCTCCCCCTTGTGTCTTTCTATAATTTTCTGACATATAGAAAGCCCTAAACCTGTGCCTTTGCCTACGTCTTTGGTGGTAAAAAATGGATCAAATATCTTAGGTAAAATATCAGGAGCGATTCCTATTCCTTTATCTATTACACTCACCTTTACCCATTTGCCTTCTTTAAAAAATCTTACCTTTACTGCTCCTCTGCCTTTTGCCTGCTTGACTGCATCTTTAGCATTAATAATCAGATTTATAAAAACCTGTTCCAGCTCATTTTGATTTCCCATAACTACATAAGAGCCGCCTTCAGCCTCTAAGTCTAAACTGACATTCTCCTGCGCCAGTTGATATCTAATAAGGCTGGCTGAATTTTTTAAAACAGTCAAAAGGTCTATTTTACCAAAATTATCCTGTTCCGCCGGCTTTTTAGCATAAGTCATCAATTTTTTAACTATAATCCTGCACCTTTGAGCAGCCTTTTCAATAAGCTGAAGAGATTCCTGGGTATCTTCATCAAAAGACTGCGTATCCATAAGCAGCATCTGAGCATTGGTAAGCACAGCAGTCAAAGGATTATTTATCTCATGGGCAACCCCGCCGGCAAGCGTTCCCACAGTTGCCAGTTTCTCTGCCTGGATTAACTGCTTTTGCACTTTTATTAATTCTTCTGTCCTTTTCTTTATCTGGTCCTCCATATTTTCGTAAAGCCTGGCATTTTCTACAGCCAGACTTGCCTCATTTGCCAAGACAGAAAAAGTATTCAAATCTTCCAAAGTATAAGGCTTGCCTGAACGTTTGTTCCCTAAAATAAGCACGCCCAAAAGATTACCCTTCAGAAAAGCCGGGACAACTACCGCTGCTTTTAGTTCTTCCATTTCTTTCTTTAAAGATACTGCTTCTGTATTATCTTCTGAAGAGTAATTTATGCTTTGGATTATATCTTCATAAACCAGAGGTTTTTTGGAAACTTCAAGCCAAAGCATTAAAGGATTCTGCGCCGGAATAAAATCTTTTTCTTCCTTATAACTGCGCCCGGCACTGAATTTATATACTCCGGAATCCTCATTATACAAATATATTGCTGCATAAGAAATCCTGACAGTCTTGGTCACCATATGAACAATGAGAGTTAACAACTTTTTTAAACTGTGAATGCCGGCTAACTGCCGGGCAGCCTCTTCTAAAGTCCGGCGGTAAGTAAACTGTTCTTTCAAAATAAGTCTTTCTGCCCGCTTTTGAAAATACAGATAAACTGAAGGACCTACTGTTGCTAAAAGCGCCATCAAGACCAAAGGAGCAGACCACCAATTACCGTCTAAAAATGCTATCAGCCACCTTTTGCCTGAGACGGCAAGAATAAAAGGCAGGCCTAAAACCAATGTGTAAACTGTTACAAACACGCCTGTGCTGGTAATGGCTACTGTAATATTCATAAGGCGGTATTTGAGAATAACATAAGCAATACATATAACAAGAATTAATGAGAATATCGGCCCCGCAAATGTATATCTGGTATTATTCAAAAAAGGCAGGATTAGATTCGGTATGCTTCCCAGCATACTGCTTATAATACCTCCTGCAAAAACATATTTTAGCTGTAATTTCCTTAAACCGGAGGAGGTTATCATTTTAAAAAATAGGATAATAAAGCTCATCCCCATATATATACTAAAGTAAAATATATAAAAAATGTAAAACCTGGCTGGTATAAGATTATATCCCCATTGCTCAAATGTTACCCCGCGCACAATACGGTTGCTCCACACCAGCCACCAAATGGCAAATATTATTAAAAAAACTATATTTACTTGGGGAAATCTATCAATTAATCTTATTCGATAAGGATAGATTAAAATAAATCTCAGAAAGAAGACAGGGATTAAACTGGCGAAAGTATATGCGCATTTGCTAAAAAAAAGCGCTTTTCCCGGATTTATCGTAATCCAGTAGAACAGAATAAATAATGCCCATAACCCAACTGAGAAATTAATCAGGGAGAAGATTTTGCTTCCCTCTGTTTTCTTCCGGAATAGAAAAACAAAACCGAGGATAAAATTAAATATAACTGTAAACGCGAGAAGTATCTTTATCAGAGCATTAAACATAACTCACTCTCTTTTACCTATAATAAGCAGACATTGGCCCGCATAAACTTTCTTGGTTTGAATAATTTTAAAATTAGACTTTGTAAACAGTTTCCTTATTAGATAATCGTCAAAAAATGTGTATTGTTTTCTCCTGCTTTTGATATACACCTGATTGTAATAAATAACTTTAACTGCATAAGGCAAAGTCTTTACAAAATCAACAATACTCCTAAATATCCCCTGCATCTTTAACGCTTTAATTACAGAATCCCTATATATCGCAAAGGGATTAAACCCTCTTATCAGCCCGGTAGCCACAAGCAAGCCACCTTTCCTAAGCACCCGGTATGCCTCGTTTAACACGGAAAGCACAGCCCGTTCATTTAAAAGGTAAAGAACATTATTAGATAAAATCTTATCAAAAGACGAATCTTTAAAACATAAGTTTTTTATATCGCACCTGATTAAAGAGGCTTGATTATTATCAGCCATCTTAAGCCTTGCTATATCCAATGCACGAATACAACTGTCTATTCCTACATAATATACACCCTTGCTTTCCAATGCTCTGTATAAGTTTCCGGTCCCGCACCCAAGATCCAATATACGCTCTTTACTCTGTAAATCTGCAGAAGAAACGACATTATTCAAAAGTTCATTATAGGCGGCAGACTTATTCAAAACATCATAAACCTCAAAATATTTCGTCCAGAATTTACCTTGGCTATGTTTTTTGCCTCTGCTCCTTTTTGTAAAAAAACAGGAAAAATACTTTCCAAAGAAATATTTGACAAAGCCCCTAAATGAAGCTTGCCCTACGATAACAAATGCATCACCTTCTTTTTTATCATACTGAAGATACCTGTCGCAAAAAGAGTTTATTTTATCCGAGTAATGAGGTATATTGCTAAATTCTTTAGGCAGATTACCATCCTGCAGGAAAGCCTTTTTAATAACAAACGTCTGAGGATTAAACTCTTTATCAGGCGAAAGCATTTTTGCTATTTCAGACGCTATCTCCACCTCTTGTGCATCTGGAGAACTTCGGTAAGGCGACGGATACGCATTCATATACTTTCCCATAGCCGCTACAACCACAGGATTAGCGGTCCTGGCAACGCAGTAGAATCTTCTAAAAAAGTTTCTTAAAAATAACTTTTTTAGAAGGACAAAGTTTAAGGTATTTGATAAATTCTTATGCTGATAGGCTTCTTTAACTACTGTAGAATAAATAATGGCTGTCTTTTGCGGATATAACCATCCTCCTAAAGTATAAGCAAGCATTTCCCTATTCCTATTTTCAAAGCATACGCAGATATCCGCCTTAGGAAACCAAATATTCTCAATTAAATAATTTCATCCTTCACTCGCGTTTTCTATTATCTACCTGTAACGAAACCGATATCTCTAAATAAACTTAACTTAAACAAACAGCAGGACATTACTCCCGCACTT
>WFRI01000002.1 GCA_015486615.1 Candidatus Omnitrophota bacterium | reverse complement strand
TGTTTGTATAAGCTTATACATTTTGTAAATAAAAATTTAAAAATTTTTTAAACCGAGTATAATAAATACTGCCGGATGCAAAATGCAGGCTTAGTTTGATATTTAAGTTGAGGTTTAGACTGAGATTTTTGGTTTTTAATAGGTGTAATTAGGTTTACCAAAGGAGGCGGTGTGTTAGATATAAAGTTTATCAGAGAAAACCCAAAATTAATAAAGGAAGCCTTAAAATATAAAAGAAGCAAAGTAGATTTGGTAAGATTTTTTGATTTAGATCAAAGAAGAAGGCAGTTTCTTCAGGAGATAGAGGCATTACGGGCTGAGCAGAATAAAATTAACGATTCTATCAGCCTTAGTATTAAAGAGGCTAAGGACCCTTCAGAATATATCGGCCGGTTAAAAGGTATATCTGCCCAAATATCTGATTTAGAAGTACAGTTTAAAGAGGTTAGGCGGGAATTTAACTTTATGCTTTTAAGCATACCCAATGTTGCCCATCCTTCTGTGCCTTTAGGGGACGCTTCTAAAAATAAGGTTCTGCGTCAGGAAGGAAGTGTCCCTAAGTTTGATTTTACTCCCTTAGACCATATGTCTATAGCCGAAAACCTGGATATTATTGATTTTCAAAGAGCGGTAAAAGTAAGCGGCCGGAATTTTGTATTTTTTAAAGGCAAAGGTGCGCTTTTAGAAAGGGCGCTGTTGAATTTTATGCTGGATTTGCACATTCAAAAACACGGCTACAAGGAGATTTTTCCGCCTTATTTAGTAAGTAGAGATTCTATGACTGCTACCGGCCAACTTCCTAAAATGGAAGAGGATATGTATAAAACGACAGAAGACGATCTTTTCTTAATCCCTACGGCTGAGGTGCCGCTTACTAATATTCATCGTGGTGAAGTGCTGGATGCTGAGGATTTGCCTCTGTGTTATACTGCTTTTACCAGTTGTTTCCGCAGAGAAGCCGGAAGTTATGGTAAAGATACCCGGGGTTTGGTCCGGGTGCACCAGTTTGATAAAGTGGAGATGGTTAAGTTTACTCTGCCTCAGGATTCTTATAAGGAATTGGATAAATTAGTCAATGATGCTGAGGATGTTCTGCGGGCTCTGGAACTTCCTTACAGGGTAGTTGAACTGGCTTATGGGGATTTGAGTTTTGCCGCGGCTAAATGCTATGATTTAGAGGTTTTTTCCGTAGGGATAAGCCGCTGGCTGGAAGTCTCCAGCTGTTCTAACTTTGAAGATTTTCAGGCAAGGCGCGGCAATATCAGGTTTAAAGACAAACACAACGGCAAAACTTCTTTTGTCCATACTCTCAATGGTTCGGGGCTGGCTTTGGCAAGAATTGTTGTGGCTATTTTGGAGAATTTTCAGGACAAAGACGGCAATGTTGTTGTGCCTAAAGCTCTAAGGAGTTATATGAATGGAACAGAAATTATCTGCCGAGAGTAAGACTGTCCGGATTATAAAACTCTCCTGTTTTATCCTTCTGCTGCCGGTTTTCTTAGGTCTGGCTAAGGGGTTTACAACTGAGATTTTTAATCTGCCTCAGCCTTTAGGGGGAATTTTTTTTACCGGTGCAGGCTTGTATTTAGTATTTCATATCTTTATTACTGAGCCGCTTAAATTTTATAAAAAAACCCAGAGGTTTATTCAGATTATATTCGGTTTTTTTTCTCCGATATTAAGGATATCTTATTATTTAATTCCTTTCTGGGCGCTGGTCGTGCTTTTGGTTTATTTGCTCTTAGTAAAAATAGCGGGGTTGAAGATACCTTCGGCAGTGTTTTTTTTTATTACGGGATTTGTTTTTACTATGCATATTGCCTTGGTAGCAAGAATAATGCGCACAGATGATATCACTAAACTTATAGACTATTTGTTTATAATAATGATTGTTTTAGTTATTAACATCTTTTTTCTTGCTTTTAATCTGAAAATATATGAGAATAGTTTTTCTGTAAGTTCTATGGCAAAGGCTGGAGTTGACTGGGGAGTAGAATTATGCAGGACAGTTTTTGCCCAATTGTTTGTGACGGGATAGCTCGGGGATAGATTTAGGTTAAGGTTAAGGTTAAGGTTAAGATTAAGATTAAGATTAAGATTAAGATCTTCTCAACCTAAACCTTGATCTAAATCTAAAAAGCGCGTTAGCGCTTTTTCTTGGTTATTGGTTATTTTGCAACAAAATGTTCTCGAGCGAAAGCGAGAGATCTTAAAGCGGCAGGTTGAGAAAGACCTCTCATCCCGGTAAACGGGAGATGTATGCCTGTTAAGGAATATCTAAAAGGCAGGGGTAATCTCAAATGAGAGGAAAAAAGAATTAGCATCTGTGGATAAACTTACGGGGGTGACAGCGGAGTGAGTAATGCTTCTATGGAAATACTAACGAACGGAGCGTCAGAGGGGGCAGAGCCCCAATGAAGCGCCATAAAACCCATAAGTTAGAGAATACAAGGCTGATTGTTAAGAGAAATTGGTAATAAAGCAATAACCACAAAATCTTTGCCGCAAGGCAAAGTGGCGCATGGAGGGGTGGCCGAGCGGTTTAAGGCGGCGGTTTGCTAAACCGCTGTACGATCGAAAGGTTGTACCCAGGGTTCAAATCCCTGCCCCTCCGCCACATTATGCTATTCGGAAAGAATTTCTTTGGAGCAAGCTTACTAAAGTGAAATATTTTAGTATTATTATAATATTCGACTGTATAACAGAAGATAAATATAGTAGATTTATTTACCAAACCAAAAAGTTCCCAAGACTTCTCGCTTAAAAGATCGAAGTCCGCTGTTTATTTTTCAAAGAAAAATAAACAGCGGAGGGGCAGGGATTTGAACCCTGGGTACAACCTTTCGATCGTACAGCGGTTTAGCAAACCGCCGCCTTAAACCGCTCGGCCACCCCTCCATGCGCCACTTTGCCTTGCGGCAAAGATTTTGT
>WFRI01000001.1 GCA_015486615.1 Candidatus Omnitrophota bacterium | reverse complement strand
ATACCTTCTCTATAAACTTCATAAAACTTAAGCCAATCCTGTTTAGAATATTTTTATCATCTTCTACTGCCGAGGACGCAGATTTATCTGCCGCTCCCTGTCTCCTGGCTGATTGAAGATAACCTAAGCCTGCCAGATTGGCGATGACAGAAGAAGAACTTAAAGAAGAACTTAAAGATAAAGGGGTTATAGAAGATTTCCAGGATTTAAAAAACTCTCTGTCTTCAAAGCTTAAAAAATCTGTATACTCGCGGCGCATTTCAATACGCATAGGGAGAATGGTCATATACTGTTCAAAAGGGCCGATAAAAATATCAAGGCTTTTAATAAACTGCTTGATTGTCCTGTCTATTACAACCAACTGATTATTTGAGGAAAATATTAAAAATATATGCGGCTCAGAAAGCTTTCCGCCCACAAGACCGTTGCAAAGCCCAAAGTGACGTCCATGCTCAAAAGCAAACATAGACAATATTCTTCCTGCCCGCCGGTTAGCATAGTAGCAAAGAAATCTCCCCCCCCTCTCAATAAGGCGCCTTGCAACCTTCTCAATAATTTCATCCGCCGGCGGACTGCATTGGGTAGAAACCAACCGCTCCCATTCTTCCTGCTTAATAAATCCCGCTTCTCTATAAGGCAACAATTTCACCCGCGCCTCAGAACTGAAAGGGACATAAACAAACTCCCGTCTGATTTCCCGTCTCCAGTCATCTGCGCCTTCTATCAATGTTCTATCTAATAAAAAAGAAAAACCGGCAGATAGCTCACCAAACGCAGAATCTACCCGTAAGGCGGAACTAACTCTATCCCTGCACCTTTTAACCGCTGAGGAGGCGAAAGTTCTTCCCTCATTCACATCTATCAGCCTGATAATTTTAAGAGTATTCGTTCTAACACGCTGAACTTGATTTCCATTCGGAAATATGTTAGAGTATTTGTTAAGGGGGTTGATAAAATGTCTAAAGTAGAAGTGAATTTGGGGCCGACGCAGATTAAAGAGGCCTTCGAACAGCTGGATACTAAAGAAAAACTTAAACTCGTTAAGGAATTTGAAAGAGAGACGCGCCGTGCCCGCTGGAATACCCTGATAAATAAAATACGCCGGCGCGCTAAAAAGTATCCCATTTCTCAAAAAGAGATTAACCGAATCTGCAAAGAAGTGAGACAAGAGCGCTATGAGAGAAATAAAGGCCGTCGTTGATACAAATATATTCGTTAGCGCTCTTATTGGTAAAGGAAAGTTATTTAAAGAAATATGCAGCGCCTTTATTGAAGGAAAATTTACTCCGATTCTTTCTTTAGAAATGCAGTCAGAAATCTTTGATGTTGTCCGCCGACCAAAGTTCAAAAAGTATTTCAATTTAGAAGAAATTAAGCGATTTGAAGAACTAATCAAAACCGATTCTAACTTTGTTTTTCCCCGCCAAAAAGTTGCTGTCTGCCGTGACATAAAAGACAATATTATCTTAGAAGCCGCCTTGGCCGCGGAAAAGATCGACTGCATTGTTACCGGTGACCAAGACTTGATAACACTCAAAACATTCCACAAAATATCTATACTTACCCCCGCCCAATTCTTAAAGAAATTAAAAGAATAATCAGCTATCCCTGCCGCTCCCTGTCTCCTGGCTGATTGAAGATAACCTAAGCCTGCCAGATTGGCGATGACAGAAGAAGAACTTAAAGATAAAGGGTTTATAGAAGAAATTGCCGAAGAACTTCCCTTAGCCAGGCGGCGGCACTGAACCAGATAAATCCTACTGTTATTATCAACTACTCCCTCGATGTCTCTTGTGGTATTCTGGAAAATCTTATACGCCTTATTTAACACTTCGATTAATTCCGGAAATATCTTTTCTAACCTCGCTTTCGCTTCTTCCTGCTCTTCCTTAGACACAACTGCCCGGTTGTCTTCATATCCCTGCGGGCCGAGAGTCTTTTTCCTGTCATTAAACTCCCCTCGCAGTATCTCCTTTTTGCCGCCGCACATTTTTACGCTGTATCCGGGGATACTATCAGATAGGACCGTGCTTAAATCGCCGACAGCAAATTCTATTTTTTTGAAGCAGTTTTTTTCATAAACCTGCGCAACAAAGCTGATATGCGCAGGAATATATTCCTGAATTAGTATTGCAGGATAGACCTCCCTATGGTTTATCCCTTGGTACTCACGCTCCAGGAAAGCCGGCTCATTAAATACAGACAACCAGCATTTGAAGATAGTCTCCATTACCTTCCTCTGCCTCTCTTCAGGACTCAAACCCTTAAGCCAAACAGGGATACTGTCATATTTGCCAATTCCCACGCCGGGGTATTTTTCCAGGTCTTCTGCGTTTGTAGATGTGCGGATGATAACAATATCTTTACCTTCGCAAAACTCCGATATAATTTTTGCTTTCTCTATGATTTTAGAGAAAATTTGAGGATTCTTCTCCAGCAAAGACATAAAAGACATGGGCAAATCAGAACGCCCTTTCTCTAAAATCCTGGACAGCTTTTCTCTGTCAGCAATGTTTAACTTAGCATCTGTGTAGAGTTTTTCTATCCTTTGCTGAATCTCCTCATTCTTAATAATCCTTCCGTAAACTCCAAAAGGGACAGCAAGCCCGGCCGGGACATTTATGCCTTTCTTTATAAGCCAGCAAAGATTGGCTATCTTAAAGCCGAAATAATAAGCAGACAAAGCCTTTTCTAACGGCAGGATTTTAGAATAAGACAAGTCTGCCTGCAGAATTTCTATCTTTTCAGCCGGGCGCGCTGAAGCGTCTGACTGTTCTGGAAAGGGCCTGTCGGAAATCTCAATCCTGCCCCCTTCTACTTTTATATATTTATCGTTCAGAGCCTGCCAGAAATAGAAGCCAAACGGCCCGGACAAATACAGCGGGACATTCTTATCCTCGGTTGAACGCATAATATGGGAGTTTTTGGCAATATCATCCTGACAGACTATTATGGCCCGCGGCGGAATTTTTAGAGTTGCCGGGTCAGGAAAATCATCAAGGACAACAAGCACTGCCTGCGGGTCCAACTCACCAAATAAGGTCTTAACCACCTTGAGCCTGCCCGTAAAATTATCCGGCCCTATATGGCGGCGCAAGAATACCCCGGGATAGTCTTTGAAAGAAAGGGCCCTTAGGTATCGTTTTTCTTTCAAAGCGGCATATTCCTGTTTGAAAAAGAAAGAAAGCAGCTCTCGTTTTACAATACGCCATATATCCTCTTGTTTGACAAGCCATCCTTCTGCGGTCCCCCTTACCTTTTTCTTCTCTTGCTCAACCCAAAACATATATTCCAATAACTTTCTGAAACTATAAACCTCGGCGGCTTTCTCCCAATACTCTTCACCTACAGGGAATACCTTTCCTTCAATCAGAACCTCTATCAAAGACACAGCATCTCCTATCTCTTTTATTGAGTAGCCGCGGATGAATTCCTCTAAATCGTCATATTCAAAACTGTATTTAACCTCCAAATCCTCTAAAAC
This sequence comes from Candidatus Omnitrophota bacterium, assembly GCA_015486615.1. Classification (GTDB taxonomy): domain Bacteria; phylum Omnitrophota; class Gorgyraeia; order Duberdicusellales; family Duberdicusellaceae; genus WFRI01. The sequence goes on along the minus strand of WFRI01000001.1, from coordinate 78 downwards.
CCGGCGTAATTCCCGGCTTCCCAACGCTAACTTAGAAATACGTTTTCTATCCTTTCTTACCGCCGCCCGGAGCATCTT